>JACQPK010000375.1 GCA_016207565.1 Elusimicrobiota bacterium
CCGGCCCCATCGTCTAGAGGCCCAGGACACGGCCCTCTCAAGGCTGAAACACGGGTTCGAATCCCGTTGGGGCCACCAATGTTGGAAGACACTGAATTTCCAACATTCCGAGAATCGGCGCCAGCGTCCCCTCGCCGCGGAACCGGATCACGCCCGGGCCGGCCTCGGGGTCAGGGCTGAAGGTGAGGCGCGTCGCGAGCAGCTTCCGGAGCAACTGCCGGCTAGCCTGCACGTGCTTCGCGGCGAGCCCGCGCCAGTCGGCGAGCAGTGCGGTGATCGTCGGGCGGAGCGCGGCGAGATCGAGCGGCGGCGCGGTCACTTCGCGGTCCAGACGGGCGAGCCCATCCTGTAGCTCGGCGCGGCGCCGCTCGCGGAGCTTCATCGCGCTCACCACCGTGTCGAGCGGCGCGCCCCCGGCGGCAATGGCCTCGCTGTAGTTGGCCAGCTCCTTCTCCACCTGGGCCAGCTCGCGGTGCAGCCGCGCCCGCCGCTGCTCGGGAGCCTCGGGGGTGGGGTCGGGCTGGACCAGGCGGCGCACCGCCTCGCTGACAACGTCGGGGTGGAGCAGGACACCTTCCAGGTAGTTGAGCACCACGCCGTCCGTGAGGGTCAGCGGGAGCGCCATCCGGTTGTCGCAGACCGTGCCCTTTTCGAGCGCGGCGCGGCACTGGTAGAAGAAGGCGCGCCTCCGGCCGTGGCTGCGCGAGCGGACGGTGAGCCCGCTGCCGCATGGGCAGAGCGCCATCCCGCTGAGCAGGTACTTGGCCTCCACGGTCGAGGCGGGCTTACCCCACAGCCGGCCCCCCGTGCTGCGGAGGTAGATCGCGGCCGTCTGCTGTCGGCGCTGCTGCACGGCCTGCCAGAGCGCGGCGTCGATGATGCGCAACGCGGGGCGCTCGACCTGGATCGTCTCGGCCCCCCATCGGCTGACCACGCGGCCGGTGTAGAGCGGGCGCTTAATCATGTCGCGCACCGTGAGCGACGACCACCCGGCGGGGCCGCCCTTGGACGGGCGCGGCGCCGGCAGCCGCTCCGCGTTCAACTCCTTCGCGATGCCTCGGAGGCCCTTCCCCTCGGCGTAGCGCGTGAAGATGCGCCGGAGCACTGCGGCCTCGTCCGCGTTGATGACCCGCTCCACGTGGCCGTCCACGCGGACGTTGGTGTAGCCGAAGACGGCGCCGCCGTGCACGTGGCCCTGACGCGCCTTGCGCTTCAGCGCGTCTACCATGTGGCGAGTGAGGGCCTCACGGTAGAGTTCCGAGCCGAACCCGCGGGCGGACTCCATGAAGCGTCCGGTGGCGTGGCCCAAGTCCACGGCGCGGCGCTCCTGATAATAATGCAAGGCTACGCCCGCCCGGTAGAAGCGCGACAAGGTTGCCGCGGCCTCCCATTGGTCGCGCGCCAACCGGTCGTCCGCCGCCATGATCACCACGTCGAACGGCCGGGGGGTGGACTCGACAGCCGCGAGCAGCGCGCGCCCGCCCGGGCGCTGCTCCATGGGCACGGCGCCAGACACTCCATCGTCCACATAGACATCGACCACGGGCCACCCGTGGGTCTCGGCATAGACGCGTGACTCCTCCCCCTGGCGCGTCACGGACTTCTCCTCGACGTGCTTGGTCTCCTGGGCCGTGCTCTTGCGCGCGTAGATGCAGGCGTTCATGCCCGGCCTCCCGCGCGCCGCAGCCAGGCCTCGACGGCGCGCCGCATGCACTCGCCCACCGACTCGCCGCGCTGCGCCGCGGTCACCTTCAGCCGGGTCAGCATCTCAGGGGGCAGCATTACGCTCGTCATCCGCAGGGCCCCGTGGCGTGTCCGCGTTCGCCGCTGGCCCGTCGTCCCTGTGCGCCTTGTCCCCATGTCCGCCTCCTTGGCGTGACGTTGTGCGACAGGGATAATTATATAATGACTGGTTGGGCGGGGCAACAGCCGGCGCGAGTTCGGCCCGCAACATCCGCACGAGGGCTTGGACGGC
This sequence comes from Elusimicrobiota bacterium, assembly GCA_016207565.1. Classification (GTDB taxonomy): domain Bacteria; phylum Elusimicrobiota; class Elusimicrobia; order UBA1565; family JACRDR01; genus JACRDR01. The sequence goes on from JACQPK010000375.1 coordinate 1,976, forward strand.
GGCTTCGCGGACATCCGGCGGCAGGGGGGCGGGCGCGGGCGGAACCGGCCGGAGGGGCGTGCGCGGGTAGCGGGCGGGCGCGCTCACCGGCCGGCCCCCCGGGGGACGGCGGGAGTTCGCGGAACGGCTGGGGTGAGGGGCGGAGTTATCGCGGCTCGCCGCCCGGTTACCTGGTCCCCGTTAACTGCCGCAGGGTGCAGGGCCTGTACCCCCCGGTGACCGGCGTTAACTGGATAACTGGCCTCGTTAGCCCCAGCAATCCTGGCACTTAGAGTTAACTCACCCCTGTTAACGCCCTCATCGGTCGGGTTAGCCGGCGAGCCAGTTAACGTGTTAACGGCGTCTACCGGGGGGTACACACCCGCACCCGCTCGCCACTCGATGAGGTCCTCCGGCTCCGGGAGTCCCCCGGCTGCGGGCAGCGGCTCGGTGCCCAAGCCGAGAATCGCAGGCCGGTAGGGGCGCTCCTCGTTATTGACGAGCCAGCCGCCCTCGATCGCCCTCCGCGCCCATCGTCCCGCGGTCGCGTCCGTGACCCCGAGCGCCCGGGCCACCACGCGGTAGGTGATGCCCCCGGGGTGCTTGCCGATGTGCTGCCCCACGACGGTCACGATCCGGCGAGTGTTCTCAGACGCGCCGACCCCGCCGGCTTCGAACAGCGGGACGACGAGGTCACGGACAGTCGCGTAGTCGGCGACGGCGGCGACGATGCGTCCGTGCGCGTCGCGCTCACGATGGCGGTGCCGGAGGATCGCGGCGGCCTTCACGAGCGCGAGGAGCCGGGCGAAGTCCCGCAGCAGGCGCGGGGCGCCCTCCGAGTGACCGAGCGCCGCGGCCAGCTGGCCCGCGTAGGGGACCCAGACGTCGATGGGCGCGAAGGTCTGCAGGTACGCCTGGAACGCGACGAGCGCGGCGTCCGGCTCGGTGACCCCGGCCAGCTCGATCTCGCCCTGCTTCTTCAGGGCGGCTTGCACCCGGGCGCGATCCTCGGGCACTTCTAACGAGAACAAGCGCGAGCCAAGCTGACCGCCGACCTCGCGCGTCGCCGTGGTGACGAGGAGCGTCGGTCCCGGCCTGCGGATCGTCTGGACGAAGTAGCGTCCCTCCTCATCTCGCACGACCACCTGGTACGCGAGCACGTGCTCCTGGAGCAGACTGCGAATTGCGGAGGCGGCCGGGTTGTCCTCGCCCGCCGGGAGGCTGTCGATCTCGGCGAAGACGAGCAGCCGATGGCGCAGTGGCGCCCTGTCGTAGATCAAGACGCGCGGTGAACCGGCTTGGATCTCATGGTGAGCGTCGGGCGGCAGCAGGCGCCGCACCACCATCAACGTGTACGACTTCCCCGCCGATGGCACGCCGAGGAGCACCGTATGGCAGGGCATGGCCCCGGGGCGCATCGCGAGCAGGCGCGAGGTCACCGCGAGGTACAGGATCAGTGCCGGCGCCGGGTCGCCTCCGTACCCCATGTGCGGGAGCGCCTCCGCGACGAGCGCGAGGGGGTCGGCGTGCTCCAGGACGCCGTGGGCCCGTTCGGCTGCCTCCTCGCGTACGCGCTGCTGCTCGGCTGGATCAAGCGCCGCCTCCCGGGGCCCGTCCGAGGCGAGCGCCGCCTGGGCGTCGGCGAGCGCCGCCTGCCATAACACGCGCCCGGCGCGCACGGTGGAGTAGGCGCGAAAGACCCGGTCCACTTCCGCGGCCCCGAGCTTGGATATTGTGGGGTCATTCTGGGCCACGAGGGCATCGGCCAGCGTCCGCATCGCGCCCCCGACGGCCGCTGACCCCTCGTGATCGGGCGACTTGGTCTCGACCAGGGTCTGCCGCAGGGCGGTTAGCAGGGGTCGCACCGGCACCAGCGCGAGGGTGGCACGGAGGGTCTGGGCTGTGAGCCCTGGAAAGGCGTCGCGCACCTGGCGCCCGATGACTTCCTGCTCCACGGCGGGGAGCCGCGCCAGGAACGCCACGATCTCGTCGAACTCGTCGGTGCGGTCGGGGTCGGTGACACTCAGATGCCGCACCACCTCTAGCCGCCGCTTCAGCAGCGCGAGCACGGCGACCGGCGCCGAGCTGACCTGCCACGCAGCGCCCTCGCGCCCACCGTGGTCGTCGTCGCACGCCCGGACCACCCCCCCGCCCTGCAGCAGCTCAAGCGCCTCGGCGGTCCAGCGGCGCGCTGCGGCGTCGAGCGCGGGGTCCTCGTGTGGCGGCGCGAGCGCGCCCCGCACCGCCCGGGCGAGGCCCGCTTCGCGGTGGTGGGGGGAGCCGTCGAGGAGCGCGGCGAGGAGCACGCTCTCGACCTCGACCGTGGGCGGCGGCGTGGCGGGCGCGTCGGCTCGACTCATGACTCCCCCGCCGGGGAGCGCGGCGCGGTGGGCGGCTCGGGCGTCGGCCGGACGGCGCGGTCGATGTCACGTATCGCTGGCAGGAGGTCGCGGAGCACGGCGAGGCTGGGCTCCCGGTCGGCTCCGGTGATGCGGACGTCCGTCCCCGCGGGCCCCGCCTCGACGACGACCCGGAGACGTCGCTGTTCGGTCATCAGTGGGTCCCCCTTCCTTCGCCGAACACAACCGTAGGGAAGGGGTCGAAACGGGCGGGGCGGGGCGATTTTTCCGGGGAGGGACCGGAGCTGCTAGGAAGGGACTTACGATGATGCGCCGGGGTGCCCCGGGCCCGCCGCCGAGCCGGCGGCGGAGTTCCTGCCGGGCGCGGTCGTACCAGCGCTTGAGCGTCCGCCGAGAGTACCCGTGGCGGGCCTCCAGCACGCTCCAGTCGTCGTCCGTCACCCCCCGGGCGAGGAACACCTGGAGCGGCTCGCGCCACACTGGATCGCCGAGGAGTTCGCGCGCCGCTCGCAGCAGGTCCGCCTCGTCGCCGTCGGGGCGCACGGTGAGGCGAGCCCCTTCGGCCCGCAGCTGGAGGGCCACCTCGACGCTCGCCCGCTCCTCGGTGGATCGGCGCTCGGCCGCTGAGGTCAGTTTCCGGGCCCAGTCGGTCACGCGGTTGGCGATTGTGGTGGGGATGATGTCCAGCCCACCACCCATCGCTCGGCGCAGCAAGTCCTGAGCCGGCGGCGATCCCGTGCAGCGCCCGCGCACGGCCTCCCACACGGCCGCGTCGAAATGGTTGACGAGTGCCTGGAAGCGCGCGGGCTGGTCGCGCCGGCCCCGCGCGTCGGGGGGCGCGGCCTCGTCGGCGATGCGTTTTCGGTCACGGGGCGGCGAATAACCCCAAGCCATCTTGCGGAGCGCCACGTCCGCGCGCCGGCTGATCTCCGCGACCTCCGTTCGCGCGGGTTGCCCCGGCAGGATGAGGCCCGTGAGCTCTCGGCCGAGCGGGGTCGTCCGCGTCAGGGGCGCCCCCGTCCGGTCCGGCGTAGACATCGCCTTCAGCACTGCCCAGGCACCGCCCGGATGGTGTTCCAGTCGGCGGAGGATCTCGCCCAGCGCCAACGGATGTAGCGCGTCGAGCCGGAGGGCGAGCACGGTGAATCGGGCTGGCGCGAGGGCGAGCAGGACGTTCCACTTGAGTGCCATCCACGTGCGGCGGTCCTCGACATGGAATGCCTCGCGCAGCCGAGCGTCGTTCTCTACCCCCACGGCCAGCGCGCCCCGAGCCCGGACGTCGACCCAGTCCTCGACGACACCGACGACCTCGTCGTCGGTGTACGCCCCCCACTCTTTGCCCTGGGCCCACTCCCGGAACAACGGGCGCAGCGCCGCGACGAAGTCCGCCTCCCGCCCGAGCCGACCGTAGGCGGGCTGGGTGGCCTCGGCGACCAGCGCACCAACCCAGCGAGCGCGCGACTCGGGGGTGAGCGGCGAGGGGAGCCGGAGCGCCTGCGGAATTGGATCAGCGATCATCGCGCCATGCCCCAGTCTCTCACCCGAGCGCCTCCGGGCGGCCACTTTTAGGTCCTGGCCGCCCGCACCAAGTATACCCCGGCGGCCCCCGGAGGGGCCGCGCCCGGCCACGCCCTCGGTGGGGAGGCGGCGGCCTTTCCGCCCTCGCTGGCCCCGCCTATGGGCTCGGCGCCTGCAGGGGCCGCGCTGCGCCGCGGAGCCCGCCTCCGTCGGCGCTCGGAGGCAGACCGGGCACCGCGTAGCGGTCAGCGCGCGGTGACACCCCGAATTCCGCCGGGCCGCATCGGCAGCCGACGTGGCACGAGGAATTCCTCGGGCAGGGCCTCCCAGAGCCGGAGGTCGCGGTCCGCCCGCGCAGGAACAAACCGCTCCTTCACGTGGCCACCGTCTTGGACTCGCCAGTACTTCCCGAATTCGCAAAGTGAGTGCTGAATGTTGGCCACAGTGAGCGGTGGCCCGAGCAACACGGCTCGGGCCGCGCGGAGGAGTGCCGTTTGATCTCTGCGCAGCTGGTGGATGGCGTCGGTGTACGTAGTCAGGGCTCGCGCGTGCTCGGAGAGCATGCGATCAAGGGCCCCGCGGGCACCCGGGCCCGGGAAGACATAATCATCGTCGGTGAAGGGTACGAGCTTCGCGTAGGTGAGGTCGAGCGCCAGCCCGTAGCCGGTGAACCCGCCGACGCCGGGGAGTTGGACCAGCAGGGCGTGGACCTCGGCGAGCGAGCGCGCGGCCGTCAACCTCGCACAGAGCGCGGGCAACTGATCGCGGATTACCGCGATCCGTCGAATATATCCCTCGACCTTGGAGAGGCCCTGGATGTCGGCTCCCTGCTGAGAAATGCGATAGCGTCCGGTGAAGACGGGCTCGCCGTGCGCTTCGCGATCCAGCAGAATTCGCCGCGCCTCGTCGAGATTCCAAGCGCCCGCCGCGCGGAAACCGCCGAGCGCTTCCCATGTCGTGATCCGGTTGAATGTGCGGAAGACGATGACGTTGAAGAGAGTATCGCTCGGGGCGGAAGACGTGTCCGACAGGATCGTGACGATCAAGTAGCGGGAGTGCCGGTCCAACTGCCGGTACACGTTCGTCAGACGTGTCGTGGCCAGCACGGGATCGCACGTCCAGGGCGGCGGGGTCCGCCAGACGACCCGGCGCACGAACGCGAGATGCCGCTCGCAGACGAACCGCCAGAAGCCCAGCACTGCGGGCTCGTTCCAGCGTGCACGACTATCATCCAACAACAACTCGGGCACCTGTCTTGGGCATCGTTCGATTCCTCCTCGGCGCAGCAGGTCTGTCACCTCTTAATTCTAGTCACCGCGCCGTGAGTGCTTGCTCGGCCGTGACGTTTTTGTTTGGTGAAGGGGGCCGGGGTCCGGGGGAGGCGGTTTGACTCCAACGGCGTCACGCTTGTAGCGTGGCGGCGTGATCGGGCGGGGAAGCCGTGCGCGTTGAGGTGGCGACAATGACAACGACGACGAGACTCCTGAGCGGCCCCGGGGTAGTGGTGCTTGCTCTCGCGGTGCTTGGGTGCGCGGCGGCCCGGCCGTCCGACCTCATGCCGACCGAGCCGCTCCGCGGGCAGCCGGCAACGCGCGTGCTCGTCGACCGGGACGATTGCGACCGCTCCGGGGGCTACGTTGGCTGCATGATCGCGCGGGGCTACGCGGTTGATGTAGAAGTCGAGACGCGGGTCCCACGCCGCTGGGGGACGGAGCCGGCGGTCGTCCGCAGTCGGTATACGTTCGCCGCCGAAGGTGTGGTAACCGCGGCCGAGGCGGCGACCGCCCTCGCGGAGTGCATCAAGGCAACCGAAGCGGCGCTCGTCGAGTCGGGCGTCCGCGTGACAACGGTGACGACGGAGGTCGGGTTCGGTGTATGGGGGACGGGCCTGCTGCTCCTGCCCGTCGCTGCCGTCGAGGAGGCACGGGCGCGGGCGGTGATCGACCGCGCCTTCCCACTCTGCCTGGCCCGGCGCGGGCTGTCGGCTCAGGCGCGCTGATGTTCTACGGACGAAGCGCGACTGGCGGGCGACCTTCTAGGCGAGCCGCGTTCTGCTTGCGGGGACCGAGGCGATGAAGCTGACAAACCCGGTTGTGTGGATTTTCCTCGCTGCAATCTTCAGTGCACTAGCCGCGTACTTCACTCTTCGTGAGCAAGACCAGCAGACTGAGGAACTCCGCGGCTGGATGACCGGCGGCGACAGCTACGCCTACTTCGAGCCTCTGCGCCGGGGTGGGCAACTCGCCTACTTCATTCGGCAGACGGGTGCCTATCCCGCCTATGACGTTGTCGTGCGGGTCCACGACGAGACTGAGCGCGTGATCGAGGGTCCGATCGAGGTTGGCACGATCAGCGCTGGTAGTGGTTTGGATTGGCTCCCCGTCGCACAGAGCCTACGGTTCCCCGATCCTCCCCCACCCAACGCTAGACCACAAAGGTTCCGCGTTGAGCTTCAGACCCGCAACCGTGTTGTGGTTCAACGGCTCCGCGTGTGGGCGGATCAAGGCCGCTGGCGGACCGAGTCGAGAGACCTTCAGCCAGCGCCTACTCGGCCACTTCCAGCGTTCAGGGAAGCGCACGAACAATGAGGGCACGCGATGCTTGAAGGGGCCCGGTAGTCGCCCCCGCGGGTCAGGTGCCTCGCTCCGCGTCCTCCAAGAACTCGGCGATGTCCTCCAGCGTCGCGTCGAACCGGACCACTGGTCGCAGGCCCCGCGGTCAAGCACTTAAAGGGGTGCTAGAGTCGCCCAGCAGGGAGGGATCACGGCGATGACGCCTGAGCAAGAGCGGGCATACGAGCTGGTGCGCTCGTACGTGGGCATCTACGGGACCTACCGCCAGAACAAGGAGCAGATGGCCTACGGCGCCACCGTCTTGTACCTCGGTGCCGCGGCCTGGATAGTTTCGGGCACCGCGTTCTGGACGGGGTTCGCGCCCTGGCAGTTCGCCGGGCTGTCGCTGCTCTTCGCGGTCACCGCGGGCGGGGCGTTCCTTTTCGTCGGGTGGCAGTTTCAGCAGCGGCGCCGGGCCAGCGACATGGTACATGCCTGCATGAGAGTCACGGCGAACTGGCTGCGCAACGGCTTCGGGAACGACGACGTGGAGCCGGTGCTGCTAGCCTCACCGGGAGTGTTTTGGTCGGGCACCGGTCTTATGTGGGGCCCGAAGGCCGTCGCAGACCAATTGACAGAGCGAATTCGCGGACGGACGTCATGGTGGGCACCGAGAGACGTGACCTTTGCGGTCATGGCCGTGTGGACGCTGGCCGCGGCGAGTCGAATCGTCTTCGAGTGGGGGGATCTGTCCATGCTTGCTCCGGGCGACTACTGGGTCCTGGCAGGTCTCGCTCTGGACATGTTCGGGGTGGTTGGCGTCGCCGCGGTAGGCCGGCTTGACCGACATGCCTTCTTTACATCGCCGGCCGACCTCACGTCCAGGGGCCGTTGGTTCTTGAGGCTCTCGTGGCTCGCCGTCTTGCTCGGTTTTGCGCTGCAGTTTATTGGACAAGCTGGTCTCGTAAGGTAGGTTGCGGGATGTGCGGTCTACCGCCACCCCTTCGTGTAGGTCGCGTAGTTGTATTCGTCCAGCGCCTTGAGCAACGGGCGTCCGTCCCGACGGACCCATGGGCGGGCATGGCGGGCGAACGTGCGCGTCCTCTCGCAGAAGGTCCAGTAGCGCTCGGCTGGGTCGCGGCCGGCGTAGTGGCAGCCGTAGGCGCGGGCGATCGCGTCGTCCCACAGCGGCAAGCACCGCGGGGCGAGCAGGTGCAGCGCCTTGGCGACGGCCACGGGGCTGCTGTGACCCCGACGCGGGCCGGACCGGATGCGGAGCGCCCGGAGGAGAGCGCGGAAGAGCCGCGCAACGGGCGGCCGGTCGGCCCGCGTCAGGCTCGCGACGCTCCGGCGCCGCAGCCGCCGGAGCGTCGGCAGGTGAGCACGGAGGCAGCGCTCCAACCGAGCGGAGTCGAAGGGGCCGTAGCGGTAGAACGCCTGGTTCCACGTGAGCAGCAGCACGCCCAGCGCGTCGGCCATCTCCCCGGGTTTGCCCCAAGAGTGCCGCACCAGGAAGGTGGCGACGGTGTACATCGCGTCCCGCTGCTCGCGGCGGCGGAAGGCGCGGACCCGGGCGAGAAAGTGGCGGCGGGTCGGTTGACGGTGAGGAGGGCGCATCACACCCGCGACAGGACGTTTACGTTGCTGCCATCCTCGGGAGGGAGGGGCAGCGCATCCAGGGGGCCTTAGCGAAGCTCAAGGGGCAGCCCGGTACGACGGGCTAGGCGGTACGCTTGCGGAGAGCCTTCAAGACTCGCGGCTTCGGAGCATGCTGCGGGGGTGTCGCCTTGGGGACCGCGCGGATGATCGTTGGCCGGACGATGTAGACCGGCGACGGAGCCCCGGCGAGCGAACTGCTCCGGTCGAGCGCTGGGCCGGCGTCGGCGGAGTTCCCGACCCGAACGATCGGGGGTAGTGCGGTACCCGAGAAGTTCGCCACGGACACCCTCCTCTCTTCAATCATACCTTTTTCCAGCAGTCCTCAAGGCCCGTAACCTGCAACGTCTCGCCCTTCTTCCCGCCCCCTCCAGGGCCGCCCCCGGTCGCGATCCTCTTGACCTCGTAAGTGCTGGAATATACATGCTTCAAGCCGTTGGACTCCAGCAGGCACCGTGCCACCGAAACCTTCTTCGGTAGGTTGCCCTGGGCCTCCTTCTCCCAGTTCCATGGCTCCGACAGCTTCAGCTCCTCGGCCACATCCTCGTAGATCTGCCACATGAGCGCGGCCTCCGCATCGGTGGCGTCCACGACGGGGAGACCTAGATCCTTCGCCTCCCGGCGCCCAATGAAGTAGTCGTGGGACAGGAGTTCGCGGGTCAGCACCTTCACGATCCTGGCGACCTTGGCCTCGTCCTTCGTGTGCAGCGAGAGGAGCTTAGTCGCGAGCATCCCGATCTGCTCCCGCGCGCGGTACACCGCCCCGAGGGCCAGGGGGTTCACGCGCTGGCACAGATACCCGAAGACCGTCGCAATGTTCTGCTCGTCCTTGAGTCCGGCCTCCCCTCGGGCCAGCTCGAAGTAGTTCGCGACATCCTCGACGCTGACCGGCACGAACTTCTTCTCGCCGCCAACCTTGATGCTCGGCCCGTGGGGGCTCGTGATGCTGGGATCGATGGGGCTCAGCTGCGCGAAGGGCCCCGCCACGATGCTGTCCGCGCTCAGCGCGATCAGGGTTGCGCAACTGTGCGCCCGGAACGGGACCAGCACGTTCACCTTCTCCGCGAACTCGCGCATGGCGTTCGCCAGCGCGAACCCGGTGAGGGTGTTGCCCCCTCGGCTGTAGATCAGCATGTCGATCTTGGGGACCTTGCCCAGCATCCCTAGGTGCTGGGCGAAGAACGGCTGTACATCGTCGCCGATCTGCGTCTCCTGGCCTTGGCGGTCACTGGTGAAGTAGCAGATGACCCGCGAGCCGCGGGCTTTCTCAACGTTGTCGATCAGCTCTTTCCGGGTGGGCAAGGGACAGCCGCCTCCACGACGGCAGACGTGGGAGTCTACCAGATTACTGGCCGAAAGCGAAGCTGGCGGCGAGGCGCAGCGTCGCCGCGCTGATGACGGGCCCGATCCGCGCCCGCCGGGGCGGGGGCGGGAGGCCCGCCAGCTCGGTGCGCACCGCCAGCGTCGCTGCGTCGGCGCCCGCGCGCAGCGCCGCGAGCACCAGGGCGAGGCGCAGTGTCCGCACGAGGTCACACGGCACAAACCCCGTTGTGGGTTGTGGGCTGCGGGCGTCGGTCATTCTCCGCCCTCACCCGACCAGCGCAGGAGCCCGGCCGCCACGAGAGCACCCGTCTCGTCCTCGACGGCGCGAGCGCGACAGGTCGGGTGCAGCCGGTCGTTGGGCGCGGTCGCCACCCGCAACCGGCCGCACACCAGGCACGGTTTCACCTTGGGCCACCCGGGGCGGGGCGGGGCGTGAAGGTCGAGGCGGAGGGTCGCGGCGAGCGGCGGCTCAGTCACGGCCCGTCCGATTCCGCGGCACCCGGCGCGTCCAGCGCACGGCCGACCCGCGCCGCCCACCGGGCGACCGCGGCCCTGTGCTCGGCGTCGGCGGCGTGGGTCTGCTCGCGGAGGGTGCGGAGCGCCTCGCGCTGCCGCGCCTGGAGCGCGCGGAGGACGTCGGCGTGCTGCGCCTCGCTTACGGCCAGCGCCGCCACGGCGAGCCGCCCCGCCGTCTCCACCAGCACGCCACGCAGGCGCCGCGCCGCGTCGAGGGGCGCGGGGAGCGCGGCGAGGATTGTCTCCGCGCCGCGCCGGTCGCGCTCCCGCGCCTCGCGCTCGTGGATGTCTGTGAGGCTCGTCGCCGGAGCCTCGGCCGGGGGCAAGGGCTGGCCTGCGACCCGCTCGGCCTCGGCGAGCACTCGGGCCGCCTCACCGAGCGCCGCGTCCACCGCGTCGGCGTGACCCTCGATCCGGGCCAGCCGGCGCCACAGGCTTGCGCACGGCGTCACCCCCACGCCAAACGCGGGTTGCTGGGCCGCGTAAACGGCGGCCTCGGCCCGGAGCGCGGCCGGGTCGGTGTCGGCGGGGAGGTCAGCGAGCAGGGCGCGCGCCTTGCGGCCGACGCGCTGCAATTCCGCGAGCGCCGCGTCGGCCGTCAGCGTCTCCGTCGTCGTCATGGTCGTCATGTCGTCGTCTCCTCCCCCCTCAGCGCGCGGTCAGCGCGCGGGCCAGCCGGTCGGCCACCGCGGGCTCCATCTCGGGGCGCACGCCCAGGGCCTCAATGAGACTCCGCACCTGGCGCTCTGTCGCGGGCGGCGGTGTCGGCTGGGGCCGCCGCGTCTCCGTGATCGGCACGAAGGGGCGGGCGAACGGATCGGGCCAGCCGAGCAGCGCGGCGAGCAAGCGATACTCGTGTTCTTCGCGTTGCTCACGCAATTCACGAAATGTGGTAGGCGTCTTCATGTCGTGCTCCTTTCGGCGATGTCTGTTGTTGTCGAAACGTGTTGAAGCGTGTTGAGAAAGAAATGGGCGGCTCGGCGGACGCGTGGACCCGTGAGGTGGAAGGCCATGAGACCACCTCGACAGTGCGTGGGAACGTCCGCCGTCTCAAGGCCGCCGCCCAGGCCTCAGGAGTGTGCCCACGCGCACAATCGTCATCAGTCCGTCCTCGTGGTTCCTCATCGCATGGCATCGAGCGCCTCGCCTTCGACCCGCAGAACCAGCACGCGATCGGCCGCCTCCAGCAGCAGGTCGGGTATGGCGTCGGGGGGAACGCCCCGATGGTCGAGGTCGGCCCAGAGGTCGATCACGTATTGTTGGTAGCCGCGGCCCTCGTGGAGCAGACGCCGCAGATGGGCGAGCCGCGCGGCGGGCGCCTCGTGGGGGGGCCGGGGTTTGGCGCGCAGGGCGCGGCACGCGGCCACGTCAAAGACGTACGCGAGCCACAACGTCAACAGCTGAAACGATGCCCACGGATCATGGACCCCGCCGAGGCGCATCTGCATGAGCAGCGTGCTCACCTCCAACACCAAGCCGGGCAGCACGCCCTCGCGCGGATCGTCGTCGGACGTCATACCATGGTCCTCGGGTATCGCAGGTCGTCCGCCAGCGTGTCCTCGACAACAGCATTCGGATCGTCCACGGTAAAGACGCCGCCACTCTCGCGGCTCCAGGCGCGGAGGGCTCGCAACTCCTCCGGGGTGGGCTCCGTGGCCACGACGGGCGCCCCGGCCTGCAGGGCGAGGACGCACGCCCCGGCGGCGGCGTTGGCCCAGTCGTCGTGCTCCGCCGCCGGGTGGTCAATCTTCCCCCCGCGCCAGACGAGGCCGAGGAGTTGTTGCTCGACCTCGGGCGTGTCGAGGAGGATCACCTGCCGCCCGTTCAAGGCGGGCTCCAGCGCCTCGTACAGCTGCGTCGTCGTCATTCCGGCCACGAGGTAGCCGACCCCGTGGCGCTCGAAGTCGCGGGCGAACGTCAGCCCCGCGTAGCGGTCCCCCACGACGGTCCCCACGCGATACTCGGCCAGCACGCGGGCGAACCGCTCAACCGCCCCCCGGGGGTCAAAGGGCGGGGGCGGACCCTGGTTCACAACAGTGTCGAGCACGGCGCGCCCGTCCGCGTCGAGGTGGGCGATGGCCAGCGTGGCGTCGTCATTGCTGCCGCCGCTCATGTCCACGAAGGCGACGTAGAGCGTCTCAGCCTCTGCGGGACGCTGGCGCACGCCCCGGGCCACAGCGTCCATCACGGCTTCGACGGCGAACGCCGAGCCTTCGGGGAGCCCGGGGAGGTTGAGATGGAGCCGGCGATACTTGTGGGCCGGCAGGCGACGCTGCTGCTGGGCGAGATAGCCGGGGTCGGCCCACGAGCCCCGCGACGGGTTCGCCCGCGTCTCGGGGTCGGCGTCGTGGAACGCCTCGTCCGTCGTGAAGTCCGCCGCGTACCAACTGAACAACATCCGCGGGTCGCTGCCGGCCCGGCCCGCGGCCACGAGGTCGAACAACGGGACGCCGGGACGATGGAACAGGCTGGCATAGCTCGTGATCCACATCTGCGCGTCCAGGCGCGTCGGGTCCAACTGCATCGCCTCGAGGATGTCCCACGTCCGGTACCCGTGGATTTCATCGAACCCGCAGAATCGATAGGTCTTGCCGTGCGTCCCGACGATGTCCTGCGCGGGGAGGATCATCAGGAACCCCTGGCCGTCCGCGCGCTCGATCGTCTTCTGCTTCACGCTGAGC
>JACQPK010000401.1 GCA_016207565.1 Elusimicrobiota bacterium
GGCGTCGGTGGGTCGGATCGGCCGGGTGCGAGGGCGCCGCCGCCGAAGGCGGCGCCGCCCGAGCAGAGGCCGATGGGCCCCACCGACGACAGGACCCGCTGCTTCGGTTTTCCGTATTAGGGGTTCCTCAGCAGCCTCACCGGGCGGCGTTGATCCCGCGCCTTCCGCCTCGCCGGGCCGCTTTGCGGCCGCGCACGGGAGCCGCGGTGCGGCGGCGGCGCGCGTTCCGGCGCTTGGGCGCCGCGGCGGGGGCGAGGCCGACGTTCGCCGGGCCGTTGAGCACGCGGCCGTCGGGCGCGAACCGGGAGCCATGGGCGGGGCAGTCCCAGCTCTTCTCCGCGGAGTTCCAGCATACGAGGCTTCCCAGGTGAGGGCAAACCGCCGAGAGCTCCCGGAGCGTCCCGTCGGGCTCTCGGTAGATCGCGACCTTCGACAGGCCGCGGCGCAAGACGGCCCCGGAGCCGGGCGCGATCTGGTCGGGGGAGGAGGCCCCGCCCGGTAGGACGTGCCGTACGTATTGAGCGGCCGCGTTCAGGTTCTCCCGAGCCCACCGTTTCGCCGCGCCCGTCCGGACCCTTCCCGGCTCATAGAGGGCTTCCCAAGGATGGTGCTTTCCCGCGATGAGGTCCGGGAGCATCAAGCCGGCGATCGTCCCGTAGGTCATGCCGTGTCCGCAGTCTCCGGTGGAGATATAGACGTTCGGCCCGTCGCCGGGGTTGCGTCCGATGAACGCCAATCCGTCGACCGTGCCGACGACCTGACCGGACCAGCGGTAGGACACCGGACCCATGGCGGCGAAGCGGCTCCGGGACCACCGTTCCAGGCGCGCAAAACGGCGATAGGGATCTTGCTCCATCTGACCCGTCTTGTGATCCTCTCCGCCGATGATGAGGGTTGCCGTCGTCCGCGCGCTCCCCGGCTCCAGACGGGCGTAGTGGTAGGGGTGCTCCGTGTCCCAATAGAGGCCGGGAGCGATCGAGCCGCGGGGGATCGGCGCGGCGATCGCGTAGGTCCGGTACGAGGCCTGCTTCGTGTGGATGACCAGCCGGTCGTTGAAGGGCGTGTTGGTCGCGATCACGACGGCCCCGGCGGTGACGACGCGCTTTCCGACCCGGATGCGGGCCGGGGAGCCTTCCTTGACCTCGGTGACGCGGCTGTCGCCGTGGATGCGGCCGCCGAGCCGTTCAACCGCTTTCGCCAGCGCGGCGAGGTATAGCAGCGGGTGGAACTGGGCCTGCCGCGGGTAGCGGAGGGCCGGCCCCGTGTCGAACCCTTCCAGCGGCGCCCGCTCGACTCGGGCGACGCCGACGATCCCCGCGCGTCGCGACGCCGCGAGCTCCTCGTCGAGGCCCTCGCCGGGGCTTTCCGGCGGCGCGAAGAGATAGCCGTCCAGGCGCTCGAACCCGCATTCGATCCCCTCCTCGTCGACGATGCGCTCGATCTCGTCGATGGCCGCCGCGTGGCTGGCTGCCGCGAGCCGCGCGCCGTCTTCGCCATGGATGCGTTCGAGCTCGAGATAGCCGTCGTCGAGAGCGAGGGCGAGATGCGCGGTGGTCCTTTCCGTTTCGCCGCCTCCTATCGATCCGGCCTCGAGGACGACGACCCTCGTCCCCGCCCGCGCCAGGCGATAGGCGATCGTAAGGCCCGCGATCCCCGCTCCCACGACGCACACCTCCGTCGAAACGTCGGCGTCCAAGGGTCCGCGGCGAGCGATGCGCGCGTCGGCGGGCCACAAGGGGACCAGTTTTCGTTCCGTATCCATGGGCAGCTCCCAAGGCCTGCGGCCTCGAATCCAGTGTAACCCCGAGACATCGCCGTCCCGTGACGGTTCTCGGCGTCCCGGTCGCAGGCGCTGGCGGTCGGGTCCAACGAGAGATAGAATCTTCGGAGCCGGGCCCGACGTCTCTCATGCGCTACCGCTTTCCTTTCATGGCCTCGCTTGGAAATAATATTAACGGGTCGATTCCCGGCCCACGGAGGACACCTGATGAACGCGAACGAGATTCTCGCTGCGCTCAAGAAGCTCGGCAAGCCGCAGACCGCGGCGATTTACCGACGGCACGGGGCGGGGGAGAACGTCTACGGCGTCCTCACCTCGGAGATCGGCAAGCTCCAGAAGAAGATCAAGCGCAACCACGCGCTCGCGATGGAGCTCTGGAGGACCGGCAACGCCGAGGCGCGCGTGCTGGCGCTCCAGGTCGCCGATCCCCAGAGGCTCACGCCGGAGGAGGCGGAGTCCCTGATCCGGGATTCGTCCTCGCGCTTCGTCGCCTGCTACCTATCGGCGCTGGTGGCGCGCAGCACGATCGGCGATAAGACCATGAGGGCCTGGATGCGCTCACGCGAGGAGTTCGTCCGGGAGGCCGGCTACGGGATCTTCAGCGCCCGCCTCAAAGACGATCCCGCCTCGATCGGCGACGCGGACGCCGAAAAGACGCTGGCGACGATCGAGAAGGATATCCATGCCTCGCCCAACCTCGCGCGACACGCCATGAACGGGGCGCTCATCTCGATCGGCGTCTTCAAGCCGGCGTTGCGTAAGCAGGCGGCGGAAACGGCGCGTCGTATCGGGAAGGTCGAGGTCGACCACGGCGAGACGAGCTGCAAGACGCCCGACGCGTGCGCCTACATCGAGAAGGCCTCACGGCGAAAGCTCTGCCCTTAGGGCCGGCCGCGCGCCGGACGTCTCAGGCTCTTGCGATACAGGTCGACGAAGCGGCCGGCCAGTCCCTCGCGCTCCAGGAAGGCGCGCAGGGACGCGCCTTGGCGTCCGATCAGCCCGAGCGCCAGCGAGCCCTGGTCCACGGCGTAATAGCGCTCGAGCCAGCGGCCCTCGCTGTAGGCGTCGAAGGGGCCGAACGGCCCGTCCCCGCCGTAGCGGGCCAGCCAGGCCAGCACGAGCTCGCGGCGCGTGGCGAAATACGGCCCGAGCGCGTAGATGGACTCGGCGCTCGCGTCGACGGCTTCGGGCCTCTCCTTGAGCGCCGCGATGCCGATGCGGCCGTCGTAGCCC
>JACQPK010000037.1 GCA_016207565.1 Elusimicrobiota bacterium
GCGCCGCCTACAACTACGTCGTCGAGGGGCGCGAGCGGCGCTACATCAAGCGTGCCTTCGGCCTCTACCTCTCGCCGGAGGTCGTGGATCGCATCGCCGACGACCCGAAGAGCCTGAAGCTCGCGGGAGAGCGGCGGGAGATTTCGCTCTTCTTCTCGGACATCGAGGGCTTCACCACCCTGTCGGAGACACTCGAGCCCGAGCGCCTCGCCGCGGTGATGAACGAGTACCTCACGGCGATGACCGACATCATCCTCGAGTCCGGGGGCACGCTCGACAAGTACATCGGCGACGCGATCATGGCGTTCTGGAACGCCCCGCTCGATTGCTCCGACCACGCGGTGCGGGCGTGCCGCGCGGCCCTGCTGAACCAAGAGAAGATGGCGGAGCTCCGCCTCCGCTTCAAGGCCCAGGGCCTGCCGCCGCTGCGGGTCCGCATCGGCTTGAACACGGGCCTGGCGTCCGTCGGCAACATGGGCTCCACCAAGCGCTTCTCGTACACGGCGATGGGCGACGAGGTGAACCTCGCCTCCCGCCTGGAGGGCGTGAACAAGCAGTACGGCACGTTCATCCTCCTGTCGGAGAATACGCGCCGGCTCGCCGCCGACGCGATCGAGACGCGGGAGCTTGACTTCATCAAGGTGAAGGGGAAGAATAAACCGATGCGCGTCTACGAGCTGCTCGGCCTCAAGGGCTCGGTGGACTCCGAGCGGCTCGCGCGCGCCCGCGGCTTCGAGGAAGGCCTGGCCGCCTACCGCGCGCGCCGTTTCGACGAGGCGGAGCGGGTCTGGCGAGGGCTCGAAGGCGACGAGCCCGCCGGGTTCTTCCTGGAGCGCATCGAACGTCTGAGGGCGGAGCCGCCGGCGGCGGACTGGGACGGCTCCTACGCCCTTAAGGAGAAGTGACATGAAGCGCTGGCTTTGGATGCTGGTGGCGGCGCCCGCCCTCGCGGCGGGCGACGCGCCGACGTTGACGGTCGTCGTCCGGGAGACGGCGCTGAAAAAGTCGCCCCAGTTTTACGCCTCGACGGTCGCCACCGCGAAACTGGGCCAGCGGCTCGCCTCCCTCGCCTCCCAAGGCGCGTGGTTCAAGGTCGCCTCCGGCGCGAAGACCGGCTGGGTGCACCGGAGCGCGGTGACCGAGCGGAAGTACAGGGTCAGCGCCTCCGACGACGCCGTCTCCGAGACGAGCGCCGACGAGATCACGCTCGCCGGCAAGGGCTTCAACCCGACGGTCGAAGGCGGCTACCGCAAGAGACGCCCTAAGTCCAACTTCGCCGCCGTCGACGACCTCGCCAAGAGCGCCGTGCCCGAGAAGGACGTCCTGCGCTTCGTGCGCGAGGGCGGCCTGGGAGGCGCGCAGTGAGCCGCCGCGCCGGGGCGTGGGTGCTGGCCGCGGCGCTGGGGGCGGCCGCGGGCTGCAAGACGTTCGACGCCGCCGTCGAGCGCGCGACCGACCGAGCCGTCGAGAAAGGCTGGCTCAAGCAGTCGCAGGCCGAGAGCATCCGGAAGACGAGCGCCGCCTTCCGCAAGAGCGCGGCCGACCTCTCCGAGAGCGAGGAATACTACATCGGCCGCGGCGTGGCGGCGGAGCTCCTGTCGCGCTACGAGCCGTCGACCGACGAGGCGCTCAACCGCTACGTGCGCCTGATCGGCCAGGCCGTGGCCATGGCCTCCGACCGCCCGGAGACCTACGGCGGCTACCGCTTCCAGGTGCTGGAGTCGGACGAGCCCAACGCCTTCGCCGCCCCCGGCGGCTTCGTGTTGGTGACGCGCGGCCTCGTGAGCCTCGCGGAGAACGAGGACGAGCTCGCGTGCATCCTCGCGCACGAGATCGCGCACGTCGCGACCAAGCACGGCCTCAAGACGATCAAGACCGCGCGCCTCACCTCCGCCTTCGAGATCCTCGCGCGCGAGGCCTCGAAGGACACCCGGGCCGAGGACCTCGGGAAGCTCACCGAGAGCTTCGAGGGCGCGATCGACGACATCGTCACCAACCTCGTCGTGAAGGGCTACTCCCGCGAGAAGGAGTTCGAGGCCGACCAGCTCGGCGCCGAGTTCGCCGCGCGCGCCGGCTACGACTCGGCGGCGCTCGCTCGGGTCTTGGGCCGGCTGGGCGGCGGAGGCGGATTACTGAAGACCCACCCCTCGAGCTCCGCGCGCGTTCAGCAGCTCGGCTCGGTCGCGACGCCGGCGGGATACCGCGCCTCGCGCGCGCGCGACGATCGATTCGCGAAGGCCGTCCGCGGCGGCTGAGCCGTCAGGGCTCGACGCAGACCCACTTCCCGATCTCCGAATAGAAGCCTTCGCACTTTCCGCCTTGGCGCACGGTGATCGGCTCCGCCCGCACGCCTTTCCGCGCCAACCGGCTGGGCAAGCTCCTTCGCCACGCAGCGTCGTCGCCAGCAGGAGGAGCGGCAAGATCAAGGCTTGGGCTCCACCTTGAGCGTCCTGAGCACCCTCTCGAATGCGGGCAAATGCTTGTCGTAAAGCTCAAGTGGAGCCATGTACATGATCTCATAACCCGTCGCTCCGACGTTAAACGAAACGATAGTCCGGCGCACCTTCACCGGCTCAGGCAGCGGAGTTTTTCGGTGGAATAGCTTACGGAACCCCGTCATGGTTTCGGATCGCATATAGCCCCGGGTTCCGCCAACTGCCACCTCGACCAAGGGATGGCTGGAAAAATTGGGGTCGCCGCGAAATGTCCTCTTCGCCGACTCGATCGACTCTTCGAGCTCAGCGCGTGTGTCGGGAGAGCCTGGATACACCGAGATGAATGCTCCAACCTCGCGGACGGCTTCAGGCGCCCGTACATGGAGGGAGCCGGCGCCGGAGCTCTCTTGCCAATTCCTCGGCACTTCGCACCTGATCCCGTCGGTAGCGATGGTCTTGAACTGAAGCCAATGGCACGAAACGGCCAGGCTAATCGCTAGAAGTGCCGCTGAAAATCTTGCCGGTGTTCCTTGATCCATTGCTCTTTCCTTTCCTCATCCTCTTGGTGCGCTCGACGCGTCCTCTTGACCGGCTCCTTGTTCCACCAGTATGAGAGATGCCACCTGTGGTCGTCCAGGATCTGGTAGTCCTCCGTAAGGTTCCAAGCGAAGTCCGATATTCGGAGCGAAACGCCGAAAACCAACCGTCCGAGTAAGGGGAGGAAGTTGCCGAGTCCGAGGATGGACTCCCTCCGCTTCTCGTGCACCTCCTGTACCAAGAGGTCGAATCGTCGCAGCCTATCATGCTTTATGGATTCGGCGAAGAACTCGAAGTCGAGCGCGTCCTCCCCTTTCAAAGGCAGGGCGCCGTTCTCCAACATCTCGAAGTATACGGCGAACCCGGCGAATGCCGCGTCCTGCTCGGCCTCGATGCATGGGATCATCTCCAACTCGATCGCCTGGAGGGCGTGATAGCCTTCGTGGGCGATCGAAATGGCTAGGCTGACCGCGTCGCGATCTTTCGCCTCCGGTGGCACCAGGATCGCCCGGGCACTCCAGTCATACGCGGCACCCGCCCCCCGCACCCAGAATCGATCCGGGTCGATACGAATCGGAATGCCCTTCCCAATGAGGAAATCGGAGATGACTCGCCCACGCTCGCTCCTCCGCATTAGGCGCAGCGCTGCCTCCGACCCCCTTTTGCGGCTTGGCGCAATGAATGATCAGCTCGTCGCCGAGGTTCTCGGTGATCGTGAATTCGGTGCCCGCGGGACAGGTCTGCGCCGAGGCCGTTAGACCGGCAGCGGGCAGAAGCGCCGAAAGGACTACGGCAACAACCGCGGGCCGCACCGAGCCGATTCTAGTACTTTGACCATGCTCCTCGATTCGAGGACGAATGGATCTTGTCATCCTGAATCCATCAGACGCGCCAGGTCTCGCGCCTAGACGCCGATCGCGTCGAGAGCCGCCTCGAACTCCCTAGGAAGGAAGGGCTTCAGCAA
>JACQPK010000038.1 GCA_016207565.1 Elusimicrobiota bacterium
AAGCCGGGGTGCTTCGCTTAGTCGAGCGCCACCGGCACGTCATCGTGAAGGGCACGATCCGCCCCGACGGGGGAGCGGTCACCCTCGACGCGGAGTCCGTCTCGGAACTCGGAAACCTCTCGGGAGAAGTCAGCCTCAACGAGGTGCGCTAGGCGCGCCGGGCAACCGGCACGAGCCCGGCGGCGGCAGGTCGCCTTCGCGCGCCGCGGCCCCCTCGGGAAACGCCCGCTTCGGCTCGGCGGACCCGTCTGAGCCGCCCGAAAGCGGCTTCCTCCACGACTCCGGCAGCCGGCTCCACCGGGCCTCGGGAAGCTTGGCGTCGAGCGACGGCCCGGGCTTCCAGCACGCGTCCCGGGCCGCCTCGACGTTGATCCCGGCGGGCACCGCGGCGACCAAGGTCTCTCCCTCCTGGGCGGCGTTCGCGGCGGTCACCGCCGGCGGGACGGGCGGCGCCTGCGGAGCGCGCCGCGAGACGAGGACGGCGGAGGAGGCGAGGATCGCCGCGATCGCGGCCGCGGCCAAGACCGCCGTCCTGGAGCCTCGGCCCGGCGCCGGGGCGAACGGGTTCTCGGCCGGGCCGCGCTCCGCGCCGGCCGCGGAGGGGTCCGGCCGGGGGGCCGGAGAGGGAACGGGCTCCATGCCCGCAGGATAGCCCCGCTGCGGCCGCGATTCAACCCGACTTATAGTAAAATCCCGGCATGCTCCTCCGGCTTTCCCTGGTCCTCGCCGTCGCCCTGCTCGCGCAGCCGCAGCTCCCGACCGGACGCGACGTCACGCTCCGGAAGTCCTCGGACATGGACTGGAAGCCTCCGACGAACCTGCCGCCGGGCGCGGAATATCATCTGCTCCGCGAGGACCCCGTGACGCACGGGATCCAGGCGCTCGTGAAGTTCCCCTCCGGCTACGTCATCCCCTCGCACGCGCACGACGCCGACGAGACGATCGTGGTGCTCAAAGGCAAGCTGTGGGTCCGGGCCCAAACGACCGAGCTCGTGCTCGGGCCCTCGGAGTATGCGCTCCTCCCCGCGGGCGTCGAGCACGAGCTCGCCGTCAAAGGCTTCGGGTCCTGCCGGATCGTCGTGACGACCAGCGGCCCCTGGGCCGTGCGAAAACCCTAGCGCCGCAACAGCTTCGCGGCGTCCGGCATCCCCGCGCCCTGCTCCTCGGGCTTGAGGCCCTCGAGCTTCGTGGACGCGGCCTGCAGCGCCTGCTTGATCTGGGCGCTGCCTTTGAAGTTCTGCGTCACCGCCAGCGCCGCGAGCCCCGCCACGTGAGGCGTGGCCATGGACGTGCCGGAGTGCGTGGCCATTCCTCCGCCCGGGGCCAGCGACAAGACGTCGACGCCCGGAGCGATCACCGCGACCTGCTTGCCGCGGCTCGACCACGGGGCGATCTTGTTGTAGGCGTCGGCGGCGGAGACCGCGATGACCTCCGGATAGCCGCCCGGATACGAGACCTTGCCTCCCGAGTTGCCGGCGGCGGCGACGATCGCCACCCCCTTCATGTTCGCGTACATCACCGCCCAGTGCATGAAGAACGTGCCGATCGGCGCGCCCAGAGACATGTTCGCGACCTGGATGTTGTTCCGTCCGCACCAGATGAGGCCCTTCACGATGCTGACCAGCGAGCCGCCGCCCTTGGCGTCGAGGACTTTGACGGCGAAGAGCTTCGCCTTCGGCGCCACGCCGACGACGCCCTTGTCGTCTTTGATCGCGGCGATCGTGCCGGCGACGTGCGTGCCGTGTCCGTTGTCGTCGTTCGGCTCCTTGTCGGAGTCGATGGCGTTATAGCCTCCGGCGTAGTTGCCGGCGAGGTCGGGATGCTTCGCGTAGATGCCCGTATCGATGACCGCGACGCGGACGCCTTCGCCCTGCGTCTTCGACCAGGCCCCCGGGGCGTTGACGCGGCGGATGCCCCATGGCGTCTCGCCGACCGTCTGTCCCGGCATGTCGACCTTGGGGAGCGTCGCCATCACGTCGTGGAAGGCCGGCAGCGGGAGTTGCGACATCGCCATCGGCATGTCCACCAGGAGGTTCGGCCAGTAGGTGTCTTCTTCCACCCACGCGACCTTCGGGTTCGAGAGCAACTGGAACGCGGCGTTCGGCCGCACCTTGCCCGGCTTGCCTTCGGCGACGAGGGAGCCGATCTCGTCGAGGGCCTCCTCGACGTCGAGGCCCATCTGCGCCAGGACCGACTGCTTGTCGGCGGCCGAGACGTCCGCCTTGAACGCGACGAGATACCGCTTCCCTACGTTGCGAGTGCCGGCGGCGGTGATCCCTTCCGCGGCGGCGGTCGTACCCCAGACGACGGCCGCCAGTAATGCCCAGATCGTCCATCGCTTCATTGCGCCTCCCCCAGGTGCCTCATGGTCCCGGGCCCGGATGGGCCGAAGGACCCAGGCAGTTTTGTGCCGAGACCCAGATCGCGCCTGGGCCCAAGGACTATTCCTGGCTGGGGCTAAGGTCCTAGGTTGTTGATCAGTGAGGAATGGCGTCCCAGACGGTGCGGCCGTCGAAGCGGTAGGCGAAGCTCACGAGCCACGACTCGACGACGCCCCGAGCGCCGTCGAACGGGTACCACGGGTTGTAGGCGACGGACACCTCGTAGGTCTTGTAATTGAGCGCCGCGGCCACGTTGAGATCGAGAGACGCCGGCCGGTACCGGCGGCGGCGCTCGTCGGTCAGGAAGTCGCCGTGGACCCTCAACGTCACGGGGCCGCGGGCCGAGACGAGGAAGGTGCTGTAGCGGAGATAGGCCTCCCCGGACTGGTCCGGCCGGGCCGGCCGCCCGTCGTTCTTGAAGTACCAGCCGGCGAACAGCCCGAAGGCGCCGGCGTCCAGCCAGGACCTGCCGACGCGCAGATCCCAGGTCCGCGAGCTCTTGCCCGAGCGGCCCAACGGCAGCGCCTCATCACGACCGACCGCGAGCCAGCGCCCGGACTCGCTCTGCTTCCGGTATCCGAGGTAATAGTCGAGGGACGCCGGCTTGAACTTCCGCGACGCGTCGTGGAGGAAGATCAGGTCGGCGATGACGTGGCTCAGGTCTCCGCCCGAGCGGTCGCGGAGGTAGAGCTGAGTCCGCTGCCGGGCGGCGTCCGACCCGTCCGGCCGCGCCGAGACGTTGCCCGCGTTGCCCACATAGCTGCCCACGTTGAGGAAGAACTCCGTGAAGCGCTCCGTCTTTCCTTCTATAGAGGCCGGCTGCTCGCGCCCGGCGTCGCGGATCGGCACCGCGTGAGCGGACGCCGCCAGCCACAGCAGCGCGAACCACGGATTCCCCATCGGGCGCCGATCATAGCTTTTTCGGGGGCGCGCACTTCCCCCGCCCTTCGGCCTACGGCGCCCCGGGCCCAATGCGCCCCGCGGGGTGCCTCAATGGGCCCTCATTAGGGCACGGCGCCCAGAGCTAGGATGTGCGGCAATCCGTGCCTCGTGAGGTGACGCCGATGATGGTCCGCGCCGAGGGGAGCACCCGGCTCTCCCGCTTCGTCGCATCCGTGCTGTCCGCCGTAGTGCTTGTCCCGGCCGCGAGCCCGATGGCGCCCGCCGCCGCGCAGATGCGTACGCAAGTCGTCACCGGCGCCGCGGGAACCCCCGTGACTCCGGTCGTGATGGGGCAGCAGCCCGGCGCGCTCGTCCTCTCGCCCGGAGTCGCCGCGCGGTTCTCCAACCCCGTCGGGCTGACCGCCACGACCGTGCTCCCCGCGACGGCGATCGGCCGCGCGGCGCAGGCGCGCACCGCCGCCGCGACGAACGCGGGCGCGCAGCCCGTGGCTGCCGCCCTAAAGGACTCTCCGGGGCCTTCGGCCCCGGGTGCAGCCCCGGCGGCGCAGCCGCTCGCCTCGGGCATCCAGGTGATTGCCGCCGACGCCCCCGTCCCGCACGTCCGCGGCGGCGCGCCGATGGCGCCCGCGGCGACGAAGGACGGCGCGCCCGCCGCGATGGACTCGGCGCTGGCCGCGGCCAATCCGCAAGGCGGAGACGTCGCGTTCGACGGCATGGGGATCCGGAAGTCCGACAAGGTCCACCATCCCGAGCTGAACCTCGACCAGCGCCCGGAGGCCCCGAAGGCGCAGGTCGGCTGGAGCGAGATCCACGTCCCCACCAAGGCGCAGCTCAAGGGCGGACTCCTCAACAAGATCAAGGGCTGGGTCCTCGGCCCGGATGAGGCGGTCATCCTGCCCGGCAGCCCGCAGGACTCGCCCGGCGTCGAGCGCGCCCTGCGCGAGCTCATCCGCTCCAAGCCCGAGCTGTTCTCGAACCTCACGCCCGATCAGTTCCGCACCCTCCACGTGCGCAAGGTGATCGGAAAGGCGGGCCTGGCCGACACGTTCTACGCCAACTTCCAGCAGCAGAAGGACACGCTGGCGGTCGAGGGCAGCTACCTCAACTTCGTGGTCAAGATCCTGGGCGACAAGACCGTCGTCGTCGGCTCGAACGCCGAGCTCTTCCCCGAGACGGCTTCCGTCGACACGAGCGGGCGGCTCGAGGATCTCGAGCTGCGCCGCAAGGCCTCCGAGCGGCTCGGCACGCCCCCCAACGCGGGCTCGGAACTCCGCGACCTCGACCGGAAGGTCATGTTCGTCGGCGGGCAGTGGCGCGCCGTGCAGGTCTACTTCTACGAGAAGATGATGGTCATGGTCGCCGTCGACGTCACGACCGGAGAGACGTTCGCGTGGGACCCGCGGATGCACGCCGCGCCCAACGCGAAGGCAGAAGGCCGCGGCGTCGCCGAAGGACCTTTCGACGCGAAGGCGCCGCTCGACGTGATGGAGCTGGGCCACCTCGAGATCCAGGGCCCGACCGGCAAGTTCTACGCCGACGCCGAAGGCAGGTTCACCGTACCGGGCACGGGGACGGAGCCCGTGGAGCTGAAGATGCGGCTGACCGGCCGCTGGGCCGACGTCCGCGACCAGGACCGCAAGGACCTCGTCGTGACGGTCAAGGCGAAGCCCGGCGAGGAGCTCCGCGTCGTGTTCAACCCCGAGGGCATGGACGAAGGCGCGGTCGCCCAGATCAACGGCTACGTCCACACGACGCGCGTCCACGACTGGATCGTCAAGCAGGGCATCGACCTCCAGGGGCTCAACCGCGCGATCCAGGTCAACGTCAACATCAACGACGACTGCAACGCCTACTACACGCCGTGGAACCCGACGCTCAACTTCTTCAAGAAGTCGAGCCGCTGCGCGAACTCGTCGTTCGGGAACGTGAACTACCACGAGTACGGGCACTTCATCGACGACATGGCGGGCGGCATCAAGAACGGCGGCCTGTCCGAGGGCTGGGGCGACATCGTCGCGATGTACATGGGCGGCAAGCCCGAGATCGGCAAGGGCTTCTTCATCTCGAACCCGTGGGATCCGACCAAGCCGCCGCCGCCGTACCTCCGCAACGGCGTCAACGACTACCAATACAACCCGCGCGACGAGGTCCACGACCAGGGCCTCGCGTGGATGGGCTTCGGCTGGCAGCTCCGCGAGGCGCTCATGAAGACGATCAACCCGGCGGAGGGCGCGGCCCTCGCCGAGGCGCTCGTCATCCCGGTGTTCCTCGCCTCGGTCCGCGACATCCCGTCGGCGATCCAGCAGGTCCTCCTGCGCGACATCGGCGCCGACGGCAAGTCCGAGCACTTCGAGCAGATCCGCTCGGCCGCGGCCAAGCACGGCATCAAGG
>JACQPK010000404.1 GCA_016207565.1 Elusimicrobiota bacterium
AGAGGAGGGATAACGACATTGTCACCAGGCAGGTGAAAAGTGTACCGACGAGGCTCCCGACGTGACTGAGGATTTGGGAGGGGTCTGACCCCTGTTTACCCTTCGGACGAATTGCTACGATTACGCGATGGCACGATACTTCAAAAAGCGGCGGCCCGTCGGCCCCAGCAAGAACGAGCAGAAACTCCAGCGCAACCGTGAGGCCGAGGCCCGCGAGCGCAACGTCGGCCGGCTTTCCGACGCCTTCCCCCAAGTCGAGAGGCTCACCGTCCGCCTCGAGCTCCTGAGCCCGCAGCAGCACTCACTGGCCGAACCGGAAACGCGGGTCTTCAAGGCCCAGGACCGCATCGAACTCTCCGTGCCCTGCCCGGGGCGCTGCGGACAGGGCTCCTTCAATCTCGCCGGCAAGGTGCAGGCCGTGATCGAAAGCCACGAGGCGTCGGCGGATGCTACCGGGACCTGCCAGGAGCCTCTCTTCGCCGGCGCCACGGAGGTCTGCGGCGTCCGCTTGAGCTGCAAGATCGAAGTCCAGTACGCTCCCGAGCCGAAGACCGCCTGAGCGCCGAACCTCCATGGCGACGGCGACCGAGTTGGCGGCCGGAGACCGGGCGCCCGGCTTCAGCCTCTCCGACGACGCGGGCAAGACGCACCGCCTCTCCGACTATCGCGGCAAGACCGTAGTCCTCTACTTCTACCCTAAAGACAATACGCCGGGCTGCACGCAGGAAGCCTGCGACTTCCGGGACCGGCACAAGCGGTTTTGCGCGAAAGGCTGGGTGGTCCTGGGAGTCAGCCCGGACTCGCCCGAATCGCACGCGAAGTTCAAGCGCAAGTTCGAGCTCCCCTTCCCCTTGCTCGCCGACGTCGACCGGAAGGCGTGCGAGGCTTACGGAGTCTGGAAAGAGAAGAGCCTCTACGGCCGGAAGTTCATGGGCGTAGAGCGCTCGACGTTCATCGTCGGGCCGAACGGCCGGCTCACCGCCGTGCTCCGCAAGATCAAGGTCGCGGGCCACGCCGCCGAGCTCCTGAAGAGCCTCTGAGGCTCCGGGGGATGGGTTCACGCCCGTGAACGGATGAAACCTCAACTCAATAACGCAACACGGTGCCTGGCACCGTGTTGCATGATCGGGCTGCTTGCCTTTCTGGCCGGCCCCACACAAGCCGCGCCGGTGTCTTTCGACGACTTGGGACCGCCGATATCGATCTCCGTGGAGGACTGGAAACAGCTGGCCCGCTCCGCCGGAGAACGGCTGCGAGGCTGGAAGCTCTCCCGCCTGCCGAAGGCCTTCGCGAACGACGTAGCGCCGCGGGTCGTATTCCTCTCTGTGAGCACCGGCGCGACGGCGCGCGTCGTCTACGCCCGGGGCCAGGGGGTCGCCGAGGCGATCGACCGGGCCGCCGCGCAGCTCGAGCCGCGCCCTGACGGCTGGCGCTGGCTGAAGGTGGACGTCGTGCAGACCGCCAAGCCGCCGCCGGGCCCCGCCGCGTTCGATCCGTCGGTCGAAGGGACCGTGACGGAGAAGGGAGCCTTGCTGCCGGAGCAGCTCTCCGCGCGGGGGATCGCGGACGCTGCGCCGAAGATCGTCTTCCGGAGCTCGGCGGTATTCCTCTCGGACGCGGGCCTCTACCCGGTCTTCCGCGGCCACCGGCACGCGGCGCCGATCACCCAGGCGGACGCCCACGCCGCGGTAAACGCGAGCGCGGCCTACCTCCGCCGGGCGGTCGGCGCGGACGGCCGCCTCCTCTACGCGTACGATCCGGTGCGCGGCGTGACCACCGACTCCTACAGCCTCGCGCGCCATGCCGGCTCGGTGCTGCCGCTCCTCGAGCTCAAGGAAGGCAAGCCCGACGCCGAGTCGCTCGCCGCCGTTCGCCGGGCCCTCGCTTGGCTCGTGCGCCGGGCCCAGGCTTGCCCGCGCGGCGAGGGGCTCTGCCTCGTCGACGGGGGGACCGTGTCGACGGGCGCGAACGCGCTGGCGGTCATCGCGCTCGCCCGCACCCTGCGCCTCTCGCCCGACCCGGCGTTAAACGAGACGATGAAGCGCCTCGGGCAATGGCTCCTCGACGCGCAGACGCCGCTCGGGGACTTCCACCACAAGGTCGAGTCGACGGGAGGAAACGTCCGGCCGTTCCGCTCGCCTTTTTACTCGGGCCAGGCCCTCCTCGCCCTCGTCGAGCTGCACCTCGCCGACCGCGATCCGCGGTGGCTGGACGCCGCCGACCGCGCGCTGACGTTCCTCCGCGACGGGCGCGACCGGAAGCTCAACCGCGCCGCGCTGCTGCACGACCACTGGCTGCTGCAGGGGCTCGATGCGCTGCAGCGCGTCCGCCCGAGGCCGGAGAACGTCGCCTACGCCCTGCGGCTGGCCGACGCGATCGTCTCCGGCCAAAACGACGCTCCGACGGACCCGCAGGACTGGAAGGGCGGCTGGGGCCGGCCGCCGCGTTCGGTGCCGGCCGCGACCCGCAGCATCGGCCTCTGCTCCGCCTACCGCCTCGCCCGCGACTTCGAGGCCCGCGAGCACGCCCCTCGCATCCGCGCGTCGTTGGAGCGGGCGCTCTCGTTCCAGCTTCAGACGCAGTTCGGCCCCGAGTCGGCGATGTATCTCAAGGATCCCCAGCGCGTCGTCGGCGCCTTCCGGCGCAGCCTCGACGTCTGGGAGGTCCGCACCGACTACCAGCAGCACAACCTGGCGGGCCTCCTCTGCTGGCTCCGCAACCGCTGATCAGTCCGGGCGCGCCTGCAGCACGAAGCCCGCGTCGCGCTCGCGCTCGACCGCCTCGCGAACGCCGGTCGGCGGCGCCTCGAAGGCCGGCGGCGTGGCCTTTTGGCCGACCGCGGCCGCGGCCGCGTCCTGCTGGATGATCTCGCCCTGCTTCTTCTGCTCGTCGGTCGAGCCGACTTTCTCGCCGAGATTCTTCGCCGCTTTCGCGTGGTCTTTCGCCTTCTTCTTCTTTCCCTTGCCTTGCATCATCATCATCAACCCCGCGGCCATCATCGCGACGCCCGCGGCGAAGGTGATCCAATCCTCCAAGAGTGCCGCCGCGGCGACTATCATCGCGCCGGCCATCATGATCATCATCGTCCCCATGTTGTCTTCTTGGCGGGCCTGGTCGGACTCGAGCCGCGCCCTATCGACGTCCGCCTGATAGGGCGTGACGTCCACCTCGGGTCCGACCTCCGGAATGGGCGCGAGCGGAGTCATCGGTCCGCCGGCGGCGTCCGGGAACTCGGGGAACTCGGGCGCTTGGACGCCGGATTGCGCCCCGGTGTTGTTGAGCGAGACGCCGGGTCCGCCTGGGAACGCGCCGATGCCGGACGCCGGCGCGGCGGCGAGGCCGCCGCCCGCTTGCGCCTGCTGCTCGAAGGCGGCGGACGCCGCCCCCGCCGCGCGCTCGCCGCTCGCCGCCGACGCCGCGCGCGCGAGGCTCCCCGCGAACTTGAGCTGCCCCATCGCCAGGCGGGCGCTGACCCCGCTCCGCCGGAGTCCTCCGTTCGCCGCGCGCCGCGATACGCCGCGGGGAGAAGCGCGGCCGAGCTCCGCCCGCGCCGGCAGCCCCGGCGCGTCGCGAAGGTCCGCGGCGGGGCTCGGCGGCGGCGCGCTTTCGGGCGCGCCGCCGCGCCCGAGGGGCCCGGTCCGCTCCGAGGGCCCCAGCGCGATCAGACGAAAGCCGCGTCCCCCCGGCTGCCCGATGCCGGCCGGGCCGACGCCGGCCGCGCCCGTGGAAAGCGGTAAACTGCCGAATCGCGCCAAGAGCCCCTCCCCCTCCGGAGCCGGCCTGTCCGCGCTCCGGATCGCGCCCTGCGCGCCGGCCGCCGCGGTCGAGACCGCCTCGCCGCCGTCGAACGCCGAATCCCGGGGCGGCAGCACGAGCAGCGTGTCGTCGAGCTCCTTGCCCGTGTGGCGGTAGATGCCGGGGATCTTTCCCAGCAGCCCCTCGTTCACCGGCGCCGCCGTGGGACGATCGCTCGGCCTTCCGCCGAACCAAGGCAGCACGCCGGCTTCCGGGAATTCGACCGCGGTGAGCCACCGCCACCCCGCGACGGTCAAGGCCGCGACGACCGCCAAGACGATTCCGAACGCGATCGCCCCCGCGAGCGTCGAGGCCGACAGCGCGGCGAGGAGCTCGAGCCCGGCGCCCCGCAGGTCCCCCCGCCGCAGCGCGGAGAACCAGCCCTTCCCCGCGAGCCCGAGCGGCAGCGCCTTGGAGCCCCCCGACGAACCGAGCAGGATGGGTACGCCGGAGCGCCGCCTCTCCTCCTCCCTGCGAGGCCGGAACCTCGGCAGCGGCGGGAGCGATGCGCTCCGCCGCCGAGCCCGCTCATCGCTGTCAGCCTCCTCCCAGATTTCCACGAGCCCGGACGACCGCCGGCTGCTCATGGGCGCATCCCGTTCGGCTTCGTGACCGGGTTGTTGAGGATCTTCATGGCGTAGGGATCCGTAGTGGCTTTGTACAGCTTGTTGTCGAGCGGCACGAAGTCAAGGGTCTTCGTGAGCTTGTGACCCAGCTTCACTGGACCCTTCCCCTGCGCTTTAGCCGACGGTGTAGGCGGCTCCTTCTTCGGCACTTCCTCCGGGTACTCAGAGACGCCGCTCTTCGAATCATCGACGACCGCCGGCGACTCTCCCGGTCCCGTTTCCCACTGGTGCTTCAGCTCGTGGGCAGGACTGACATCGTCGATGACCGCCGTCGATTCCCCGGGTCCGGATTTCCAAACGTGTTTCAGTTCATGCGTAGGACCGACATCGTCGATCACCTCCGTCGACTCACCGGGGCCGGTCTTCCAGCCATAGGACGGCTGCTGCGTTCCGGCGGGAGGTTGTCCTGAGCCGCCGCCCAGGCCGCTGAAGGCCCCGGAGGCTATCGCGCCCACGATGAGCATGAGTCCGCCGAGGATGAGCATGACCGACTGCATCTTCTGCTCGTGCTTGCCCATGATCGAAAAGGCGATGGCGATCACCGCGGCTCCCAAGGCGGCGGCGGCCAGGCGCATGCCCTTGGCGATCATCGCGGCATGAGAGAGCGGCAGCTTCTCCACCAGGTTCGCGCCCACCAGCAGCAGCCCGCCCGCCATCAGCAGCATTTGAGCCAGGTCGACCTGGTCCTGGTAGGGCGTGACGTTCTTCTCGCTCTTCGGTTTCTCGACCGGCGCCTTGGCCGCGGGCGCGGGGGCGGCGCTCGACACGGGCCCGCCGGAGTCCGACGGCCCGGGCGGAACGCGCCGGCCGTCCCCGGCGCGCAGGCGCGTCGCCTTCGCGTCCTGAGATACGGCGCCATCGAAGGCCTCCCCGGCGCGCTGCTTGGCCGCTTCGGTGTGGCGGCGCGTCGCGTCGACCGACGTGCGGTCGGCGACGACGAGCCGGTCCATCGTCTGCGCCTCGGCGAGCGAGGGCGCGCACGCGAGCCAAACCGCCGCCAGAGTCGTCCGGTTCATGTTCCCTCCCTACCCCGCGAGGGCGGCGTAGATCAGCGCGCCGCCTCCCGCGAC
This sequence comes from Elusimicrobiota bacterium, assembly GCA_016207565.1. Lineage (GTDB taxonomy): Bacteria > Elusimicrobiota > Elusimicrobia > UBA1565 > JACRDR01 > JACRDR01. Next base: position 5,492 of record JACQPK010000404.1, read on the forward strand.
CAGCACGATCGACTGCAGGTACTGCCCGTGTTGGGCCATGATCGTCACGCCGAGCACCGCCGCGGCTCCCCCGCAGGCCGCCGCGGCGTACCTCAGCAGCTGCTGCGTCTGCAGCGAGAGGAACGCGAGCTTCGACGCCAAGAGCAGCGCGGCGCCGGCGAGGAGCAACGCCGCCGAGGCGGTCACCAGTCCCTGATACGGCGTCACGTTCTTCTCGGCCTTCGGCACAGCCGGAGCCGACGCAACAGCGAGGGCCCCGGTTGCCGCGTTGGGGGGAGCCAGCGCCGAGCCGCCGACGGGGTGGACCGGAAGCGCCGCCGGCGCCGCCGTGCCCGCGCCCAGCCCGGCTCCTCCGACGGAGCCGGACGGACCCGAGCCGGAGCCCCCCGGCGCCGCCGCCGGCCCGACGGACGCCCCCGGGCCGAAGGGGGACGCGCCGCCGGTTGCGATCGTCTCGGCCGTGAACGCGCGCCGGGCGAGCGCGCTCGAGCCTTCCGAGACGGAGGCGGTCGCCGCCCGAGAGAGCTGCGAGGCCGCGACGAGCTGATCGAGCGCGCGCGCCGGCGCTCCTGGGGCGGGCAGCAAGCGCGCCGCGCTGCGCGCCCGCGCCGCGCGGTTGAGCGTCCCGGAAAGGCCCGCCGCGGGCGGACCCGAGAGCCGGGAGCCCGGCGCCCCCGCGGCGCCCTCGATCGGCGCGCGGATGCCGCCCGCCGGCCCGCCGCCGCCGGAGAGGAGCCCGAACGCGGGACCCTGGATCCCGGGCGCGGGAGCCGCGGCGGGCGCCGCCGGGGGATCGGCGGCCTCGGACGCCGGCCCCTCGCCCTTCCCCCCCCCATCGCCGGCAGCAGCCGCTTCGGCCTGCGACTCCCTCGACGCGGCGAGGGCGCCGTCGAGCGGCGCCTTCGCCCGCCGCTCGGTCATGAGGCTCGCGGCGCCCGCGCGTCCCGTGGTCGCGAGCGCGTCGCGCACCTCCTCACGCGGCGCCAGGTCTGAGAGACCGGCCAGGCCGAGCGATCCGCCACGGCCCGATCCCGGCCGCGCTGCGCGGGCCGAGACGAGGATCGTCCCTCCCTTCGGGAGGGCGCTGACCGAAGGCCGCTCCGCGCCGAGGTCCGTCCACTGCGCCGCGTTCCAGGCGACCAGGATCATCGTGATCGCCGCGACGGCGGGCAGGGTGGCCCGGGCCTGCACCGCGTCGTTGAGCCACGAAAAGGACAGGAAGCCGCGACGCATCGCCGCGCCCGAACCCGTACCGCCGGCACGCGCCGCCGCGGCGCCCCCACGGGCGTTCGGGAGGAGGAGGCCGAAGCCTCCGCGCTCCCGCTCATTGCGGCCCTCTGGCGTCGTGCGGCGGTTTATCTCAGGCGTGCGCCGGTTCGCGGCTTCCATGCGCTAGAGATAGCTCGCCGCGCTCGGGGCTCCCATCGGATTTACGCGTGACGAAACCCGGCAGGAAAATACTGGATTTTTCGCCCCCCCCGTCCAGGCTTGAGATTTTCTGCAGACCCGCTATACTGGGCCCGCGATGGAACCGAAGCCGAAGACCGTGCTGATCGTCGAGGACGAAGCCGACTTCCGCAAGGCCTCCGCGCTCGCGCTCTCCACGCTGGGCCTGAGGGTGCTCCAGTCCGACGGCGTCGCGGTGGGCTTCCACCTCTTCCAGCAGGAGGAGCCGTCGCTCGTCATCTTGGACATCAACCTCCCCGACGGCACCGGCGTGGATCTCTGCAAGAAGATCCGCGCCCACAAGACGCTCGCCAAAACCCCGGTGATCATGCTGACGGCGCGCGGCCAGCTCGAGCACAAGGAGGAGGGCTTCGGCGCGGGCGCCGACCAGTATCTGGTCAAGCCGGTGGCCACGAAGGAGCTCATGATGTGGGTGCAAGCGCTGCTCCAGCGCCTGGCGTTCGACGCCGACGAGGGAGGCGAGGTCGTCGTCGGCGACCTCACGATCCACACCGACGCCCATCTCGTGCGCTGGAAGGACGTCACGATCTCCAACCTGACGGTCAAAGAGTTCGAGCTGCTCTACAGCCTGGTGAAGAAGCGCCCCAAAGTGCTCACGCGCCAGTTCATCCTTTCGAAGCTCTGGCGGACGGTCGCGCTCGACTCGGTGGTCGACTCCCACATGAGCAACTTGCGCCGCAAGCTCCCGCCCGAGCTGGCCGACAAGCTGCAGACCGTCCCGGGCAAGGGATTTAGGTTCTTCGACTGATGGCGACGATCCTCGTCATCGACGACGATTCGACCCTGCGCGGCGCCATCGCGCTGATGATCTCGTCGCGGGGCCATACCGTGATCCAAGCGCCCGACGCGCACACGGGCGTGATCACCGCGCGCCGACAGCCGCCCGACCTCATCATCAGCGACATGCAGATGCCGGGAGGCGGAGCCCCCCTCATCATCAAGAGCCTCGATGACCAGCCGCATCTGGCGAAGATCCCGGTCATCCTCATCAGCTCGATGCCGGCGGACAAGCTGAAGGACTGGGTGCCCGAGTCGGGGCTCCGCCGCTACCACCCGAAGCCGCTGAAGTGGGACCTGCTCGGGCAGCAGGTCGACGAGCTCCTCGCGCCGAAGCGGTAGGGCGTCTCGGCCGGAGAGTCCGAGTGGCGCCCGGGGCGTGCTTGTCCTACAATAGGAGCGGTGAGCGAGAACCGCCGGCTCGCGGCCGTGATGTTTCTCGACATGGTCGGCTACAGCCGGCTCATGTCCGAGGATCAGGCCGCGGCCATCGCGGGCGTCAGGGAGCTGGAGGCCTTGGTCGCCGAGCACGTCCCCGCCTCCGGCGGGCGTTTGGTCAAGTTCTTGGGCGACGGGACGATGGCGGAGTTCCCGACGCCGGGAGCCGCCTTCGGCTGCGCCCGCGCGATCTTGGACCGGCTGGCCTCCCGCAACGGGGCCGCCTCGGCCGTCCGGCGGCTCCAGGTGAGGATCGGCCTCAACGTCGGGGAGTTCGTGGAGAAGGACGGCGACCTGTTCGGCGACGCGGTCAACGTGGCCGCGCGTGTGATGGCCCTGGCCGACGCGGGCTGCGTGGCGATGACCCGCAACTTCCACGAGGCGATCCGCGGACAGTTCGCCCCTCGCGGCGCGTATCTCCCGCCGCAGACGCTCAAGAACCTGCCGGGGAAGGCCGACGTGTTCGTGACGCTGCCGGAGAACGCGTCCTGGCTCGCCTGGTCGCTCCGCCGGCGCTCGAGGCAGCTCGCCGTCCTGGCCGCCGCGCTCGCCGTCATCCTCGCGGGCTCGTGGGCGTACCGCCGGGCCCACGCGGGGCCGGTCCAGGTGGCGCTCCTCTACATCCAGACGGACGACGCCGCGCTCGCGCCCGTGTCGAAGGCCGTGGAGGACGAGCTCGCGTCGCTGGTCGCGCGAGAGCCCGGATTCCGGTGGATCTCGCGTGCCGGGATCATCGATCTCTTCGAGCACGAAGGCATCAGCGACCTCTCGGAGGTCGAGCGCCTGGAGCGGAAGGCGTGCACGGTCGCGCGGAAGGGCGGGCTGCAATACTCGCTGACCGGCCGGCTCAAGCGGCTGGGCTCGAGCCTCCATCTCGAGTCGCGGGTCGTCTGCACGAAGTCGCTCGCGGTCGTGGGAACCTTCGAGTCCCGAGGCGCCGGCGCCGAAGGCCTGGCGGCGGACCAGCACCGGCAGCTCGTCGCATGGGCGAAGAGCTACGACCTGGTCCCCGCGCCCTAAGCGCCCAAGAAAGCCCGAGGGATGCCGCGAGGCGGGACGAAGGCTCCGCGACCCACGACGGACGGGACCGCCGGATCCGGTCGCTCCTCGGGCGGCCGTGAAATCGGACCGCCGTGACGCCGGGGCCTCCTCACGCCGAAGCGGCGGCGACGGGCCGTTGCGCGGCTTCCTTCGGGAGCGTGAAGGAGAAGGTCGTCCCCTTCTGGAATACGCTCTCCACGCCGATCGTCCCCCCATGCGCCTCGACGATCTGCTTGCAGATGACGAGCCCGAGGCCGGTGCCG
>JACQPK010000393.1 GCA_016207565.1 Elusimicrobiota bacterium
AGGCAGAGCTCGGTGACGCCGCCGCCCATGCCGCCGTACTCCTCGGGCAGATATACGGCGAAGAGGTCCGCCTTGCGGATCTCCTCCACCACCGGCCATGGAAACTCCTCCGTCTCGTCGTAGTGCCGGACGACGGGCTTGATCTTCTTCTGGGTGAGCTCGCGGGCGATGTCGACGAGGGCGCGCTGCGATTCGGTCAGGTCGTAGTCCATGGCGGTTCTCCTAAGCGGGGATGATGGTCCGTCTCGACCGCGACGCGGCTTCCTTGATGAGCATCATCGCGATCTCGTTTCTTTGTATCTGGTTGGTGCCTTCGTAGATCTGGAGCACCTTCGCGTCGCGGAAGTACTTCTCCACCGGGAAGTCGCGCATGTAGCCGATGCCGCCGCACATCTGGATGCAGTCGGTGGTGATCTTCATCGCGGCGTCGGTGCAGAAGACCTTGCACATCCCCGCCTCCTTCGTGAACCGGGGCGTGTCGAGCGCCTTCATGGCGTCGAAGACCGGGACGGCGTCGCGCAGCCCCTTCTCGATCGCCGGCTTCATCGCCCGGTCGATCGCGCGGGTGGTCCGGTACAGGAGGGCCCGGCCGCACTCGACCGCGGTCCAGCAGTCGGCGAGCATGTGCCCGATCGCCTGGAAGCTCGAGACGGACTGGCCGAACTGCTTGCGCTGGCGGATGTAGTCCGTCGTCGCGTCGAGCGCGCCCTCGGCGAGCCCGAGTCCTTGCACGGCCACGCCCGGGCGCGAGACGTCGAAGACGGCCTGCGCGACGAAGAGCCCGTAGCCCTCGGCGTAGAGGAGGTTGTCCTTGGGGATGCGGCAGCCCTGGAGCACGACGTCGTAGGTCGGGCTCGCGCGCATGCCCATCTTGCGCTCCTTCTTGCCGAAGGAGAACCCGGGCGTGCCCTTCTCGACCACGAAGGCCGAGATGCCGCGCGCGCCCCGGGAGGGATTCGTGGACGCGAAGAGGATGTAGACCTCGGCCGCCTCGCCCGTGCTGCAGAAGTTCTTGTTCCCGTCGAGCACGTAGTGGTCGCCGTCCAGCCGGGCCGTCGTCTTCGTGGCCGTCGCGTCCGAGCCCGCGCCGGGCTCCGTGATGTTGAAGGCGCCGAGGCGCTTGCCGCTCGCGAGGTCCGGCAGCCAACGCTGGCGCTGGGCCGGGCTGCCGAAGAGGAGGATCGAGACGGCCGCGAGCGTCGTGGTGCCGAAGGCCATCGGGATCGCGGGGCAGGCCTTGTACATCTCCTCCGCCGCGAGGCAGAGCTCGGTGACGCCTCCCCCCAGCCCGCCGAACTCCTCCGGCAGGTAGCAGGCGAAGATATCCGCCTTGCGGATGTCGTCGACGACCGGCCACGGGAACTCCTCCGTCTCGTCGTAGTGCCGGGCGGCGGGCTTGATCTTCTTTTGGGCGAGCTCGCGGGCGAGCTCGACGAGGGCCCGCTGCTCTTCGGTCAGGTCGTTGGCCATGCGTTCTCCAGGGAGGGGCGCGAGCGCTCGCCGGAGTGTACCGCTTCCGAGGCGATCAGGTCCAACGCGAGCGTGGTCCAGCCGAAGTCGGTCGCGCCGTAGCCGGTCGCGTCGCGCGGATTGAAGAACTCCCGCATGCCTCCGCGCGCGACCATGGCGACGGTCCGCCGCGCGAGCTCGGAGGCGGCGTCGGCCCGCCCGTGCGCGCGAAGCCCGTGGTAGAGGTACCAGTTCGCGTTGACCCATGAGGGGCCTCGCCAGATCGCGCGGCACGCGTAGTCCGGCTCGAAGGAGGGCTCGGTCGCCGCGACGCTCGGGACCGGATACTCGAGCCAGAACTCCTTCGGGTTGAGCAGGTGCTCGTCGATGAGGCGCTTCGCCCTGCGCTCGTCGAGCCCGGGAAGGATCAGCGGGAAGAGGCTCGTGAAGGTCAGGACGCGAGACTTCTCCTCCTGCGGCCCGGCGAGGTCGAAGAACGCCCCCGCGCGCTCATCCCAGCATTTGTCTTGGAGCGCGGCGAGCGTCCGGGCCGCCCGGCGCCGGAGGCCGGTCGCCTCGGCCGGGCAAAGGCGCGCGAGACACTCGAGCCCGTCGGCGTAGATCGCGTTCACCATGACGTCCTCGAACTCGAAGCGGAGTTCTCCCCGGAACAGGCGCTCCATCCCGCGCTTGAGCGACGGCGCCGTCTCGGAGGCCGGCTCGCGGACGATCCCCATCGCCGAGTCGAACTTGGGCGAGCAGTCGAGCCCCGACTCGTCCGGCTGGAGGATGCTGAGCAGCCCGTCGCCGTCCGGGTCGCGGCGCTCCTCCAGCCAGCGGAAGAATCCGAGCACGGGAGGCAGGACCTCGCGCAGGAAGGCGTCGTCGCCGGTGGCCTCGTGGATCCGGAGGATCGAGCGCGCGAGCACGGGCGGCTGGATCGTCGCCGTGTGGAACGGGCGCTCGAGCCGGATGAGGTACTCCGCCAGCGCCTTCGGGTGGGCGTCCTTCTCCCAGAGGAGCATGTGCGGCATGAACCCGTCGGCGCGCTGCCCTTGGAGCAGGCACCGGATCTCGCGCTTCGCCAACTCCGGATCGACGTGCAGGAGCGCGACCGCGTGGAACGCGCTGTCCCAGAACCACTGGAAGGGATAATGGGTGGGCGAAGGGCAGACGAAGTCGTAGCGCTTCCCCTCCCACGCGGAGACTCCGCGGCGCCGGTTCCCGGCCAGAACCCGGCGAGCCTCGGCGGCGACCCTCTCGGCGTCGGTCACCCGTCGAGTCTACAACATAGGCCCCCGCAGTCTCATCTGGTACGACGCACCAGATGAGACGGTGCCGCCAAATGGCCCGCCGCGCGGGGGGATGGCCGCGCGGCGGGGAGCTGCTCTTGGCGCCGAATCGCTACTTGGCGGAGGCCAGCGACGCCTCCCGCGCCACCTCGATCATGTCTTCCTCGAAGGCGGCCTTGTCCTCGCCGCACTCGGGGCAGACCCAGGTCGGGGGCACGTCCTCCCACCGGGTGCCCGGCGGGACGCCCTGGGACGGATCGCCTTTGGCCTCGTCGTAGATGTAGCCGCAGACCGTGCACATGAACCGCTTAAACGGGGTCGCCTGGGCGTTCGCCTTCGAGTCCGGGGCCGCGGCCACCGCGGGCGCCGGCTCCGCCGCCACCGCCTTCTTCGGCTGCGGCGCGGGCTCGTCGTCGAGCGGGATCGGCTCGGCCTGATATCGCGGGTCCTTGAGGAACCGCGTGACGATCTCCTTGGGCGTGAGGTCGTCCTTGAGTTGGTTCCACTCGGCGAGCCCCGAGGCGTCCTGGGCGGCGAAGATCTTGCCGAGCCGCAGCATCGAGATCTCGTCGATCGAGCCCGCGAATAGCGTGCCCTGGGCGGTCGTGATCTTCATCTGCGGCCGCTCGCCGAAGCGGAAGCTGAGGTCGAAGCTCGCGTTTTGCCCGCCCGCGCCGACGGTGCGGTTCAGCTTGATCGTGCCGTCGAGCTCCGAGACCTTCGTGAAGCCCTTCTTGCGCATCCAGTACGACCACGAGTCGAGGTTCTTCCGGTAGTTGGCGATCACGTCCGTGATCTGCTTCGACTGGAGGCGGCGGTTCTCGTACTTGAATCGGCCCGGGAAGCGCCGCTCGAGCTCCCGCACGTCGTGGGCGCTCATCTCCGGGTTGACCTCCATCGGGAACGCGTCGGTCCAGGTGTGCTCGCCTCTCGCGATCGCGGCCTTCACCTCGGCCTCGGACCGGTACACCTTGCCGACCTTCTTGAGCCCGACCTCGTCGGGGATCGTGTCGAGGTAGCGCTCGACGCGCTTGTCGATCGAGAGGAACGCGTACCCGATCTCGAAGATCGTGAGCAGCGAGGGGCCGCGCACCTCTTTGATCGCGTCGACCGCGTCCGGCAGCGGGTTGTCGTTGTTGTGGCGGATGAGGTTGAAGAGGCGCGCCCAGCGTCCCTTGATCCCCAGGCCCCACTTGCGCGCCGCGTTCATGAGCACGTAGTGGTAGACCTCGTCGCGGAAGATGCCTTCGAGGGAGAGGTCCGCGGGGCTGCCTTTGCGGGCGTTCGACTTGAGGAAGAGGTAGCCCGTCGCCGCGCCGATCTCGGCCATCGACCGGTTGGCGATCATGGAGCGCATCGAGTACTCGCCCGGCTTCGGGTTGGTCACCGCGATGCCCTGCTCCTCGAGCTTGGGCTGCCCGGGCTCGCGGGAGAGGTTGTAGACGTTCTGCATGATGTCGCCGTGGCGCTCCTCCTCCGCGGCCCACACCGACTGGTCCGGCGCGTGGCCCGTGAGGGCGACGGCCGCGATCCGCTCCTGCATCGTGACGCCCATGAAATGCGCCACGCGGGGCATGTAGTTGTGCAGGTTCATCGAGGACGTGTACTGGTAGCCGCGGGTCGGCTCCTCGCGGTCCATCGCCTGCTTGAAGATGTAGCGGATCATCATCCGGGAGACCGAGGACTCGGCGAAGTCGTCGGGCCCGACGTTCTTCAAGTTCGGGCCGGTCCAGCCCCGCCACTGGTGCACGAGGTCGCGGTTGGAGAGCCGGAGGATGCCTTCCTGATTCTCGAACACGTCGAAGCGGTTGAGGGACCAGGCGAGGTCCGAATCGCTGATCTCGTTGAGGTGCTCCTGGACGCGCTTCATGTACCGGCGGACCTGCGCGATGCGGGACGGCAGGTGGAGGATGGAGTCGACGAGCTCGCGGAAGCGCGACTTGACCGGGATCGCCGGGTTGTAGGCCAGCGGGCGCTTCACGCCGTTCTCGATCACGTAGAGCGGGCCTTGGGTCGAGCGGGGCGTCGGCTGCTCCTTGATCGCCGCGAGCATCTCGTCGACGGACTTGAACTTCTCGCGGACCTTGCCGGCGGCGGAGCCGTTGGCGCGCTCCAGGCGGTCGAGCGTCCGCCAGTCGTCGTAGGTCAGGTACTTCACGCCGCGCTTCTGGAGCAGCTTCACGATCGCGGCCGGGGCCTTGTGCTTGTCGGAGGCGATCGGCGCGCCGACCGTGTCCTGCACGAGCGTCTCGACGGTCGCCTGCGCGTCGGCGTGCTGCTGGCCGATGAGGCTGCGGGCGCCGTTCTTGGCCCAGCCGGCGACGTAAACGTTGCCGATCGGCATGCCCGTCTTCGGGTTCAGCACCCTGCCGTCGACGTTGGGGATCACGCCCCGCTTCGCGTCGAACGGCACGCCCGGGATCTCCTTGCCGACGAAGCCGGCGGCCTTGAGCACGAGGCCGGCGGGGACGATCTCCTCGTGCCCGTCCGCGTCGCGGACCTTCACGCCGGTGACCTTGCCGTTCGCGCCCACGATCTCGACCGGGTTCGCCGCCAGGTGCAGGCGGACTTTCCGGTCCTGCTCTCCCTCGCCGCGCTTGGCCTGGGCGGCGAGGAACTCGCCGACCGGGCCCTGCGCGCCCGCCTTCAGATCCTTCTCCCGCACGACGAGGTCGGCGCCGGTGAGGCCGCCCATCTCCTCTATATCCTTGAGCCCTACGTTCATCCTGCCCGGGGCCTCGCGACCGATCACGCGGACGTCCTTGACCTTGCTCTCCTTGAGGCTCTCCTGCGCGTTGGACGAGATATCGGTGGCGCCGAGCTTCTTGATGTCCTGCGCCAGGATGCGGGCCGCGTCCAAGGCGACCGCGCCGGCGCCGATCACCACGGCGTTCTGCGCGGAGAGGTCGAAGCCGGGCCTGCCGGCCGCCTCGGGGTTGGCGTTGTACCAGCCGACGAAGTCGGAGACGCCGTGGACCCCCGCGAGCTCCTCGCCCGGGATCCCGAGCTTGCGGCCCTCCGAGGCGCCGTTGGCGTAGATGATCTTATCGTAGTGCTTGGAGAGGTCGGCGGCGGCCAGGTCCTGCCCGATCGCGACGTTGCCGAAGTACCGGAAATGCGGATGGGCGGCGATCTTCTCGAACGCGGCCTGGGCCTGCTTCGCCTGCGGGTGGTCCGGGGCGACGCCGTGGCGGACGAGGCCGAAGGGCGCGGGGCGCTTGTCGAAGACATCCACGCTCACCGCCATGTTGGGCTGCTTCAGGAGGGCGTCCGCGGCCCAAAAGCCCGCGGGGCCGCCTCCGATCACCGCAACGCGCAGCGGACGGGCGGTGACCATCCCCGCCACTTCCGCGACCGCGGCTGCCGTTCCCTGCGCGTTCAGCGGCAGGGCAAGAGCTAGGACCAGGGCGACTGCGCGTGTGAGCTTTTCCATACGCTGAGCGTATGTCAGGTCCTGAGACGTTTTCAGGGCCTAAAGGTTCAATGAAGCGGTGCGTTAAGGCCCAGAACCGGCGGCCCCAAAAGTCCCATTCGCTCCGTGTTTGACCCTTCTCCACCGACGAGCTATCTCAGGTAGGGTCGGAGGGCGTCCGCGTACGCGCGGCGCCACGCGAGCACGGTGTCCACGTAGCCGCCCGCGGGGATGCGGCCGATCTTGGCGCCGTATTGGCCTACGTTGTAGGCGGCTACGGCCTTCCATTCGTTCCCCGGGAACGCCTGGAGGTTCGAGCGGATGATCCCCGCCGAGATGCGGGAGTTGTTCTCGAGAGCGTAGGCGTCCTGATCGTTGTCGATCCCCCGGGCGAGGAAGTTCGAGCGGAGGACCTGCGTCGGGCCGACGGACCCGTCGAAGTAGCGTTCCTTTCGGCCGCCGGGGGTCTTGCCCCACAGGACCTGCTTGAGGTGGGGCTCGGCCCGATAGGCGTTCGGGGCGAAATGCGACTCTCGGGCGGCCGTCGCGGCGAGGAGCGCCGGGTCGATCCCCGCCCGGCGGGCGGCTTCGATGATGATCGGGACCTGCGCCGAGGGGATCGCGGGGGCGTTCCCGGCGCGCAACGCCGGCCCTGGGGGGACCGCCGGTTTGACCGCCTCGAGCCCTTTGGCGGCGGGGTCGAAACCGCGCAGCGTCGCTCCGGCCCCCCGCTCCATCGAGACGGCTCCCTGGCCGACCCGCCCTCCCCCCGCCTGCACGGTGGACGGGGCGAACAGCAGTCTTTCACCCCCGCCCGCTACCGGAAAGCCCTGTAAAACGCGCGATAATTCGACAGCCGTAATCCCCTCGACCGCCGCCCCCGCAGACGTCGTTTTCCCCTCTCCCCGCGAAGCGGGGAGTGGGCGAGGGTGAGGGGCCAACTCCGTATCCGGCGCTTGAGGCCGCGCAATCGGGTTGGGCTCCGTCCTGCGACTGGCGACGCGTCCGACGGGCAGGGGCGCTTGCCTGGAGGCCCTCTCCCCGACGCGCTCCACCGTCATGCCCGCCGTAGAGCCCCCCGTTCCGCCGGTCCAAGCCGGCCGGCTCCCTCCCATCGGCCCCGCGGAGGCGTAGAGCGGCCCGCTCGGGGTCGGCTCGAGCTCGACCTCGGCCCGGGGCGAAGGCTCGGGCCACCGGGCCTCGAACCCCGGGGCCTCCCCTCGCGCGAGCGGCGGCGGGGCCTCGGGAGAGGGCGGCCGCGAGGCCGCCCGGACGTCCAGCGCCGCGAGGGAGTCCCGAAGGTCTCCCGGCGGGGCGTCGACCGCGTCGAAATCCTGCGGCGGGAACGCGAGCTCCGCGGCGACGAACGCGGCCCCGACGCCCGCGGCCAGCGCCCAGAGCCCGGCGCCCGTCTTCACCGCCCTGCGGAAGGTTGCCTCGTCCATGTTCCTTATAAGCGTACCCGAAGGGGCCCCTACGGCCCAGGAAAGCTCGATTCAGGCGATCCCCCTCGTTGCGCCGGCTCCAAGCGGCCGTCTTGAGAACGCCTTGACCTTTGTGAGGGTCGGGTGAGCGAGCGCTGAGCGGGCGCTGAGGCCCGGCGGCTACACTGCGGGTACCGCCCCCGCGGAGGCCGCGATGATGGCAGCGATCTTAGGGTTGGCGCTGTGGGCGCTGTGTCCGTTCGGGGCCTCCGCGGCCGAGGCCGCGCCCGCGACGCCCGCGCGGATCTCGGCCGAGTTCGCGATCCCGGCCGAGAGGGTGCGCGGGCTCCACGAGCGCGAGCGGTTGAGCTATGCCGAGATCCGGACGGCCCTCATCCTCTCGCGCGAGACGGGCCGGAGCCTCGACGAGATCCTCGGCCTTCGCCGCGCCGGGGTCTCCTTCGACGCGATCGCCGCCAGGCACCGGCTCGACCTGGGCGAGCTGATCGAGGGCTACGAGCAGGAGCGCGCCGAACGCACCCGCTCCCGCCCGAGCCGGGAGGCCGTGCGCTCGAAGCCCCCTCGCGGCGGGCCGCCTCCGAAGGCCGTGCCGGCGAAGGAGCCGGAGCCGGATCGTCCGCTTTGGGACTCGCCCTCGAACCCGTTCGAGCAGCAGGAGTGGAGCAACCAAAACCAATGGCGGCTAAACCGCGATCGCCGTTAAGGTGCCAGGCGCCGTTCGCGCCGCGGCGAGCGGATCGGGAGGTAATGCATGAGAGCGACATGGACGGCAGGCCTGCTGGCCCTGTGCCTAGCGGCGCCGCTCGCCGCGTACGCCGATGACGACGCCGACCGGGCGAGCGTCCTGGCTCAGGAGTTCGGCGTCTCGCAGTCGCAGCTGATGGACATCCACAACAATCAGGACATCGGATGGGACGACATCCGCACCTCGCTGATGCTCTCCCAGCACTCGGGAGCGTCGGTGGACGAGGTCGTCCGCCTCAAGAAGTCCGGGATGTCGTTCGACGACATCGCCTCGCGCTACAACCTGAAGCTCGGGGACATCGAGCGGCAGCACGTGGAGACCGGGAAGAAGGAGGAGGGCCTGCGGGAGGCCCCGGCCCCGAGGCGAGTGCACCGGAAGGCGCAGCGGCTCGCCGACGACTACGGAGTCCCGCCGGAGGAGGTCATGCGCCTCCACGATCGCGGCCTGAGCTGGCGCGAGATACGGCACGTGCTGTTCATCTCCGAGCGGTCCGGACGGCCGGCCAACGAGATCGTCGGGCTCAAAGAGTCCGGGATGGACTTCGACGACATCGCGGCTCGCTACAACGTGAACCTGCGCGAGGAAGGCAAGCGCAAGAAGGAGAAGCGCCCCGAGGGCGGCATGCGCGAGGCGCCGAGGAGCGATCCTTCGCCGAACCGCGGCGGCGACGTGCCGGACACGCACCTGCCTCCGGTGCCGCCGCCGGAGCCGGCGATGCCGGAACACCAGACCTACTAGCGGCCGCGAGCAAGCGGCCCCCTCTCCCGCCACGGCAGGGGCGGGAGAGGGCGGGGGCGGGGCTACTCGGGAAAGATCTTCGTGAGGACTCCCGCGGGCCCTTCCGGATCGAGGCCGATCTTCTCGAGCCCCTTCCGCGCCTGAGCCCGGCGAGGCACCTCGCCGGACAAGACCTGCGACAACGGCGCGCGTCCGCTCTGCTGCGGGAGCGTGAAGCCGAGGTAGAGGAAGACGGCGGCGCCGAAGCCGAGCTCGATCCCCAGCGCCAGGCCCCGGGATCCGAGGTCGATCGCCTTCAGCAGGATGAAGACGCCCACCGCCCCGCCGATCAGGACCGGCACCGTCACCGCGTGGTAGATCCCGGGCGCCCCTTCGTCGGGGAATCCGACCCTAAACGCCAGATACCCGGCGCCGGCGTAGGAGAGCAGGCGCAGAAGGCGCATCACTGGGAGGTGAACCTCACGTGGATCTTCAAGAACGACTCGCGGAAGCCGGAAGGCAGCGGAGCGAATGGGGCCGCCTCCTGCACCGAGGTCAGCGCGGCGTAATCGTAGCCGGCGTCGCCCGACGAGGACTCGACCCGCAGGTCCGTCAGCGAGCCGTCGCGGAGGATGATGAACATGATGGTCGCCCCACCCGGGGTCCGCGGCATCCGCGCGGACCATCGGCTCCACAGCGATGAGCGCACCTGCGTGATGTACCAGGGGTACGGGAAGTTCGGGAGGTCCGCCGAGACGTTCGCGTCCGAGCCCTCCGCGGCCGCCTCTCCCGAACCGGCCGCCGCGGGCTCCGCGGCCTGGGGCGCGGGGGCCGCCGGAGCGGCCGGCGGCGGGGGCTCGGCCAAAACCGGCTCGGGACGCCCGGGCTGCAGGAAGCTGGGCTTCGGGAGCGGGCCGCTCCGGCGGCGGGCGAACTCGTCGGGCTTCTGCATCGGCGGCGGCCGCCCTACGGCGGGCCGCGCCGGCGGCGCGGTGGGCGAGGCCTTCGCCGCCTCGGGGTTCCGGTTGGCGATGCCGGCGGTCGGGCCGATGAAGTCGATCCGGTAGACGTCCTGCGGCGCGCCGCCCTTGCCGGTCGCCAACAGCGCCGCCGCGATCACGAGCCCGACGTGGGTGGCCGCGGAGGCCTTGAGATAGGGCTTGAGCTCGTCCGTGTCGGCGAACACCCGCGCTAGCCTCCCGCGGGCGGAGTCACGCCGATGCCCAGCTTCCCGACGCCGAGCCGTTTCGCGACGTCGAGGACTCGGACGATGCGCTCGATCGGCACGGTCCGGTCCGCCTGCACCAGCAGGCTGCGCTTCGAGGCGGAGCCGAGCCGCAGCGAGAGCTCCTTCTCGAGGCGCGCGAACGGGACCGGCCTCCCTTCGATCGTCACGACGCCCTCGCGGCTGATCTGGACCTCGACGGTCGTGTCGGCCTGAGGCGGGGCGCCGGTGGAGGACTCCGGCAGCTTCACCGTGAGCTGCGACTGGATGAGCACCGGCGTCAGCACCATGAAGATGATGACCAGGATGAGCGAGACGTCGATCAGCGGGATGAGGTTCATCTCCACGATCGGCTGGCCCAGCCGGCGGACTCGGGGCACGCTACCTCCGTTCGGTCAGCTGATCGAGTATCTCATCGGTCAGCCAGCGCAGCTCGTTGGCGTACTGCTCCGAGCGCGAGAGGAAATAGTTGTACCCGACGACCGCCGGGATGGCGACGAAGAGCCCCGCGGCGGTGGCGACGAGCGCCTCGGAGATGCCGATCGCGACGACGCCCGGCCCCGCTCCCGCGGCCCCGGCGAGGTCCTTGAAGGCGCGCATGACGCCGAGCACCGTGCCGAAGAGGCCGATGAACGGGGCCGTGCTGCCGACGGTGCCGAGGAAGGGGAGGCGGCGGTGGAACCTCGCGAGCTGGCGCTCGAGGACGCGCTCCGTGCCGCGCTTGCGCTCCTCCTTTCCCGCGGGTCCGACCAACGACGCCACCACGACCTCGCCGGCCGGGCCCTCGTAGCGTTTGGCAAGTTCGAGGGTCTCCTTGAGGTCGCCCTTGGCCAGCGCTTGGCGCAGGCGCTGGACGAACCCGTCCAGCCCCTTCGTCGCCTTCCGGTAGAAGTTCCAGCGCTCGTATAGGAGGGCGAGCGAGTAGATCGACAGCGCGACCAGGAGAGCCAGGGTCGGCCCTCCGGCCATCACGATCTGTTTGATCCCGACGTTCATGGTGTTTCTATAAGGTGCGTGCCAGGTCTCACCGTCATAGCTCCTAAGTTAATTGCGCCGTCGACGAGGGAAAACGGACTAACGCAAAGGTACGCGAAGGAATTCACTGAGAGGAGCGCAGAGGACGAAACCATGAATAATTCTGTCCTTTGCGTTCCTTTTCGTAATTCACTTTGCGTACCTCCGCGTCACTCCGTTGATTTAACTTGGGAGCCATGTGCCTGGTCTCATGTTACACCATTGAAAGAGACCTGGCACGCGACCTTATGCCTTTTCTGCGACCCGTTCCGGGTCGAGATCCGGAGCGGCCGAGGACTTGCCGCCTTCGCTCATGGAGCAGGAGCCGTCGAACGACGCGCCCTCCTCGATCAACAGCCGGGGCGTCCGAAGATTGCCGGTCACGCGGCCGGTCGCCTTGATCTCGAGGATGGAGGCCGCGACCACGTCGCCGGCGACCTGCCCGCCGACGACGACCCGCTCAGCGCAGACGTTGCCGCGCACCTTGCCGTTGGGACCGATGACGACGGTCTGGGCCTCGAGGATGTCTCCCTCGACGCGGCCTTCGACGCGGATCGACCCGCGGACCGTCATCGCTCCCTGGAAGTACGCCTCGGGACCGACGAGCGTCTCCATATCGCCGGGGTCGAACGATCCTTCGCCTTTGTGGAAGAGGGTCATACCGATAGGGTGCTAATTTACGGGATCGTCCGCCAGAGGCCGCTTGAGGTACGGCAGCGGGTTCACCGGCCGGTTGTGGCGCAGCACCTCGTAGTGCAGGTGATTGCCGGTGGAGCGGCCCGTGGTGCCCATGTACGCGATCAGGCGGCCCCGCTGCACGCGCTCCCCCGGCTTGACCAAGACCTTCGAGGTGTGGCCGTAGATCGTGGAGTAGCCCCAGCCGTGCTCGATGAGCACCATGCGACCGTAGCCGCCGTTCCAGCCCGCGTGCCGGACGGTCCCGTCGGCAGTCGCGAAGATAGGGGTGTCGGCGTCATTGGCGAGGTCGACGCCGGCGTGGAACTCGTTGTCGTCGACCTCTCCCGACGCCATCGGCGAGAACCGGTAGCCGAAGTACGAGGTGATCCGCCCGGCCGTGGGCCAGATGTTCGGAGTCGCGCGAAATAGGCTCCGCTCGTTGGTGATGTGCCAGGCGATCTCCTGGAAGCTGGCGACGCGCTTCTGCGACTCGACGCGGAGCGCCTCGAGGCTGCGCCGGATCTCGCGCTGCGGGGCGCGCGCCGGGTTGTCGGCCAGCAGCCTCGTCAGATTCATGCGGTCGCCCGCGGCCGGGCCTCCGACGGCGTCCTCCGCCTCGACGATCGCGCGCTTGTCGCGCATCCCGAGCAGCACGCGCATCTGGCGGTCGGTCGCGCGCGCCATCTCCAGCACGCTGCGCGAGCGCTCCACCTCGGAGGCCAGGTACAGCATCTTGTGCCGCATGACCTGGTTGTCCGCCTTCGTGATCATGTAGTCGGCGTGCTGCCCGATGATGAACCCGGCCAGCACGGTCCCGCTCGTCCAGAGCAGTCCGGCGAACAGGAGGAAGTTAAGGGAGAAGCGCGCGCGCCACAGAGGCAGGTCCGTGTGAGGAATGACCAGCACCGTGACGTGTCGGCTCAGTTGCCGGAACAGACCACGCAGTCGGTTCATTTGCGCTCGATCGGTCAGTGTAACAGAACCGTCCTAAAACTGTCAATGACGGTACGGTCAGGGCGGGTCAACTATTTCAGACCCCGTCACACATGAAACAGAGCATCGCAGAGGTCCGCAGAGGGAATTCAAGGAAAGGTTCGCAAAGGACGAATTGACAGTGGAAATCCGTCCTTTGCGCTCCTTTATGTTACTTCCTCTGCGTGCCTTCGCGTCACGCCGTTCGTCGGCTACTCGACAGGAGAGTCCTTCAGGAAGACCAGGCTCTCGATGAACTTGTCGAAGGCGGCGGCGTACAGCGGCTGGGTCTTCTCCGCGGCCGGATACACGAAGGTGTAGAAGCCGGAGCGCGTCGGGACCAAGACGGCGGTGTCGCGCCGCCACATGCGCTCGCCGCCCGCGCTCACCGGACGCGCGCCCGGAAGCGCCATGTAGGCGTCTTTCTCCACGCGCACGGCGAGCCGCTCGGCGGCCCGCCCCCCCACCGTGACCGGCCGGCGCGGCTCGACGAACTGGGCGTCCGGCCCCCAGACGGTGCGGAGGTTCTGCTTCACGTAGTCGTCCGCCGAGTCGAACTTGCCTTTGTCGCCCGAGGGCTTGTCGAACGTCTTGCCGGCCGCGTGCCAGGCGGCGACGATGCGCGGTCGGCCCCAGAGGACGCCGTCGTGCTCCGGCCCCAGCCAGATCGAGAAGCGGTAGGTATCGCCTTGGCGCGCCGACTCCGTCTCCCAACCCTTCGGAACGAGGCACTCGAAATCGCCGAATGCGGAGCGCTGGGGTACGAATTCCAAGGGCGCCGGCGTCTTCCGGCATGACGAGAGCGTGACGAGGAGAACGGCGGCCAGCCAACGCCACCTCATGAGGGCCTTCTTGTATCAGTATCCGCTTGTTTTGTCAAGGATTGACCCCCTTGACAAACCGGAGTTCGGGGCTACACTTCCCTTATGCGGTCGCCGAGCCCCCTCCGGCGCTGTCTTTCCGTCGTAATTTCCGTTGTAATCCTTCCTTGGCAGCCCCTCGCCGGCTCCTTTGTTCGGGCGGAGCCGCCTACCTCTATAGCGCCCGCGGCGGCGGCCCTCCCCGAGGACCTCGCCAAGGACCCCCGCTACCAGGAAGCCCTCGGCTCCCTCGTCGCCGGACATCCGCCGCTGGATCTGGGGAAGCTGTCGGGCGACCGCCACGAGGACTACCTGGCGTCTTTGCGCGCGGACAGCGAGAAGCAGCGCGGCGAGCTCGGGACGCTCAAGCGCGCCTGGGCCTCCTGGTTCCTCGAGCTCGACCCGAGCAAGCGGGCGCCCGGCGACGACCCCCTCAAGAAGATCGAGGCCGCGTACAGGGCGCGCCCGCTCTTGCCCGGCGACCCGGCCCAGCGCCAGGCGGTCCTCGACGGCAACCCGGCCGCCAAGGACCGGCTGGAGAGCGCGGATCGGCTCGTGCGCGCCATCGCGGACGAGTTGGCCGAGGCCCGCGTCCTGTGGGCCGAGCTCGGCGAGATCGCCCGCGCGATGGAGGCGAAGCCCGGGAACGCGACCGACGCGAAGCAGCGGGCGCCGGCGTGGCGGCAGCGCCTGAAGACCGTCGCCGACCGGACGCAGGCGGCGAACCCCGAGGCGGCGATCCGCTTCCATCTCGAGCAGATGGGCTTCGGCGCGGTCTCGGAGGCGGATTTGCGCGCGGAGCTCCAGCGCGACGCCCGCCTAACCGAGGCCGAGGTCGCCCAGCTCGCCGAGATCGCCAAGCCGGGTCTCGGCGCCGAGGAGATCGCGCGCCGGGTCGATCAGCTCCTCTACGGCTCCGGCGCCCGCGAGCGGGGGCCCGAAAACCCCGACCCGTCGGAGATCGCGGGCCGGCTGGTCCGCGCCTCGCAGGGGCCCTTGGCATCGGTCGCCGACCGGCCCGCGCCGCGCCCGGCCCCGGAGCCCCGGCCGGAGCCGCGCCAGGCCGGGCTGAAGGTCAAAGAGCCGCCGATGACGGTCACGCGAGCCGCGGAGCGGCCGCTCTCCCCGCCGCAGTTCTCTCTGACTCCGCTGCAGGGCGTGCAGTTGGCGGCGGACGTCGCCCAGGGCCGGCAGGCGGCCTACCTGATCGATCGCAAGAACTTCCTGGTCCGGCGGGCCGAGGCCATGCGCGCCGTGCTCCGCGGAGAGAACGCCGACGGCCGCGCGTACTTCGAGGCCGAGCTCGCCGCGATCTACGGCCTCGCCGGGACGCCCGAGTTCGAGGAGCGCCTCAAGGCCTGGCTGGACGCGACGAACGGCTACATCCATTCGCGGATCACGAGCCAGGACGGCGCGCTCGAGGAGCGGCTCAAGGTCGAGGACCGCATCAAGCGCCTCGACGCCGCGCAGGCCGTCAACGAGGCGCTGGGCTACGACTCGGCGCTCATGGACGCGTTCCGGCGCCTGAGCCAGCAGGAGGTCTCCGGGCTCGCCGCCAAGGCGCGGGCCGGCCAGCTCAACGAGCGCGAGAGCCGGTTGTGGGACGCGCTCAACGCGTACTGGGACGTGATGGGCGAGGACAAGCTCGCGCAGTTCTACGCGCAGCGCCCCGCGCGCAAGGCGCTCAGGGACCTGGAGAATCAGGAAAGGGCCTTCCACTCCGACGCGCTGGTTCGCGGCGACGTCCCCTCGGGGACGTCGCTCCGGGTCGATGAGGTCGACCTGCAGCGGCTGGCCGAACGGCTCGGGGCGTACGAGGCGCTCGACCCCAAGGCCAAGACCGTCACCGCCGAGACCCGGAAGATCGAGAGCGTCGGCGGGTCGAGCGCGACCGACGTCGCCTACACCGGCATCACGATCACGGCCGAGGACGGCCGGACGAGCTTCGTCTCGGCCGACCGGCGGCTGCGGGAGACGAGGATCCAGTCGGGCGACGGCCGCCCGATGGTCCTGCGCCGGCTGTTCGACGGCTCCGGCGCGATCACGGCGATCGAGCAGGCTCTCGACGGCGACCCCCGCAACGGCATCCGGCAGGAGGGCCGTTTCGACGACAACGGGCAACTGGTCGACGGACGCGTGGTCCAGGCCGACGCCGGGCGCGTCACCGAGACCACCGTGGCAGGCGGCCACCGCACGTTCGCCGCCACGCGCGACGCCGACGGGGACCTGACCGGGGCCGTCCGCTTCGAGAACGGCCGTCCCGCCGCGGTGTGGGACCGCGCGACCGGAAGGACCTCGTACTACGAGTACCTCGCGTCGAACCCCGAGCGCCAGTTCCGCCTGGGCGAGAGCGAGGTCGAGGTCACCGTCATCCGCCGGGGGGCGCCGGACGGGCCGATCCTGGAGGCGTTCCACGAGCCCGCCTCCGTCGACGCGGACTTCGCCCGGCGTGCGAGGGAGCTCGCCGGCCACGCCGGCCACGAGCCCGCGGTCGCGCAGGCCCTCGACCGGTTCAACGCCCTCTCCCAGGACGCTTCCGCCGACCCGGCCCGCCGCAAGCAGGCGTTCGACGCCGTCATCGAGGCGCTGCGCGGCAAGCTCGGCGAGGACCGGAAGGCGGCCCTGGACTACCTCGCCGGAGGCTACGGCCGCACGCACGGCGTCCGCTACAACTTCCTGCGCGACGGCCGCCTCTCGCCCGAGGCCGTGGACGGCCTCGACATCAGCGCCGAAGGCGAGGGCCCCGCGCGCCGCGACGTCTACACCACGTTCCGCCCCGACGGGACGGGCGGCTGGAGCGTCCCGGAGTCCGTCAGCAAGCTCGACGACCGGCGCGACCTGCGCGAGCAGGTGGTCCGCGGTCCCCAGGGCGAGGAGCGCTCGTACTACCGCTACGCCGCCACGGGCCACCCGGACGGCGGAGGCCGCCCGGACCTGCGCGTGCAGCTCAAGACGAAAGGCCCGGAGGAGGGCTCGGAGGCGACCGCCGCCTCCGCGTTCGACGGAGACACCGAGTACCGCTTCGAGCCGGGCACGCGCTTCGAGGCCGGGAAGCCGGCGCGGCCCACCGAGAAGATCGTGCGCGACGCCGCCGGGGGCTTCGAGGCGTACAAGCGCCAGGGCGACGCCTGGGTCCTGGTCGCCCGCCAGAAGATCACGCCGCAAGGGCGCGTGCTGGACCAGTGGGAGGGCGCGCAGCTGACCCGCCAGGTCCTCGACCGCGGCGACCGGCCGCTGTGGGTCTACAACCTAAACCGCGACGAGTCCTACCGGGATCAAGACGTCAACGTCACGGAGTTCCGCTACCTCGAAGGCGGCACCGTCGAGGTGTACTACAAGGCGCAGGCCGGGCGGAAGGCGGAGGCGGCCGGCCCCCCGGCCGACGCCGCGGTCGCCGCGCGCCGGGTCCGCTACGGGCGAGGGAACCGGCCCGTATTCGAGGCCAACCTCGACCCGAAGCAGGCGGCCGCGGGCGACTACGTCGAGCTGGACGCGACGTGGTTCTTGGACGGGAACCGCTACTTCCGGGCGAACCGCTCGACCGACCCCAAATCGAGGCAGCAGTGGGTGGCCGAGACCGGCCGCTGGGAGATGGGCGCGCACGGCCACACCACGACGGTCCGCAACCGCTACAAGCCGGCCAACGGGCACGCCTGGACCGACGCGCAGGTCGACCCGCTCCGCCAGGCCCCCGGCGTGAACGCGTCCTTCGCGCTGGCCTCCGTGCCCCCCGGGCTCGAGTCCGCCGCGAAGGCGCTCGGACAGGACACGATGATCATCCCCGGCGAGGGAGGCCGGGAGACGGTCGTCCTCGAGGTGCCCGGGCTCGCGGGCTTCGGCGGCGATCGCGACGCGCGGCGGGCCGAGATCGTCAAGCGCGCGGACACCTGGGCACAAGAGATGGCGGCGAACATGCCGAACCGCAGCACCGCGCCGGGGGCGACGGAGCGGACCCAGCGGATGCTGCGCGACTTCTTCGTCGCCAACGCCGACCGCCTCAACTCGAATCGGGCGACCGTCACGCTGTCTCCGACCGGCGAGGGCGGCATCGAGGTCCGCCACCGGATCCAGCTCGTCGCCGACAAGGGCAGCGGGCGAGGCGAGGTCGTCAACGGGTTCTTCGAGGTCGACAACACGAGGCATTTCCAGAGCGGCCCCAACGGGCCGCGGATGGCGCTCGTCACGAAGGCCGCGGAGCCGTGGGGCCTCTCGGCGGTTGAGATGCAGCAGTGGCGGGCGGACAACGTGCTGACGACGTCCATCATCTCGGGGAAGCAGCAGGTCAACGGCGCCTGGGTCCCCGAGCGCGTCGAGGTCGTCCGCAACGAGTTCATGTTCGGCGACAACGGCGACATCGTGCGCCTGCGCTACCACGATTCCGCGGTGCAGGAAGGCGTGATGGTCGTCTCGAAGAAGGTCAGCGTCACGCAGCACCTCTTCCGGGTCGACCAGAACCGCCTCCAGGAGGTCGGCCCGGCGGGCGGCCGCCGGCTCGGGGACTGGCAAGGCCGCGTGGTGGACGAGAAAGGGCGCGACCGGGCGACCGCGCTCGGGCAGGCCGTCGACGACCTCAACAACAACGTGGTCGCCGAGTGGGCGCTGCACAAGCCGATGGATCTGTCGTCGAAGCTCGTGACGGGCGTGATGGGGATCATGAACATGTCCGCCGGGGGCTGGCGGCGCCTCTTCGGCGACAACGAGGGCGCGGGCATCAACGAGGCGCACGCCTGGAGCGAGGGCCTGCGCGCGACCGGGATGCTGTCGTCGGACCCGAACAAGCGCGAGCAGCAGGTCGTGAGCCTCGCCGACCGGGGCTACGCCCGCAAGCTGACGACGGAGGCGCGCGACTACATCGACGGCATGGCCCGGACCTACCGCGAGGCCTCGCTCAACAATCAGGGCGGCGAGTACTGGATGACGAGCGGCGAGCGGACCCGGCTCCTGACCCGCCGCATCAACGACTACGAGCGGATCGCCACGGTCGCCGACGTGGGCTGGGGCAACTACGGCAAGATGGCGGGCGCCGGCGCCTTCGGAGAGGGCGCGAAGAGGTTCTCGTCGGTGATCACCGTCGCCGAAGGGTTCGTCAACTCCCTTCCGATGTTCTGGGCGGGCGGCGCCGTCACCAAGAGCCTCCAGC
>JACQPK010000406.1 GCA_016207565.1 Elusimicrobiota bacterium
CATGAATAATTCTGTCCTTTGCGTGCCTTTTCGTAATTTCCTTTGCGTACCTCTGCGTCACTCCGTTGAATTGACTTAGGAGCCATGAGAAATAACCTAGGGTCTTGGGCCCAAACTCCACCGGGCCCTCTGGCGACGCGCCGGGGACCATGTGGGTACGTCAATGACATCCACGGCGCTTCGTAGACTCGCGCCATGATCCCCCGGCTCCTGTCGCTTCTCCTCTCGGCCGCGCTGCTGGCGCCGTCGCCCGCGTTCGCCAGGTCCCTGGCGAGCGCGGCCGCCTCCCCCGTCCCGAGCGTCGGGGCTCCGATCGCGCCGCTCGCGGGGGCGAACTCCTTCTCACCGCGAAGCGGGGAGCGGGTTGCGGCGAGCGGCCTGACGACGCTTGCCCTGGTGAAGCCCATCGTTCCCCTGCCGAGTTCCACGCGGGTGAGAGCGGAGTACCTGGAGAGTCTCCGGCGCCTCGCGGAGCAGGGGCCTTCCGCCGCCGCTCTCGCCCGGGCTTACCATGGAGACGGCGCGGCGGCCGACGACGAGAGCCGGGGCGTACCGGCGGCTCCCGCGCCAGCGCGCAAGAGCGAGCTCGCTCGGCCGAGCCCGCGCCCGGCGTTTCTCGCGGTCGCCGCCGGGGCGCCGGTCGCCGCTCAGGGCGCCGCCGCGGCCGGGGCGCTGCCGGCATGGGCGGCCCTCTCCCTCATCGGGGGCGGCATCGTCGGGCTCATGCTCCTCGTGCGCTGGATCGAGGGCTCGGTCCGCTTCCAGTACTATCTCGCGCGCCGGCGCTGGGTGACGGCCACCGGCAAAGGCTGGGACGAGGCCGACGAGGCGACGCGCGTCAAGGTGAAGGCCGGCGCCGAAAAGATCGTCGCGCGAAACCGCGCCGGACGAGTCGAGTCCTGGTCCGACCTGCGGAGGCACTTCGGCTTCGAGCGCGGCGAGCCGAACGGCAAACCCGAGGCCCCGCCCCCGACTCCCGGCCGGCCGCTCGGGCTGCGCACGCCGCCGGGCCAGCCCGCGCAGGAACCCGCCAAGCCGAAGATCACCTTCGCGGACGTCGCGGGCCAAGACGAGGCGAAGCGCGAGCTGCTGCGCGTCGTTCGGTTCCTCAACGACCCCGAGCCGTACACGCGGCTCGGAGCCAAGGGCTTCCGCGGCATCCTCCTCTTCGGGCCTCCCGGCACCGGCAAGAGCCTCATGGCACGGGCGCTCGCGGGCGAGGCGAACGCGACCTACGTCGAGCGCAAGGGCTCCGACTTCGTGAACAAGTACGTGGGCGTCGGGCCCGAGTCGGTGCGGAAGGCGTTCTCCGAGGCCAGAACCGACGGCAAGAAGCCGGGCATCCTCTTCATCGACGAGATCGACGCCGTGGGCAAGAGCCGGTCCAACGGCGACGGCAACGAGGAGTACGAGAACACGCTCAACTCGCTCCTGGCGGAGATGTCCGACCCGAAGAACGACAACGTCGTGGTCGTGGCGGCGACCAACCGGCCGGAGCTCCTCGACGCGGCGCTCATGCGCGGCCGCCGGCTCGGCCTGCAGGTGCCCGTCGGGCTGCCGGACCTCGAGGGCCGCGCGGCGATCCTCGGAGTCCACTCCAAGAACATGAAGCTCGGCCCCGACGTCGACCTCAAGCAGGTGGCCAAGCTCACGCCGAAGCTCTCCGGAGCGGACCTCGAGGAGGTCGCCAACGACGCGGCGATGATGGCCGCCGAGGAGAAGGCCGAGCACGTCTCGATGCCCCACTTCCGCAGGGCGATCGACCGCCGCGTGATCGGTCACGAGCGCAAGCTCGCGATGGCCGAGCCCGAGAAGGCCGTCGTCTCCGCCCACGAGAGCGGCCACGCGCTCACCGCGTGGCTGTTGCCGGGCGCCGATCCGATCCGCAAGATCACGATCGTGCCGCACGGGCTCCAGGCGCTCGGCCTGGTCCAGACCGTCGCCGAAGAGGAGCGCTTCATGTACTCCCGCGAGTGGCTTCAGGACCGCATCGCCGTCGCGCTCGGCGGCCGCGTGGCCGAGGAGCTCGTGACCGGCGAGCAGTTCTCCGGGGCCTCCAACGACCTCGAGCAGGCGACGCGCATCGCGCGCATGATGGTGATGAAGTTCGGCATGTCTCCGAAGATCGGGCTCGTCTCCTACGACGTCGACGGCGAACGGCCGAACGTGGGGCGGGCGCAGAGCCAGCGCCGCCAGAACCTCATCGAGCAGGAGGTGCAGCGCATCCTCGACGAGCAGCATGCGCGCGTGAAGAAGCTCCTGACCGACAATCGCGCGGTGCTCGACCGGCTGTCGGCGGCGCTGAGAGAGAAGGAGACGCTGCGCGAGGCCGACCTGGACACGCTGCTGCCTCCGCGCCCGGCCCGCTAGACGAGCGCCCGCAGCTCCGGCTTGCGGACTTTCCCCATCGCGGTGCGGGGCAGCGCGTCGAGGAAGCGGAACTCCCGCGGCCGCTTGTAGCGCGCCAGGCGCGCGTCGAGGAACGCGCGCAGCTCGGCGGCGTCGACCGTGCCTTCGGAGGCGGGCACGATGAAGGCGACGCCCGCCTCCCCCCAGCGCTCGTCCGGCACGCCCACGACCGCGGCCTCCTTCACGCCGGGGAACGCGGCGAGCGCGAGCTCCACCTCGCCGGGGTAGACGTTCTCTCCGCCGCTGATGAACATCTCCTTCTTGCGGCCGAGGATGCGGTAGAAGCCGTCGGCGTCCCGCGCCGCGAGATCCCCGGTGCGGACCCACCCGTCGACGAGCGTCGCCGCAGTCTCGTCGGGCCTGGCCCAGTATCCCGAGAACACGTGCGGGCCCCGGATCCAGAGCTCGCCGTCGACGAGCCTCATCTCCGTGCCGGGCATCGGCACCCCGACGGAGCCCGCCTTCCGGGCTTCCTCCCCCGGCGGGAAGCGGAAGCAGTTGGGGCCCGCCTCGGTCATGCCGAAGCCCTGGCGGAAAGGGATCCCTCGGTCGAGATAGGCGTGGACGAGACTAGCGGGACAGGGCGCCCCGCCCGAGATGACGAACCGGGGGCCGCGGGACAGGCCCGCGCCGAGCAGAGAGTCGAGCATCGTGGGAACGCCGAACAGCACGCTCGCGCGGCCGTCCTCGGTCAGCCGGGCCACCCGATCGGCGTCGAAGCGTTTGAGCAACGTGACCGAGCCCCCGCACGACAGCAGCGGCAGCGTCAGCACGTTCCAACCGCCGGTGTGAAAAAACGGCGCGGCGGTGACCGTCGAGTCGTCGGGGCCGAGCTCCCAGCCCAGGACGGTCTGGCGCGCGTTCGCCGCGAGCATCCGGTTCGAGAGCATCGCGCCCTTGGGGCGGCCCGTGGTCCCGGACGTGTACAGGATGAGCGGCACGGCGTCGTCGGACGGCGGCTCCCCGGTCCACGGCAAGGCATAGGCGTAGCGGAGGGCCGGCGTCGGCTCGAGCCGGAGCTTGCGGCGCTCGGCGAGCTCGAGCGCGGTCTCGCGGAACTCCTCGTCAAACACCAGCACGCGGGGCGCCGCGTCGGCGAGGACGGCCTCGAGCTCGGGGGGAGCCAGCCTCCAGTTCAAGGGAACGAGCGTGAGTCCCGCGCGCTGGCAGGCGAAAAATAGCGCGAGCTGCTCCGCGGTGCCGTAGCCGAGCGTCGCGACGTGATCCCCGGGCGCCAGCCCGCGCCGGGCGAGCCAGCCGTGCGCGCGCCGGCAGAGCAGCGCGAGCTCCCCGTAGGACCAGATCCCTCCGGAGTCGTCGCGAAGGGCCGGCCGGTTGGCCTCCCTCCTCTCGATCCAGTCGATCATCGCGCGGCGGCCAAAAGAGTAAACCCTGGGGACTGTCCCCAGGGTTTACTTTTTTTGCAGTTGGTCGCCAGCTCGAGGAAGGCGGCGTGGGCGTGCGGCATCAGCGGCTCGACCCCATCGAAACGGGAGCGCTCGGAGTCGACGTGCGTCCCGTGAGGGACCACGCGCAGCGAGTGAAGCGCGGTCGCGCCCGCCCGCTCGACGAGACGCGCGTAGCCCTCGGCGTGGGACGCCGCGGGCACCAGGAGGTCGCGGCCTCCGGCGATCGAGACGAGCGGCCGGCGCAGGCGGCCGGTCAGCTCGATCTCCCGCACGCGGACGCCGGCATCCCGTCTCGCGTCCGGATCGTAGGCGGCGGGGTCGCCGGAATACTCCGGGTCAAGGTCGTCGAGCAGCGCGCG
>JACQPK010000409.1 GCA_016207565.1 Elusimicrobiota bacterium
CCTCGTCGGCCTCTGCCTCTGGAGCCTCGTGCGCTTCCAGCAGGCGCCGCGCTGGTGGCCGCTCGTGTTCGCCTACGTGGCCGTCGTACCGATGGAGGGCCTGCGCCGATATCTCTTCGTCGGGCTGGCGCTGCTCATCCCCGTCGTCGTCGCGGTCACGCCCGGGATCAAGACCCTCATGCGCGCCCGGTGGTCGACGATCGCCGTGCTCGCGAGCGCGGGCATGCTCGCGACCGCGCAGACCGGTGTCGGTCTCGATTCGACGCTGCTCGGCACGTTCGAGGACGTGCGCCACGCCATGGCGATCGGTGCGCGCACACGATTCGTTGACACGCCGCCCGTGCGCGTGAAAGAGGGCGACACGTTCGTCATCGGCGGGACGCCCGCACCCACGCCTGGTGCCCCCGGGTCTGAGTCCGGCCGGACGCTGTCGCCGACGACGCGTCCCAGCGTGATCCACATCGCACCAGACACCCGGATCGTCGTGGTGCCGAGCGATGCCACTCGTCCGACTCCGGGTCTCGGGACCGTATACGTGCATCCAGGCGAGATCGTCGTCGTGGGGCCCGACCAGAGGACGCCCGCGCCGCAGCCGCCCGTCCTCGTTCCCGATCCGGCGGCCTCCACGCTCGTCCTGGTCCCGGCGGCCGCACGGCCCGCGAGTGAGATGACTCTGCGTACGCTCTCATACCTGCCCAAGGGCCTTGCGTTCGCACTGCTCAGCCCCTTCCCTTGGGATCTCGAGAGTCGCATCGACCTCGCCGTGCTGCCAGATCTCGCGCTCTGGTATCTCGTCCTGCTCGGCGCTGTGCTCACCGTTGTTCGGGACCGTCGTCGGCTCGGACTTCTCGCCGGTCCTGTCCTGCTCGTCGTCGGTGTCATCGGCCTGCTCTCCCTTGCCGAGGGCAACTGGGGGACGCTGTACCGACACAGAGCGATGGTCGTCCCGTGGGCGACCGTTCTCGCGTCCGTCACGTTCTGCCGCGTGCCCTGGCACCGCCCGCTGGCGCGGACCAGCGCACCAGGGGGCGTCGCCGCGCCGGGAGGCTAGCAGGCGCTCCCAGCGCGCACGCGGTTCGTAGGATCCGGAACGCTCGCGGGAGTGTGGGAAAAAAAGGGCGGTCTAGCGCGGACGTGCGCCTCTTCGTGGCTCCTGTGCGGTCCTAGCGGCATCGTGGCGCCGGTGGCTCGATCGCGGCGTCACGAGGTGAGCCGGGGCGACCTCGCGCTCGCACGCTGAGCTCGCACGCTGTCGGAACGCTCTCCCTATTCACGTTACATTTCCGCTCCTCGCGTCGGGGGAAGGGATCTGAGTGGAACGCTTGGAGAAGGCGCGGCATGGGAACGTGGCGGTGCGATCGCCGAGCGCGGTGCCCGCCGCGCTCACCGGCCTTTTCCTCGGGGTCGGCCTCGGCATCCTCATCGCGGACGGTCGGATCGCGGCCGCGGCGAGCGTGCCGCTCTTCGCGGGACTGCTCTGGCTCGTCGTCCGACGCGTCGTGCCCGCTGCGGACCGGCGCCTCGTCGGTGCGATCGTCGCGCTCAGCTTCGCGCTGCATGTCGGCGTCGCCGTCGTCCTGTTCACGGGCTCGCTCGCATCGGGCCAGGGCGGTTTCATCCCCGGTGACGACCGCGAGTACGCGCTGCTCGCGGACCACTACGTCCGCTACGTGCGCGGGGACGTCCAGCGGCCCTGGGTCCCCGAGGACCACTGGAACGGCAATGCCTACCTCTTCGGCACCTGGGTCTACCTCGAGAGCCTGATCTTCTTCGTCATCGGACCCGAGGTCCTCGTTCCTATCCTGCTGAACGGCACGCTGGCGGTCATCACCAGCCTGCTCGCGTTCGACATCGCGCGGCGGCTGTTCGACCGGCGCTCGGCGCTGCTCGCCCTGGCCCTCACCGCGTTCTTCCCCTCACTGGTGGTCTGGTCGTCGCTCAACCTCAAGGACGCCCTGGCGCTCTTCCTCGTCGGCCTCTGCCTCTGGAGCCTCGTGCGCTTCCAGCAGGCGCCGCGCTGGTGGCCGCTCGTGTTCGCCTACGTGGCCGTCGTACCGATGGAGGGCCTGCGCCGATATCTCTTCGTCGGGCTCGCGCTGCTCATCCCGTTGGCTGTCGCGGTCACGGGTCGCGTCCGACCAACGGTCAGGGTCGGCTGGACGGCGGTCGCTCTGGTCGCGAGCGCGGCCCTCCTGTCGGCGAGCCAAGCGGGCATCGGTCTCGGCCCGCAGCTCCTCGAGGCATTCGAGGATTCGCGATACGCGATGGGGATCGGCGCACGGACCCGATTTGTAGAACTCCCGCCAGTGTCGGTGCGCGCGAAGGAGGGGATGACGTTCGTGATCGCCACCCCGGTACCTCAGATCACACCCTCGCCCGCACCGGAGGCGCCCACAGCTTCTGCGACGCCGACGCCCGCCGTCGTCCGCGTCGGCCCGAACACGCGCATCGTCGTGATCACGCCCTCACCGACCCCGACCCCGACCCCGGGCAGGACGCCGGCACCGACTCGGACCCTGGTGCGGACGCCCGGCCCACCCGAGCCGCCCACGCCGACACCGCCGCCCACGCCGACACCGCCGCCCACGCCGACACCGCCGCCCACGCCGACACCGCCGCCCACGCCGACAC
>JACQPK010000410.1 GCA_016207565.1 Elusimicrobiota bacterium
CGCGCAGCCGACGCTCGAGCGCCTTCAGGCGAAGCTCTCCAAGCCGCGCGTCGCGATCGTGCTCGACCAGGGGCTGACGATGGGCGCGAAAGACGGCACGGGCGCGACGCGGCTCGAGCGCGGAGTCGCGTGGCTGAAGGCGCACCGCGCCGAGCTCGAGGAGCGGGCGGAGCCCGTGCTCTACGCCGCCGCGGAGCGCGGCCGCCGGATCCGCTGGGAGGACCTCGACGGGCTCAAGCCCTCCCAGGCGGGCTTTGACCTCGTCGCCGCGCTGCAGGACGCGGCCGACGGCTCGCCCGCGCACCGCCTCTGGCTCCTCTCCGACGGCGCCTCGGACGACGCCGCCTCCGTCGAGGCCGCGCTCTCGCGGTGGCGGGCGCCGGTCGACTCCCTGGGGATCGGGCCGAAGAAGGCGGTGCGCGCGTTGTCGTTCGCCGAGCTCCGCACGCCGGACTTCGTGTTCCTGCACTCCCGCTTCCCGGTCTTCGTGTCGGTCGAGGCGTCCGAGCTCGCCGGCTCCGAGGTCGAGGTCAAGGTCTGGAAGGGTAACGCGCTGGCCGGGTCCACCAAGCTGCCGGTGGGGTCCAACTTCGAGGTCCTCTCCGCCACGATTTCCGTGGAGGCCGCGAGCTTGGGAGAGGAACGATTGCGGATCGAGGCCTCGGCGCCGGCGACGGCCGGCGCCAAGGCGCAGGTGTCCCGCGAGTTCGGCGTGCAGGTGATCCGCCAGAAGTACCGGATCATGTACCTGGCCGGCCGCCCGAGCGTCGAGTACGCCCACCTGCGAGAGCAGCTCCGGTCCGACCCCAATCACGAGCTCGTCTCCTTCGTCATCCTGCGCAACCCGGAGAACATGAGCCCGGTGTCGGACCACGAGCTCTCGCTGATCCCGTTCCCCGCGCAGGAGATCTTCGTCCAGAACCTCATGCAGTTCGACCTCTTCATCCTGGAGAACTTCGCGTACTGGCGCTTCAACCTCCCGGTCCAGTATCTCGACGGGCTGAAGCGCTTCGTCGCCCAGGGCGGAGGGCTGCTCGTGGTCGGCGGTTCGAACGCCTTCACGCGCGGCGGTTACCACGGCACGCCGCTCGAGGAGATACTCCCGGTCTCGCTGTGGCAGAACCCGGACGACTACCAGGCCGGCACCTTCCACGCCCGGCTCACCGCGCCGGAGAACCCGCTCGTCCGGCTTGCCGACACGCCGGAGGCGGTCGCCGCGCTCTGGAAATCTCTGCCGCCGCTCGACGGCTTCAATCGCTTCCAGGCCGTCCGCCCGGGAGCGACCGTCCTCCTCGCGCACCCCGCCGAGCGCACGCCGGCGGGGCAGGCGCTCCCGATCGTCTCGGTCCGCGAGTACGGGAAAGGGAAGGTGATGGTGGTCGGCACCGACTCGACCTGGCGTTGGCGGTTGGGCGCCGGGGCCGACTGGAAGCTTTCGACCTTCTATTCCCGCTTCTGGTCCCGCGCGGTGCAGTATCTGAGCGGCTCCCTCGAGCTCAAAAAGGTCCGCTTCGCGCCGCTGCCCGACCGCCTGCCGCCTCGCGAGCCGGCCGTGCTCACCGTGCACCTCTTCGACGACGGCTTCCGCCCGCTGTCGGGCGCCGAGGCCGACCTCAAGGTGTTCTGGACGGCGCCGGGCGGCCAGTCCCGCTCGGTGGTGCCGCGCGAGCGGCGGCCCGGAGTCTTCGACGTGGAGCTGACCGGGCTGGCCGAGGGCCCGCACGAGCTGCGCGCCGTCGCGCGCTACCGCGGCCAAGCGTGGGGCGAGGACCGCGCGCGGTTCGTCTGGCACCCGCGGCCGCCGGAGTCCCCGCTGAACCGGCGCCGCCTCCAGGAGCTCGCCGAGCGCTCCGGCGGGCGCTACGCCGACCTCGACCGCGCGCCGGTGCCGGACTGGCTCGAGGCGCTGCCGCCGGTGCGGCGGGAGGCCGAGGTGCTGCGCCGGTTCAACCCGTGGGACGCGCAGGCGTGGCTGTGGCTGGTCGCCGCGCTCCTGACCCTGGAATGGCTCATGCGCCGCCGCCTGGGCTATGCGTGAGCGCGTAGCCTTCGGGCTGTTCCTCGGATTCTTCGCCGCCTACGTGTTCACGATGCCGGGCTACCTCGCCCCCTACCGGGACGCGGGCGAGATGGCGACCTCCGCCGCGACGCTCGGCGTCTCGCATCCCCCCTCGTACCCGCTCTACATCCTGCTCGGCAAGCTCTCCCAAGCGCTGCCCTTCGGGTCGGCCGCCTACCGGCTGACGCTGCTGTCGGCACTCTGCGCGGCCGGGGCCGTCGCCGCGCTATTTCTCGTGCTCGAGCCGCTGGCGGGAATCGGCGCCGCGGCGCTCGCCGCGCTCTGGCTGGGCTGCAACCGGACGTTCTGGTCGGTCGCCATCGTCGGGGAGATGTACTCGCTGAGCTTGCTCCAGGCGATCGCGCTCCTCGGGCTGGCCCTGCGGCTGCGGCGTTCCTACGACCGGCGGCTGTGGCGCGGCTTCGCGTTCCTCTATGGGTTGTCCTTGGCCAACCGCACGGATCTCCTGCTGTGGGCGCCGGGCCTGTTTTGGCTCGTCTTCAGCGCGGGCCGATGGCGCGACGAGGAAGGCGAGGCCGGAGGCTGGATCCTGCGCTCGATCCCGTGGGCGCTCCTCGGCCTCTCGGTGTATCTGTACCTGCCGATCCGCTCCGCTGCCGGGCCGTGGCTCGACTGGAACCATCCCGCCAGGCTCGACAACCTCATCGGTTCGCTGACGCGCCGCAGCTACGGCGGCACGCTCGACCTCCTGTCGAAGAACTACGCGCCCGGCGAGCTCTTCGGGGAGAACCTCCGCGCCTACGCGCGTCACCTCTGGGGCGACTATCTGGGCGCCGGCGTCTGGCTCCCGCTCGCCGGCCTATGGGCGGCGTGGCGGCGGGACCGAGGCGAGGCGCTCGGGCTGCTCCTGGCCGGTCTGGCCTCGGGGCCGCTGTTCTTGTTCCTGGCGAACCTGCCGCCGAATCCGCACGCCCTCGCGATCGTCGAGCCGCATTACCTGCTCTGCGACGTCGTGCTCGCGGCGTTCGCCGCGCTCGGCGCCGCGGCGCTCGCCGAAGCGCAGCCGCGCGTGCCGGCCGCGGCCCTCGTGCTCCTCGGGCTCGCGCCCCTGTGGCACCGCTGGGACGTCTCGCGCCGCTGGCACCTGCACAACTACGACTACACGCGCAACGTCTGGCTCTCGACTCCCCGGGGCGCGACGCTCGTCGCGAAGAAGGACGTGCCGCTGTTCTCGCTCTGGTATGCTCGCGAGGTCGAGGGGCTGAGGCGCGACGTGAGGCTCGTGGCGCAGGGGCTCTCGGGCAGCCCGTGGTACCAGGAGGCCCGCCGCCGCCTCGGCGAGCCGGGACGGATGGGGCCGCTGCGCTCGGCCGAGGACTGGGACCGCTTCGCCGCCTTAAACGAAGCCCTCCACTTCACCACCGACTGCGAGGTGCCCGAGGGGATCAAGGGCGGTCCGGCGCGCGGACTCGTCATCGCGTACTCCACCGCGGCGGCGACCACCGAGGCGCCCTGGACGCTGATGTCGCGACGCGGGGGGTTCGATTACGACGAGCAGCCGGACTTCTTCCACTCCGACATCGTCGACGCCTACGTCATGGCTCGCCAGCGCATGGGATCGTGGCTCATCGACAAACAGGAGCTCGAGCGCGCCGCGCGCCCGCTCCTGCTGGGCTGGGCGATGAAGTGGCACCTGCCCGACGCCCCGATGTTCCTGGCCTTCGCGGAATTCTCCGCGGGGCGCCTGCCCGAGGCCCTCTCCGCCTATGCCGTCGCCGCGCGTCTCTTCGAGCGCACGCTGGAGCTGGCGACGGCCTACCGTTCGCTGCCTCCGATCTTCTCCGGCGCCCGGCGCGGGATCGCCGACGCGAGGCTCAACATGGGCGTCGCGCTGGAGCGGCAAGGAAAGCGCGACGAGGCCGAGCGGCAGTACCGGCTCGCCCTACAGTCGGACCCGCGGGCGGCGCAGGCCCATTTCAACCTGGCGGTGCTCTACTGGGACCGCGACTGGGCCGTGGTCGCTTCCGAGATGGGCGAAGTCCTGAAGCTCGACCCCGCGCGCCAAGACGCGATGAAGTACCTCGCCATCGCCCGCCAAAAGCAGAAAAAGTAAACGTTGGGGACTGTCCCCAGGGTTTACTCTTTTTGCTTCAGATCAGCGGCTCGGGAAGTAGTTGTAGCGGAACTGGAACATGCCCAGAAGGTCGTAGCCGTTCTGGAACTTCAGGTAGGCGATGTCGAAGTTCAGCTTCAGGAAGTAGCCGAGCTTGAAGTTGATCAGGTAGGGGCTCAGCGCCATGCCGTTCGGCTTGATGAACTCGAAGCCGAGCGGGTACGCCGGCTTCGGGAGCCCGAGGATGCTGAAGAAGAAAGCGCTCTTCGACTGCGCCGTCGTGTTCGGCCGCCCGGAGAAGTTCAGCGCCTCCCGCGACAGGAACTCCGTCAGGAGCGGGATGCCGTCGGCGAAGTTTCCTTGCATGTAGCCGACGCTCGAGCGCACGGGCCCGGTCTTCTTCGAGAACACCACGTAGGCGTCGGCCAACGCGCGGGTCGACTTCTGCGAGACGTTCACCGTGACGCCGGGCGTCTGGATCGAGGGCTGCGGGGCGTCGCGGAACGTGAAGTAGCCCTGCACGCCGGCCGCCATGGCCGGGCGCCACTTCGTCTCAGACTGGAGCTGCATCTTGCCGTCGGCGGACACGAACCACGCGCCGATCCGGTCGATGTAGTTCGTCTTCCGCGTGGTGTAGTCGCTCGAGTTCTTACCGTAGAGCCGGCCGATGTAGTACACGCCGTTGAAGTCGAGGCCGAGCCCGGGCCGGTTGTAGCGTCCGAGGCCGCGGTAGGCGGTCGGCGTGAACACCACGCCGCTGATCGCGGCGGGCGGCACGCGGTCCTCCGGCCGCACCGGCGCGGTGCTGACGGCGGGCGCGGGGGCGGGCGCTCCCTTCTCTTCGACGAAGAACACCAGGCGGACGGTCGTCGTGGACCCGACGATCCCGACGTACTGCTGCGGGACCGGCTCGTCGGTGGCGAACAGCCCCGAGGAGACCGAGCTGAAGACGTTCATCTCCAGGAGCGCCTGGACGTCGCCTTGGACGTCGGCCGGGGAGTAGAGGCTGCCGCGCTTGGCGCGGACCTTGGAGCCGAGGGCGTAGATGCTGACCGTGCGCGCGCCGTGGAACTTCACGTCGCCGAGCAGCCAGGGGCCGCTGGCGGTCGTCAGGCGGGGACCGAAGTCGGGGCCCGTCGAGAGCACGACGGTCGGGCTCGAGACGACCGGCTCGCTCGGCTGCGCCCCCGAGGGCGCGGCGAGGAGCGCGGACAATAGAAGCGCGTGCATCAGCGGGAGAGGAGCGCCACCAGTTGCAGGATCAGGTTCGCCGCCACGCCGGCCCCGACGTCGTCCATCACCACACCGCAGCCGCCGGGGAGCCGCTCCAGCCAGCGGTACGGGGGCAGCTTCACGGCGTCCAGGATCCGGAACAAGACGAACGCCGCCGCCAGCCACGCCGTCTGCGGCGGCAGGCAAGCCGCCGCCGCCCAAAAACCCACGGTCTCGTCGAGCACGATCCGGGTATCGTCGTGGCCGCCCAACCCCTTCTCGGCCTCGTCGCACACCCAGGCTGCCGCGACGGTCGTGACGACGACCGCCGCGCAGTACTCGACCGGGTCTTTGGGGAGGAAGGTCCAGAGCGCCCACCCGACGAGCGTCCCGACGAACCCCGTCCCCGCCCAGCGGCGCGTCGTCGCGACGCCGAGGCCCGACGTGAGCTTGGCCGGAATATAGCTTAAATACAGGCAGGTCGCAACGGCGGTACAAACGGCCCTCACGGGCGCGTGGCGGCCGGGGGCTTCGACCCCCAGCTCGACTCCAAGAGCCGCCAGTTCTGGCGAATGTAGACGAGCCCGCTGACGACCGTGACGAAGGAGCTGAGCCAGGTCAGCGCGGCCGGAATGTGGAGCGCGCCCTTCGGCAGGCGCACCTTGAACGTGTCCACCGCCACCAGCAGGAGGAGGATCGCGATCACCGAGCCGCTCTGGATCCCCATCTTCCACTTCCCCCACCGGTCGGCCGACAGCAGCCTGCCTTGGACGCCCGCGAGGGTCCGCAGGCCTCCGATCAGGAGCTCCCGGACGAGGATCAGGAAGACGGCCAGCCCGGGGATGCGCAGCCAGCGGATGTGCATGCAGGCGAGGAGCGCCCCGAGCACGAGGACCTTGTCGGCGATGGGGTCCGCGAGCGCGCCGAACTGGCTCGAGGACTGGGTGCTGCGGGCGATGTAGCCGTCGATCGCGTCGGTGATCGTCGCGGCGACGTAGAGGACGAGCGCGGCGAGGTAGAGCGCCGGGTTGAGGCTCCACAGACAGCCGAAGGTCGCGATGCCCATCACGAGGCGCGCGATCGTCAGCTTGTTGGGAAGGGTCATCACGGCCATGGCGTTTCTCTAGGGTGCGTGCCTGGCCTCACCGTTACGCCGATCGATCGAGGCCTGGCACGCTACCTCTCCTAGGGCCGTACGATCTTGTAATCCCCCGCCGAGTTCTTCAGGGCGTCGGTGAGCGGGACCTCTTTGCCGTCGAGGAAGACGGAGAGCGCGGACGGGTCCTTGGTCCTCAGCACGAAGGCGTCCATCGCCTTCCAGTCGAGCGACAGGCCCGCCGGGGCGCGGCCCTGGAAACGCAGGACGCCGTCGGTCTGCAGCTGCATCCACGAGTCTTGCCGCGCCACGATGCGCAGGGCCATCTCCTTCGGCGCCTGCATCGGAGCGATCTCGCGCGGCGGCTGCGGCGGCGCGACCACCGGCTCGGGCGGGGCGGGCTTGCGGCTGTTGAGCAGCCACACGCCGATCCCGGAGACGAGCAGGCCGCCGATGAGCAGGAAAGGCAGGAGCTGGGCCGCGCTCGGCCCGTCGGCGGCGTCCGCGTGCTCCTGCGCGCGCGCGTCGGAGGCCTGCGGCGCGGGCTCGTGTTTCGCGGCCGCCGGGGCGCCGTCGGTGTCGGCCGGGCCGGGCTTCGCCGTCTTGGGGTCGATCTGCTGCCACAAGGGGTCGAACTCGATGTCGAGGTGATCGCAGTAGTTCTTCAGAAAGCCCCGGAGGTACACGACCGCCGGGAACTCGTCGAAGCGGTTCGACTCGAGCGCCTCGAGCATCTTCTTCGGGATGCGGGTCTGCTGGGAAACGACCTCCAGGCTCTGCCCGCGGCGGATGCGGGCCTGCCGCAGGACCGAGCCGATGTCGGGGGCGGAACCGGTCGCGTCCGTCATGGGGAGAGCCTCGGCGGCTTGAAGTTGCGGAAGACGTCGGCGCCGGCCGGGGGCGTAAAGGAGAAATCCTCCTCGGGCAGCTTGGGGTTGAACTCGAGCCCTTCCAGCTTCGTGCGCACGCTCATCTGGGCCAGGCGCAGCTCCGTCTCGACCGGGAAGTAGGTCTTGTCCGCCAGCGTCAGGCGCAGCGTGTAGTCGGCGCCTTTCTCCTTGGGCGTCAGCGTCGCGAGCCTCGTCGCGCTCGAGTAGGCGACGTCGTAGCGTTTCCCGAGCGCGGCGTAGCCGCCGAAGTCGAGCAGGCTGTTGATCATGGGGTCCGCCTTCCGCCAGTCCGCGAGCTCCGAGTGGATCACCTGGTTCGACGACAAGCGGTGCACCCAGATCGCCTTCCCGTCGCTGACCACGAGCTGGCGCTCCGGCCGGACGTGCTCGATGCGGAGCCGGTCCGGCTTGAGATAGGCGATCTTGCCTTCGATCGTCTGGACGGTGCCGGTCTCGTCCATGGTGACCGTCTGGACGTAGCGGCCCTTCAGGGACGACAGCTTGCGGTCCAGGACCTCGAAATGGGCGATGAGCTCCTCGGGGGTCGACGGAGGCGTCGCGCGCTCGAAAGAGGCCGCCGGGCCCCGGGTCGGGGCCGCCGGGGCCTCGGGCGAGGGGGTCGGCGCCGGCTCGGCCTTCTTCGGCTTCGACCAGGCGGGTCCGCATGCCGAGGCGATGAGGAAAAGGGCCGGAAAAAGCGTCTTCATCGAACGCGGGCATTCTACATAATTTGGGTAGAAGCATCTTACCGCGCCTCCATCCGGCGGCGCGGAGCGCGCCGCTATACTGGGCTCACGCCCCGGAGGGAACATGGACCTCACCAAGACGCACGGCGCGGCCGCGGCCGCCCCGGCCGCACGGCGGCCCTTCCACCAGTATGCCGGCCGCACGGTGCTCGCGCTCGGAGCCCACCCCGACGACCTCGAGCTGGGGATCGGAGGCACCTTGGCCTCGCTCGCCCTGGCCGGCGCGAAGGTCGTCGGCGCCGTCGTGTCGGTGCCGAACCAGCACGAGACGCGGCGGGCGGAGGCGCAAACGGCCGCCGAGATCGTCGGCATGTCCGAGCTGCGCTTCCTGCTGGACAACGGCGTGCGGATCGAAGACCTCAAGGCCTACGAGCTCGTCGAGCTCATCGAGCGGCTGATCCGAGACTCCGGGCCCGCCCTCATGCTCTCGCACGGGACCTCGGACTTCCATCGCGATCACGTCCTCGTGCACAACGCCTGCGTCGAGGCGAGCCGGGTGGCCTTCTTCGACTTCTTCACCTACTTCCCGACGATGACGCGTCCGGTCGCCGTCGACTTCTTCCCCCGCGTCTACGTCGACATCTCGCACACGATCGAGACGAAGATGCGCGCGATCGACGCGTACCCGAGCCAGTTCCAGCGGCGCGAGCTCGAGACGGAGTTTTGCCGCGCGCAAGCCCGCGAGCACGGCCGGCGCGTGGGCGTGCAGTACGCCGAGGCGATGCAGGTCGTCCGGATGCGGCTAAGCTAGATCCCGGGCTTGGCGAGGTTGATCTGCGGATAGTTCGTCCGCAGGTAGTCCTCGATCTTGTCGAAGTGGATCTCCCAGCGGTTGGAGCCCTCGGGCTTGAAGATGAACTGCTTGACCTCGAGGAGGCTCAGCAGGTTCGTCGCCCGCGCGGAGGAGCCGAACTGGCTCTTGAGGAGGTCTTGGCTCACGCGGCGGCGCTCGAGCACGAGCTTGAGCGCCTGCGTGAACTCGAGCGGCTCGACGCCGAAGCTCGAGAGGTCGGCCTCGCCGACCGCGGTCATCGTCTCCATCGGCGGGTAGTCGGGCTTGCCCTGCTCCTTCAGGTGGTCGACGACGCGGCCGAGCTCCTCCGTCGAGACGAAGCAGCCCTGCACGCGCATCGGGTCCAGCCCCGGCGCCATGTAGAGCATGTCGCCCTTGCCGAGCAGGGCCTCGGCGCCGTTGCCGTCCATGATGACCTTCGAGTCGACCTTGGAGGCCACGCGCAGCGCGACCCGCGACGGCAGGTTCGCCTTGATGACTCCCGTGATGACGTCGACGGACGGCCGCTGCGTCGCGAGCACGAGGTGGATGCCGACCGCGCGCGCCATCTGCGCGAGGCGCTGGATCGAGTCCTCGACTACGTCGCGCGCGACGACCATGAGGTCCGCCAACTCGTCGATGACGACGACGATGTAGAACTCGCCCGGCTCGCCGCGCTTGGCCGCCTCTTGGTTGTAGGCGTGGATGTCGCGCACGCGGTACTTCTGGAACTTCTCGTAGCGGCGCTCCATCACCGTGACCAGCGCCTTGAGGGACCGGGCGGCCTCCTTCGAGTGCGTGATCACCTGCACCTGGTCGCACGGCGTCTTCGGGTCGTAGAGGTGCGGGATGCCCTCGTAGAGCGAGAGCTCGATCCGCTTCGGGTCGATGAGGAGGAACTTCACCTCGTCCGGCCGGGCGCGATATAGCATCGACAGGATCAGCGAATGGACCATGACGCTCTTGCCGGCGTTGGTGGCGCCCGCGACGAGCAGGTGCGGGAGCTTCTGCAGGTCCGCGCCCATCGGCGTGCCGTCCGACGAGAGCCCGAGGGCGAACGCGAGCGGCGAGGACTGGCCCGCCACCGCCGGGCTCTCGAGCACCTCGCGCAGGCCGACCATCGCCGGCCGCTGGTTCGGGATCTCGATGCCGATCGCGGCCTTGCCCGGGATCGGGGCGATCATGCGGATCCCCTTCGCCTTCATCGACAGCGCGATGTCGTTGCTTCGGGCGACGATCGAGGCGACCGTCACGCCCGGGGACGGCGCGACCTCATAGCGCGTGATGACGGGCCCCGGGCTGTAGCCGGAGACGCGCGCCTGAATCTCGAAGGACGTGAGCGTCGCCTCGAGGGAGACGATCGCCTCGCGGATCTCGGCCTCCGACGGCTTCCCCGACAGCGCGTCGCCCTTCTTCGCCGGCAAGAGGTCGATCGGGGGATGCTTGTACGGGCCGGACTGCTCCGGCAAGGCGCCTTTGGCCGGCTTGCCGGAGGACTTCTTCTCCGGCTTGATCTCGGGAGGCAGCTCGTTGGCGGCCGGCTGCGGCACGACGGGCACGGGCTGCGCCGGCGGCGGCGAGACGGGCTCGGCGACCGGCGCCGCGAGCTTGACCGGCCGGCCCGGGGCGGCCGCGATCCGGATCTGCTCCGCGAGCTCGCGGCGCGCGCGCGCCCAGTCGCGGTAGTCTTCGGCGAGCGTCTTCCACGTTTTCGCGACGACCGCGAGCCACGAGATGTCGAAGAGGACCTGGAGTCCGAGCGCGCCGAGGGCGAGCGCTCCGAGCCACGACCCGAACGCGCCGACGACGCGCGTGCCGAAGGCGTAGAGCGCCGCGCCGAAGGAGCCGCCCGCCCCGGCGGCGGCGGCGAGCAGCATGGCCCCGGAGCCCAAGACGAGCAGCGCTCCCGCGGCCCAGGTCACGTAACCGGAGAGCTTCTCCGTCTTGAAGTAGAGCGCGAGCCCGTAGAGGAGGAGCGCCAGGAGCAGGTAGGCGGAGGCGCCGAGCGCGGCCGTGACGTGCGAGCCGATCATCAGCCCGATCGCGCCGGAATGCGCCGGCGCGACGACCGTCCAGGCCAGGTAGAGGGTGCCAAAGAGGGCGGCCACCCAACGGACCGCCGACAGCAGGACGGGATCCCGCTTCTTTCGCTTCGCCTTCGCCCGGAAGTATGCCGTTTCCGTAGAGCCTCCCTGCGGGCACGGTTCCTCTCCCGCGTGCCGCGCCGCCATAGGCGGCGCGGCGAAGGCCTTCCCGGCCTTGGGCTCGGCGAAACGAATGAAGCACGAGTTTAGCCGGTGAAGGCGGCTTTCGTCAAGGGGTGCTTCCGTCGGAGCGTCGCCTCGCGTGGGCATACCCGGCTGATGGGATTACGGCGCCCCCGGGCGGGATATTACAGGCCGGGTTACGAGCTCGCGCCCGCGAGCGCGGCCGCGAACTCGCCCGCCGTCCGGAACCGGGCGTCCGGCTGAGGGTCCAGCGCCCGGTTGAACACGGGGTCCAGCGCGGCGGGCAGCCCGATCGAGGAAGGCCGGGCCCACCGGCCGGCGCGCTTTTGCGCCAAGAGATCGGCCTCGTCGAACGGGAGGCGTCCGGCGAGCATCTCGTACGCGCAGACGCCGAACGAGAATACGTCCGAGGCGCGCGACACCTCCCCCACCTCCTGCTCCGGAGCCATGTACGGCGGCGTGCCCCACGACTCGGCCTTGGTGAGCCGCGCGACCGTCTGGCTCGCCTGATGGGCCAGGCCGAAGTCCATCACCTTGAGCTCGTCGCCGTCTCCGACCATGACGTTCCCGGGCTTGAGATCGCGGTGGATGACTCGCTGCGCGTGCGCGTAGTCGAGCGCGGCCGCGACGCGGCGAGCGATCGCGACGGTATCGGCGGCCGGCAGCCGCCCGCGCTCGGCCAGGAGCCGGTCGAGAGGCCGCCCGCGCACGAGCTCGAAGACGAGATACACCTCGCGCGCCTCCCGCAGCACGGCGTGGATTTCGACGATATGCGGGTGCTTGAGCGCGGCGACGAGGCGCGCCTCTTCCAGGAAGCGCTCGAGGTCGCGGTCTCGGCGCGAGATCTCGGCGCGCATGCGCTTGACGGCCACGCGACGCCGGAGGGAGAGGTCGAGCGCCTCGTAGACGACGCCCATCCCCCCCCGGCCCAGCTCCCGCTCGATCTCGAAGTTCTGTCCGAGTACGGCGCCCGGCGCGAGCCCCTCCTCTCGCTCGCCGACCGGGCCGGACGCCGGGCCGAACGGGACCGACGGCGAAGTCGAAGGCGCGCCCGAATTCAGCCAGCCCCCGACCCGCCGCCGCGCGAGCGCGAGCCCGGCGGCGATGACGAGGAGCGCCGCGAGGCTCGCGCGGGTCCAGCGACGGCGCCGCGCGTCCGCGAAGCGCGACAGCGCGGTGTGATAGGCGCTCTCGTCCTCCGCGAGCGCGATCTTGATCTCCCGGATCACCGCCGAATACTCCTTCCGGAACGTATCGTAGTTCATGGCCCGCGTGAGCTCGGTGCCGGCCTCCATCTCGAGGCGCGTCTTGCCGTCCTTCTGCTTCGTCTTGACGTCCCACATCCGCGAGAGCCCCGACACGGCCATCTGGGCGTTGTAGGTCTTGACCTTCTCCTCGAAGTCGTCGGACGCCGCGCTGAGCGTTTGTTGGCGCGCTCGCAGGTCCCCGCGCAGCGCGTCCCTCTCTCCCGCCACGGCCTGCAGCCGGGCTTCGGTGACGTACTCCGTCTGCAGGCGGAGGAGGCGGTCGCGCTTCTCCTGGAGGCCGGCCATCATCGCCTGCATCCGGGCCTTCATCCCGTCGAGGCGCGCGTGCGCCGACTCCAGGCCCGTCGGATCTACGGGACCAGGCGGGTCCGTGGCCGTCGCGCCGCCGCGAGCGGATCCCGCGGCGGGCGCCGCCAGCGCCGCGGCGACGGCCCACGCGGCGAGGCGCGGCCTCACGCGGTCTCCAGGGCTCGGGCGAGCTCTCCCGCCGAGGCGAAACGCTCCGAGGCCTCGGGCGAGAGCGCGCGGGCCAGGAGGGCGTCGACGCCGGGCCCGAGAGCCGCGAGAGCGGAGGGCGGCAGGTAGCGGCGCTCCCGTTTCTGCGCCAGGTAGTTCGGCCCTTCGAACGGCAGGCGCCCCGTCAGCATCTCGTAGAGGCAAACGCCGAGGGCGAAGACGTCGGCTCCGCGGGAGACGCTCCCCAGCTCTTGCTCGGGCGCCATGTAGGGCGGGGTCCCCCAGGATTCGGCGCGGGACTGACCCGGGGTCGAGACGCTCGCCTGCCGGGCCAGTCCGAAGTCCATGACTTTTACGAGGCCGGAATCGGCGACCATGATGTTCCCGGGCGTGAGGTCGCGGTGGATGATCCGCCGCTCGTGGGCGTAGTCGAGCGCCGCCGCCGCCTGCCGCACGACCCCGCGCGCTTCCTCGAGGGGCAGCCGCCGCCGGGCGTCGATCAAGGCGTCCACCGAGCGCCCGGACACGAGCTCGAAGACGAGGCAGATCTCCGCGCCTTCGCGCAGGATGCCGTGGATCTCGACGATGTTGGGGTGCTTGAGCCCCGCGACGAGCCTCGCCTCGGTCAGGAAACCCTCGAGGTCGCGCTCTCGCGCGGCGAGGCCCGGATGCAGGCGCTTCACCGCGACCTTCCGCTGCAGCGACAGGTCGAGCGCCTCGTACACGACCCCCATGCCGCCGCGGCCGAGCTCGCGTTCGAGCCGGTAGTTGCCGCCCAGGAGCGCCCCGCCGCTCGTCGCGCCGCCGACGGCCGCGGACGCGTTCGCGGGCCCCGACGCGCGCGGTCCGGACGCCGGGACGCCGGCCTCCGCCGGGGCGATCGAGGCCGCCCGCCCGGCGCGCCGGAGCCGCCACCCGATGCCGGCCGCGACGGCCAGCGCCGCGGCCAGCGAGAGGACGGTCCTGCGCCGGCGCCGCTCCCGGCGTGCCTCCACGGACGCGAGCCAGGCTCGCTCGTCGCCCTCCAGCACCTCGGCCGTCCGCCGGCGGAAGGCGTTCACGTGGCGCCGGGCCTCATGCAGGGCGAGCGCGCCGCCGAGCTCCTGGCCCGCCATCGCGGTCAGATCGGCGGCGGCCTCGTTCTTCGGCCGGGAGAGGATGCGCGCGAGCCCCTGCGAGAAGAGGCTCATGTTGTGGGTGCGGAGATAGTCCTCGTACTCCTTCTCCGTCTCGAGAAAGCGCGCGTGAAGGGCCTCGAGCTTGGGCCGGAGCTCGGCGCGCCGGACCTCGGCCGCGGCGTGCCGGGCGTCGTCCGCGTACGCCGGAGCGAGCGCGGCCAGCTCGTCGCGCAGGGGCGTCGTCTCCCCCATCAGCGCGCGGAGCTCCTCATGCACGCGCTCGACGGGCTGGGCGGGCTCCGTCGCGCCGGCCGCCGCCGCGCAGAGGAGCAGCGCGCCGGCCCAGAC
This sequence comes from Elusimicrobiota bacterium, assembly GCA_016207565.1. Taxonomy (GTDB): domain Bacteria; phylum Elusimicrobiota; class Elusimicrobia; order UBA1565; family JACRDR01; genus JACRDR01. The sequence goes on from JACQPK010000410.1 coordinate 14,268, forward strand.
GGTCACGCCGGGGCCTTCCGCTCGCCCAGCGCTACGAACGTCCGAAGCGGGCCTACGCCGCGCACCTCGCTCACGCCGCGGTCCTCGAAGTCGAACCGGTCGCGGCAGAGCTGCCGGGTCGCCTCGGACACGAGCGCGCGTCCGGGAGGCGCGAGCTTCTCGAGCCGGGAAGCGATGTTCACCGCGTCGCCCAGGACGCTGTACTCCAGACGGGCCGAGTAGCCGATGTTCCCGACGACCACGCGTCCCGAGTTGAGGCCGACGCGGAGCCTCGTCGCGGGAAGGCCGCGTCGCCCGGCCTCGGCCTCCCACGCCGCCGGGATCAGCAGGGCGGCGGTGACGGCCTCGATCGCGTGCCGGCCGGGCTCCGAGGCGGCGGCCCCCGGCTGGGCTCCGAAGATGCCCATCACCGCGTCGCCGATGAACTTGTTGACGTGTCCTCCCGCCTGCTGGATGGCGCGCGCGACGGTCTCGAAGTAGGGGTTGAGCAGCTCGGTGATCTGCTGGGGCGTGCGCGTCCGGCTCAACGCGGTGAACCCCTCCATGTCCACGAACATGACGGTGACGTCGCGTTCGGCCACCTCGAGGCCGACGGGCCCTCTCTTGGCCGACTGCTCCACGATCCGCTCGACGACGTCCGGCGCGAAGTATCGCGCCATGTTCGCCTCGATGGACGCGAGCTCGCCCTGTCGCTCGAGCGAGAGCTGGAGGCTCACGAGGCTGGCGATCGCCGAGCCCAGATAGAGGTCCTCGTCGGTGAAGGTGTTGCCCGAGCGCCGGTTGTCGAGATAGAGGATCCCGAGCCGCTCCCCTTTGCCCCACAGAGGCAGGAGCAAGCCGGAGCTGATGTCCTCGAGGCTCTGGCTCGCGGAACGGTCGGTGAGCTTCGAGCGGAGGAGGAAGGACTGCTCCGGCGGCAGCCCGGCCAAGAGCGACGCGCTGCAGCGGAAGTCCCGCAGCCGCCCCATGTTCTTCTGCCACGCCAATCTCACGGCAAAGCCTCCCGCGGGCTGCGCGAGCAGGATCGCGGCCGCCTCGGCGGCGGGCATCTTGCTGGTCGCGTAGGCGAGGATCGCGGTCAGAGAGTCCTCGACGGCGGGCGTCTGCGCGAGGCGAAAGACGAGCTCGTGAAGCTGTCCGAACTTCGCGCCCAGCCGGGGGTCCGTGAGGTCCACGCTCCGCCGCTCGCCGCGGACGACGTCTCCCAGGATGCCGGCGTCGTCGGCCATGGGCGACGGCCGGTCTCCCTGGACTCCGCCCACTCGAAGGCGCCACGGGCCGACCTCGAGGAGATCCCCTTCGCGCAGCTCAGTGGGGCCGGCGATGCGCAGCCCGTTGACGCGGGTGCCGGAGATGGAGGGCTTCGGCCCCGCGGTTCCCGGCACCGGCCCGGCGCTCCCGTCGACGACGTCCACGCGGCCGTCCGAGAGCCGGAGGTGGCAGTGCCAGCGGCTCGTGGTCGTGCGCAGCTCCGGCGCCTCGGGGAGCACGAGCTGGCAGTCCTGCGAGCGCCCGATGATAAACGGGCTCTCGGTGACCGGCACGTCCTTCTGTCCCGTCGTGGTCTCGGAGAGCAGGATCCAGCGGCCGCCCGACCCGGGCGCCGCCGAGTGCGGCCCTTCCACGTGCAAGTGGACCACGCCGCTCATGCGTGGAGAAGGTTAGCACGTGCGTCAGCATCCGTCCAGCGCCCCCGCGACCGCGGAGGCCAGTTCTCCGGCCGTGGGGAAGCGGTCGGCGGGCTCGGGAGAGAGGGCGCGCGCGATGAGGCTGTCCACGGCGGGGGTGAGACGGGCGATCGTCGAGGGCGAAGGATACCGCCGCTCGCGCTTTTGCGCGAGGTAGTTGGGTCCTTGGAACGGGAGGCGTCCGGTGAGCATCTCGTAGGCGCACACGCCCAGCGCGAAGATATCCGAGCCCCGCGAGACCTCCCCGAGCTCCTGCTCCGGAGCCATGTAAGGCGCGGTTCCCCAGGAGTCCGCGCGCGTCTGCCGGGCCGCGGTCAGCTTCGCCTGATAGGCGAGACCGAAGTCCATCACCTTCGCGTCTCCTTGGGGGGTCATCATGATGTTCGCGGGTTTGAGGTCGCGATGGATGATTCTCCGCTCGTGCGCGTAGTCGAGCGCCGCGGCCACTTGCCGGAGAACGTCGCGGGCGGCCGGGGGCGGCAGCGCTCCTTCCGCGGACAGTCGCTGCGCGATGGTCCGGCCCGGGACGCGCTCGAACACGAGGTAGAGCTCGCCGCCCTCCCGGAAGAGGGTGTGGATCTCGACGATGGTGGGATGACGCAGCTGGGCGACGAGGCGCGGCTCGGCGAGAAACCGTTCCAGCTCCTTCGGCTCGGCGCTCACCTCCGGGCGCATGCGCTTGATCGCGACTTCGCGCTGCAACGTCAAGTCGAGCGCCTCCAGGACCACTCCCATCCCGCCTTGCCCGAGCTCGCGCTCGATCCGGTAGTTGCCGCCGACGACCGTTCCCAGACCCGTCGGCGTGGCCTGGCTGGAGCCGCCCGGCTTACTGAGCGGCGGTCCCGCGGCCGGGCCCGAAGGCGCGCTGGAGACCGCCGGGGGCGCCGGATGGGACGTTCCGAACTCCGATCTGACGGAGGCCGTGATCGCGCGCTTCCACCGAATCAGCGCGGCCCAGGCTCCGAGCAGCGCGACGCAGGCTCCGATCGCGCCGCCGATCGCCCAGCGGCGCCGGCGTCGGCTTTGGGCGAGACGGTCGTGGGCCGCGAGCCACGCCGCGTTCTCCTCGAGGATGATGCGCGTGGTCCGGTTGCCGAACTGCTTGCACACCTGGTAGAAGTCTTCGAGCTCCATCGCGTCGGCGATCCCGGAGTCGAGCCCGCGCTTCTTCTTGTCCTCAATCAGCGCCTTGAACCGGAGCAGGTGCTCCTGCTGCCGGTGGGAGTTGAAGTCGTCGAAGAGCTCCCGGAGCCGTACCTGGGAGCCTTCCAAGCTCGCGCGGATGCCGTCGCGCTCCGCCGCGAAGGCGGCGAGCTCGCCGGCCCGCTCGTAGGCCTGCGGCAAGGCGGCGAGCCTCTCGAGCAGCGGAAGCATCTCCTGCATGAGCGACTCGAGCTCTCCCTTCACCTTCTGCGCCGGGGTCCGTTCCCGCCCGGAGGCTGGCTGCGCGGCGGCCGCGCGCTGGAGCAGGCTCTGATCGCTGCGCAGGTCCTGGATGTCCTGCAGCGAGTCCGCGCTCGCGCGAGCGCCCGCGAGCGACGCGAGCACCAGGAACGTTCCGATCACGCGGCCCCCAGCGACGCGAGAAGCTCCGCGCCCGTATGGAAGCGCCGGGCCGGATCGGGATGCAGCGCCCGGGTCAGGACCGGGTCGAGCGCCGGAGAGACTCCGGAGACGGCGGACGGCGGCGGGAAGCCGCCGGCGCGCTTGGCGGCGAGGTCCGCGAACGGAAGCCGGCCTGTCGCCGCCTCGTAGAGGCACACCCCGAGGGAGTATAGGTCGGATTCGCGCGACACGATCCCCTGCTCCGCCTCGGGGGCCATGTAATCCAGCGTGCCCGCCGCCCCCGCCCGGGTCGCTTGCGCCGCGCTATTTCGCGCCCGGTGGGCCAGGCCGAAGTCCATGACCTTGATCGCGTCTTGGGGCGTCACCATGATGTTGGCGGGCTTGAGGTCCCGGTGGAGGACGCGCTGCGAGTGCGCGTAGTCCAGCGCCTCGGCGACTTGCCCGAAGAGCGCGCGCAGCCGCTCCGGCGGAAGCCTCTTCCCGCCGGCCAGCTCGGCGCTAAGGGGGCGGCCCGCAACGTATTCGAAGACGAGATAGAGCTCGTCTCCCTCGCGGACGAACGTGTGGATCTCGACGATGTAGGGGTGCTTCAAGGCCGCTACGACCCGCGCCTCGTTGAGGAAGCCGTCGAGGGCCCGCGGGTCGCTGGAGAGCTCGCGGCGCATGCGCTTGAGGGCCACGCGGCGCTGGAGTTCGACGTCGAGCGCTTCCAGGACCACGCCCATGCCGCCGCGGCCTAGCTCGCGCTCAATCCGGTAGATCCCGGCGAGGAGCCGTTCCCGGCTCCCGGCGTCAGGCGCGCCCGAGGGCCGCCGGCGCCGCGCGCCCCAGGCCGCCGCGCCCACGAGCAATGCCGTCGCGACCGCCAGTCCCAAGGGCCGGCGGCCGCCCGGCGGCCCATCGCCGTTCCCGAGCGTCTCGTGCGCGCGCAGGTACACGCGGGCGGCGTCACCGAAGGTCTGCGCCCTCCGATGGAAGGCGCGCAGGCGCACCGCCCGCGCGACTTCGGCGGAGTCTTTCTCGCCCGCGAAGAAGCCGCCGACTTGGCGCGAGCTCTCGCGGCGGTTCGCGGCGAACAGCGCGGTGACCAGGTCGGAATGGCGCTCCAGGCGGTCGCGGAAGAGGGCGCGTGCGCGCGCCCTTTCGCGCGTCGGCCCCCCTCCCGCGCCTCCCGGGAGGTCCGGACGGAGCGCCTCGAGCTTCTCCATCAGCCGCAGCAGCTCGTCCATGCCCTTCTCGATCTCCGCGCAGGCCTCGCCCGATGAAACCTCTCGCGCCTGCTCCCGCAGGCGCCGCGCCAGGGCGGTAGGCCCTTCCGCGGCGGCCCCCGGCGCCGGGACGCCGGGCGCCGACGTCAACGCGACCAGCGCGAGCACCGCCGGGACCATGGCCCCTCGTGCGCCAGCCATGCGGGGAGGTTAGCACGTATCCCGCCGCCGTGCCATGGCGGCGGCCCCGGCGAGGTCCTGGGGCCTTGGGCCCGGCGGCGGGGCGCTGAGGGCGAGACGAACTCCTGCGCGCCTTAAAACGTGTAGACCGTGCCCAGCGTGAAGCCCAGCCCGTAGAAACGCGCCGTGGGGCTTTGCCGGACGACGTCTTTGTAGCCCTCGAGCAGCGCGTGCACGCGCCAGCCGGAGTCGTGGATCTGCCACTCGTAGCCGATCCCGGCGTTGACCGTGCCCTGCCAGCCGTCGAGCGGCGTGACGAACTGCGCCGCGGGCGTCGACGACGAGAACCGATGGAGCGCCGCTCCGCCGCGCAGCAGCAGGTACTGCGTGTGCGGCGTGCCGAGCGGCACGAGGGCGATCTCGAATCCTGCCGGGATTTGCAGATGGGTGACGAGGGGCTTTGTGCCGTCGAGCTTCTGGAGGCGGAAGCGGTTGCCGGAGACGCCGGCGTAGTAGCGCAGCCACGTGAAGACGTGCCCGCCGGCGAGGAGTTTCGGCCCCAGCCCCGTCCCCTCGCGCCGGACCGCGGCGTTGCCCGCGAGCGTCACCGGCGTGTCGGTCGTGAAGGCGAGGCTCACGAAGAACGGCTTGCGCGGTCCGGCCGCGGACGGCGCCTCCGGCATCGGGATCTCCTTGGCCTGCCCCTTGGGCGCGGCCTGGCCGCCCGAGCGGAGGTACTCGAGGAATTCCTTCTTTTCCTTTTCGGTCCACGCCCCTTGCCGGGACATGTCTGGTTGCCCGAGAGCGAAGGACGGTAGGAGCAGCGCGAGGAGGAGCCCGGTCAACGTGGCCGGATTGTAATATAATCCGGGCCGATGAGGCTCGCGCTCCTGGCCCTCTTGGCCCTCGCCTCTTCCGCGGGCGCCGTCTCGATCCAACAAGCGCGCGACCGCATCGTCGCCGGGACGATGAAGTACCTGAACGTCCCTTATCTCTGGGGCAGCGAGCACCCGAAGACCGGCCTCGACTGCTCCGCCTTCGTCCGGCGCGTGTACGCCGACGCGGGGTTCCCCCTTCCGCGGGTCTCGCGCGACCAGTTCAAGACCGCCGTCCCGGTGAAGCCTCGCGACGTGATGCCGGGCGACCTCGTCTTCTTCTCGATGAAGCATCCCGGCACGGCCGACGTCGACCACGTCGGCATCTACGTGGGGAAGGGCTGGTTCGTCCACGCCGGGGTCTCGAACGGCGTGCGCGTCGAGCCGATCTCGAAGGCGTACTGGGGCGATCGCCTGATCCGCGTCCTCAAGTATCCCGGCTTCTGAGTCTCATCTGGTGCGACGCACCAGATGAGACGGTCAACGAGCGGGCTGGAGCAGCCGGATGCGCGCGATCCTCGCCGTTCCCTCGTAGAAGTTGAGGTGCGGGTCGCCGAGGATGAAGGAGTCCGGGTAGGCGGAGTCGTGGTGCCAGATCGGCACTCCGTCCTCGACGAAGCCGCGCGAGTAGCGGAGCGTCCGCCTCCCGATCCCTCGGAACCTTCCGGCCAGCTCGAGCGTGAACGCGGCGCTCGAGCGCTCGATCGCGAAGCGGTAGCGCTCCCCGCGCAGGAGTTGGGCCGCGGCGACGTAGGGGCTCCGGCCGTCCTGGCCGCCGTAGATCGTCCCGCACTCGGTCTTCATCACCGCCATGCTGTCGAGCTCCGTGCCGGGGATCGCGAAGAACGCGTTGACCGTGTTGCGGCCGCCGGTGTAGAACGTCCGCGTCTTCGGGTCGCAGGCCTCGAAGCCGCCTTCGGTCACGTTGTAGACGTCGATGACGGCCTTGCGGCGCGTGTGGATGAAGACGTTGTTGCGCGGCGCCGGGTCGTCGTGATCGACGATCGCGAGGAGGTAGAAGCCGTTGGCGCCCCGGATGTCGGGCCACTCGGCGGGAGGCGCGCCCCAGCTCCACGGGTCCGGGGTCTTTTTCCCGGCGGAGTAGCCGTTCCCCTCGTCTCCCCAGCCTCCGAACTCGATGTCGCGGAGCTCGACCTCGACCCGGTACTCGGCGGGCAGCCTCCGCGTGTTGCGCACGATGAGCGCGCCGTAGTGGTCGGGGATCGAGATCCTCCCCCGCTGGAGGCTCGGCGCGGGACGCGTGCCCAGGTCGCGGGCCGCGAGCTCGGCGGTGAGCCAGCCGTCCTCGCCGAAGGCCACGCGCTTGCGGTGGAGCGTGAAGGACGCGAGCTGTCGGTCGAACTCGGGCCCGCCGTGGACGCGGAAGAACTCGCCGCCGTCGTCGAGGGCGGTAGTCGAGGACGGAGCGACGGCGCTCCAGGCGACGTCGTCGGAGTCGACCCCGCGGAGGTCCTCGTCGAAGATGAGGCGCCACTCGGCTTGCGCCGCGACGGCGAGCAGGAGAGTCAGGACGGCCAGCATCGCGCGCATGCTATTAAACATCGCGCGCGCGATGCTGCGGGTCCGTCGCAGGAACTACTTGCGCGGAGCGGAAGGATGCGCCATCCTGGCCGTTGCGACCATGGACGCCTCCGGACCCCTTCGACCGCTGCTGCCGGCCGAGCTGGCGTACTGCCGGGAGCGGACCCGCCGGCTAGGGTTCGGCGCCGCGGTCCGTGAACTCGGGTGGATGGCATTGGGCATCGGCGCCTCCACCTCGGCTTTCCTGGTCGCCGTGCTGTTCGGCTACTACCTGGATCCGCTGCACATGGGGATCCTCGGCGGGCTGCTCGGCTACATCGGCGGCGAGAAAAGCCGGAAGGCCTCCTGACTAGCGGTCCAGCTCAAGACGGTCGCGGACGCCGGGCGCGTCCGGGACGTCGAGGGCGCCATCTCCTCCGCGGAGTCCCAAGGCGACGCGGCGGCCGATCGGTGCCTCCGGATCCGGCTCGGCGGGCGCGAGCTGTCGTACTTCCTCGGCTCGGATCCGGCTCCGTCGTGGATCCGGCCAGGTCGCCTCGCTCGCGCTTCGGTGACGGACGGGGGCGCGGTGCTCCGCGTGCGCCCACTCGAGCTCGACGATGATTGGGAGGAGGTGGACCTCCGCGGCTACCTCGAGGAAAACGCGGTCCCTTACGATTCGCGGGACTCCCGCGACCGGCTGGTCGAGCGCATCCGGGCATTCGACCGGGAGGAGTGACCGGATGCGCTCGCTACTTGCGCGTGACCAGGTAGAGGTCTTGGCCGGCCTTGACCGGCTTGCCGTTCTCGAGGAGGAGCTCCTCGATCACGCAGTCGAAGTCGGCCTTGATCTCGTTGAAGACTTTCATCGCCTCGATGAGGCAGATGACCTGGCCGCGCTTGACTTGGTCGCCGCGCTTGACGAAGGGCGGGCTCGAGGGAGAGCTCGCCCGGTAGAAGATGCCCATCATGGGCGCCTTGACCGTGAGGCCGCCGGAGGGCACCGCGGGCGCAGCCGGAGCCGCGGGGGAGCCCCCCGCGGCCTGAGC
>JACQPK010000382.1 GCA_016207565.1 Elusimicrobiota bacterium
GGAACACCGAGACGCCGTCCCGAGCGAGCGCGCGGGGCAGCGCCACCTGGTCCCACCACTGGGTCCACGCGCCGGCCAGGATGCGGCAGCTCACGCCGGGCAGGTTCAGCTCGAGGCGGGTGGCGGCGTCGCCGTAGACGGTGCAGGCCCAGCCCGCGCGCGACGCCGCGCGCAGGACCTCGGTGAGGTAGCGCCGGATCCCGGTCCGCACGTCGGGCCGGAGCTCGCGCCCGTCCAGGCCGAGCTGGGTCACGTGCGTGGCGCCACCGTCGGCTTGCGGGCCTTCACGATCATTTCGCAGAAGCCGACGTACCGGCAGTCGAGGATCTCGTAGCCGAGCGCGCCGAGCTCGGCGTGGAGCTTCGTGCGCGTGTAGTGAGTGATGTGCTCGTGGGCGTAGGCGTCGGGCAGGATCTTGCCGTACAGCCACTCGAGCACCCACCAGAGCCATTGTCCGTAGTCCGGCGTGCCGACGACGAGGATCCCGCCCGGCCTGAGGATGCGCGTCGCCTCGGCGAGGTGGTCGCACGCGTTCGGCACGTGCTCGATCACCTCGGAGGTGATCAGCGTGTCCACGCTCCCCTCGCGGAGGGGTAGCAGGTCGCCGCTCGCCCGCACGAGCGGTCGGTGGAGCGGCCGGAGCCACCGCAGCTTGTTCTGGAGGATGTCGACCGCCAGCGCGCCGGGCAGGTCGATGATGATGCGGCTTGAGCCGCAGCCAACGTCGACGACGGCGTCGCGGCTCTCGAGGTAGCCGAGCACGATCCGGTGGCGGGCGCGCTGCCAGTACCGCTGGAGCCAGATCGGGCTGTCGAAGGCCCGGTAGTCGTAGTCCGCCGATGCGACCGAGTTGCGGAGGCGCCACATGCGCGCCAGCGTCTTCGCGAACGCCCAGCCGAACTTGAGGAGGCGCGCGTGCGAGCGCCCGGAGCCCCGTGACATGTAATGGAAGGGTACCTCGACGATCCGCCAGCCCTCGGCGTACACGCGGATGAGGATCTCCTCGAGGATGTCGAAGTCTCGGGCCTGGAAGTCGAGGCCCGCGAGGGTCTCGCGGCGGTACATCCTGAACCCGCTCGACAGGTCGCGGATCGGCAGCGAGAGCGCCCGCCGATACGTCCGGTTGAGGATCTGGCTGAGCAGGCGCCGGACCCAGCCCATGTCGGCGCGTCCGCCGGGGACGTAGCGGGAGGCGATCAGCACTTCCGCCTCCCCGCGGCGGTTCCAGAACTCCGCGACAAAGAGCGGGCGATGCGACAGGTCGGCGTCCATGGTGACGATGAAGGGCGCCCTGGTGGCGGCGAAGCCGGCGAGCAGCGCGCCTCCGTAGCCACGCTCGTGCTGCGGGACGACACGGGCGCCCCGGCGCTCGGCCGCCTCGCGCGTGCCGTCGCGGGAGCCCCCGTCCACGACCACGATCTCGGTGGCGATGCCGATAGTCTGGATCACCTCGCGGAGGGCCGGGAGCAGCAGCTCCAGGTTCTCGCGCTCGTTCAGCGCGGGGATGACGATGGCGAGATCCGGCGAGGGCCGGGCCCCCTGGTCCCGGCCGTCCGCACGTGCTTGCACGATCGATGTGTGGTTCATGTTTCTCCTGCTGCACCGCGGTCGTAATCGCCGGCCAGAAGCAGCAGGATCACGCCGACGAGGAAGAGCGGGCTCGTGAAGACCTGGACGAGGGCCAGCCCGGCCCACGCGAGGGCCTGACCGCGAGGCGGGATCGTCCCGTTCACCGCCAGCGAGCCGCACCAGAGCAGGAACGGAAGGAACCATGTCGCGTAGTACGGCTCGAAGGCACCCAGGACGAGCGGCGGGATCAGCAGTCCCGGGGCCAGGTCGCGGAAGACCGATGGGCTGGGCCCGAGGCGCGCGGCAAAGAGGACCACCGCGAGACTGCCGAGGACGGCGTTGGAGGGCTCAAGGAATGTGTTGACGGACAGCACGCCGCCTTGCTCGAGCTTGTGTAGCAGGATGAAGGGCAGGCTGAAGTTGAATTGGAGATCGTAGCCGATCGTCAGCTGGGCCGCGTGCGCCACCTGCGGGAACTGCCGGAACGTTTGCCAGGTGACGCCCCCGGGGAGCGCGATCGCGACGGCGACAAACGCGGCGAAGAGCGCGGCGGACCACCAGCCGACCCGGGCACCCGGCGAAAAACCGGCGCGAGCGCGCAGCCTGCCCGCGACCGCCTCGCCCAGTGCCCGAGCCCCGAGCGCCGCCGGGAAGATCAGCAGGGGTGGCTTGATCATCCCGGCGATCACGAAGCCGGCGGCGCACCCGACCTCACGCGTCCGGCCACGCCACCGAACCCACGCGAGGGCACCAAGCGTCCAGAAGCCGAGGGCAAGGATGATCGTCTGTCCCCATGGCCTACACCGCCAAGACCGGATTTGTCGTCACGAGAAGCAGAACCAACAGGACGCCGGCAAGGCGCGACGCCGGACGCGCCCTGCCGAGCACCAGGAGCGTGGCGCCGAGGCTTGCCACGAGTACGAGGAGGTTGGCGCCCCAGAACACGCTCCCGGCCCACTCGATCGGCAACCGTCCACGGCCAGCGAGGAGATGGATGAACCAGTACGTCGGGATCGGAAAGTTGTTGCCGACCGCGTACGGCGGCCCGCCGAGGACGTAGGTGTCGCGCGCCGCGTAGTAGAA
>JACQPK010000386.1 GCA_016207565.1 Elusimicrobiota bacterium
CGCCGGATGTCGTGGATGAAGCCCATGTCGAGCATCCGGTCGGCCTCGTCGAGCACCAGCGTCTCGACCCCTTCGACCTTCATCGAGTGCTGCCGCAGGTGGTCGAGGAAACGGCCCGGCGTGGCGACCTGGATCGGGGTGCCTTGCGAGAAGGACTGCCGCTGCGCGCCGTAGCCCACGCCGCCGATGACGGCGCCGGCCTTGATGTTCGTGAACTTCCCGCAGTCCTGCACGGCCTCGAGCACCTGCATCGCGAGCTCGCGCGTCGGTACGAGGACGAGCGCCTTCATGCCGTGCGACGGACTGTGGAGGAGCTTATGAAGGATCGGCAGCACGAACGCGGCGGTCTTGCCGCTGCCGGTCTGCGCGCCGCCCAGCACGTCGCGGCCTTGGAGCGCGATCGGGATCGCCTGCGCCTGGATGGGCGTCGGCTCGGCCCAGCCGAGGCTCTCGACGGCCTTGAGGAGCTGCGGGTGTAGGTTCAGTTCTTGGAAGGTGATGGGTGTTCTCCGTTCCCGCATTCTCGCATTTTGGGCCGCTTCATTGCAGCGGGGAGGACGTGCCATGCGCGAGCGTCGGCTATCGAGGCAGCAGGACGCGGAACTCGGTCCCCTGCGGCCCGGAGTCGAACTCCAGCTCCCCGCCGAGATAGCGCTCCGTGATCAGCTTGGCCCCGTAGGTCCCGAGCCCTCTCCCCGGGCCCTTCGTGGAGAACGAGCGCTGAAACACCTGGAGCTGGACGGGGCGAGGCATCGCGGAGGCGTTGGCGACCCAGAGGCACACCCGCCCCGGCTCCAGCCGGCAGCCCAGCCGGACCTCCGCTCCCGGCCGCTCCGCCTCGAGCGCGTTCTTGAGGAGGTTGCCCAGGACGCGTCCCAGGAGCCTTGGGTCGAGCGACAGGGCCGCGGTCGGGCCGTCCGAGACCTTGATCGAGCGGTCCCGCCCCGCGCGGTGGTGGCGGTAGACCTCGGCGGCGCTCTCGAGGGCCGCGCGCGCGTCGACCGCCTCGGCCTCGGCGTGGTACTCGCCTCGTTCGACCGCGGCGAGGTCCCGTTGGGCGACGATCTCGTCCACCAGCCGTTGGGACAGTCGCGACAGAACGGAGGACAGCTCGGGCAGGTCCGCATCGGGCGCGATGGGGAACAGGTCCGCGAGGTGGAGCAGGCCGCCGGCGGTATTGAGCAGATCATGGAAGAATACCCGCTCGAGCGCGAGGCGACGGCTCTCCTCGCTCCGGTCGCGGAGCGCCAAGAGGACGAACCGTTCGCTGCCGACCGAAAACGGCGTGACCACCGCCTGCACCTCGGCGTCCTCCCGCCCGGGGACGCCGGGGATCCTCGCGTCCTCCTCGGCGGGCAGCCCCCGCTCGACGCGGAGCATGGCCAGGCCGATCCCGCAGGCGGTGCAGAACTCGCTGGTGCCGCAGCCGCCCATCTCCCGGACCGCGTTGGCGCAGCCGAGCGCCTCTCCCGGGCGGGCGCCGAGCAGCCCGTCGCGCTCCGTGGAGAGCCTCTCCCGGGCCGAACGGTTGGCGAATACGATCTGCCGCCGCGCGTTCAGGACGAAGACGTGGTCGGGAATGCCGTCGAGCAACGTGCACAACAGCGGCACCTCGCTCAGCCGCTGAGCCTGCCGCCGGACCTCGGCCGGGGCCGCGCGCTCGGCGGGCAAGAAGCGCGTGAGCAGAGCCATATTCGACCTCCGGGCGGATGCCGCCCGCCGTTTGACGCTGCGACGAAACGGCCTGGCCGCCGGAGCCTGGAGGGTCTATACTCGAGTGATGCCGGACGCGAGCGGCGGCCGTCTCGAGAGCTCGGGTGCCTTCCGAATCGACCGTGCCGCCGCCTTGGCCAAGCTCGCGCGGTATCAGCTCGCCGATCCGTGGCACTGCGCGCGCGCGTGGCTGAGGGCGGCTGTCCTCCTCCAGAGCAAACACATCGCCCTGTGGTCCGAGGAGAAGACCACGCGGATTTGGTTCGCCGGCGTGTCCTTCCCGGAGGCGGTCGTCCGGGACCCGTGCTTCCGTTCCTTCGAGGAGGAGGCCGGGACCGGCGACGCCGCCCGCCATCTCGCGGTGGGACTGCTCGGGTGCCAGCGGCTGCAGCCCGACCGCCTCGTGTTGAGCTCGGGACGCCTGGCCTGGAGCTGCGATGAGGCCGGCATCGAGCGAGTCGCCGAGCGGCGTCCGGGTGAGGGAGAGTACTCCACGGAGTTGATCGTGGAATGGACACTCGCGGAAAACGCGGCGAGATTCGAGAAGGAAGTACGGCTGTCGTCGGCGCTTCTGGCCACCCGGCTGAGGATCAACGGGGAAACGATCGGACACCGTCCCGAGGATCGGCAGTCCCGACCCCGGCGCGTCTTGGGACGGCGCGTGACGGTCTGCAGCGAAGCCGCCAACGCCGAAGGCGAGATCGACCTTTGCCGGGATGGAGTTCTGGTGGAGGTGCACCGCCATAAGCCGCTCGAAGGACTCGCGGTCGCCGTCAACGACGACGCGTTCACCCTCGACCTGGGCTGCTCCTCCGTGGTGAAGGACGAACGATTCCGGGATACGCTGGCGTTGGTCGAGCGCGAGGCCAAGCGGGTGCCCGCCGGCGATCGGGTCGAGGGGCCCGTGTTGCGCGTGCTGACGCTGCTCCAGGCCGTCGTGGTGGGGGCCTTCGGGATCAGTTGCGGTTGGGTGCTCGCGGACTCGGGCGGTTGGCTGTCGTTTTTGGGTGTCTGCGTGCTCCTGTTCACCGCGGTGATCGCCTTGGTCGGCATCGCCGGCGCCACTCGGCGCCTGCGGGGACGCTTCGGTTGGAAGTTCCGATTCTTGGACTATTGACCGGCTATGGGCGATCTCAAAGACCCCCGCTGGATCTACGCGAAGGGATTCCTCTTCCTCGGCGGGGCCGCCATCGGCGCGTCGCTCGTGTGGGCGGAGAGTCCGACGGTTCGGTCGGCGCTGCTTCTCGCCGTCACGATCTGGTGCGCGTGCCGGTTCTACTACTTCGCCTTCTACGTCATCGAGAAGTACGTGGACGGGCGCTACCGGTTCGCCGGGCTCCTCGACTTCGCGGGCTACCTGCTGCGGGCGCGGCCGGGCCGGAAGTAGCCGTCAGGGCTTCCGCTCGGCGTTTGGAGCAGCGGCGCGCCGTCGTGCAGGCGGCGTCAGACGACGTGGGACAGGAAATAGGGCATCTGCCTCCGCCACCAGGCCCATTCGTGGTCGACGTCGTGGCCCCAGAAATCGACCCAGGCGGGGATGCCCTTCGCGTCGAGGACCTCCTTCAAGGCGCGGGTGTCGCCGATGCAGTCGTAGTCCGCGCAGGTCTCCCAGTTGCCCTGGCCGACGCAGAGGATGATCTTCGCGCGCCGGATGAGGGCGAGCAGCCGCGGGTCCTCCAGGTTCGGCAGGTAGCAGAGCGGGAAATGGAAGTACAGCGAGTCGTCCCAGCGGTCCCCGGCCGTGAACTTGGGGCCGTAGAGCCCGGAGAGCGCGATCGTCGCGTCGAAGACGTCCGGGTGCTTGAAGAGGAAGTTCGCCGCGTGGTAGCCGCCGCCGGAGCAGCCCGTCGTCAGCAGCGCGGCCGTCGAGCCGTTGCGATCGTGGACGTAGGGGACCGCCTCCTCCATGACGTACTTCTCGTAGCGCTCGTGCCGTCGGACGCGGTCGGCTAACGGAATCGAGTGGTTGAACCACGACTCCTTGTCGACGGAGTCGACCGTGAACAGCTGGACGCGGCCCGTCTCGAGGAACGGGCGGCAGGCCTCCACCATCCCGAAGTCCTCGTACTCGAAGAAGCGTCCTCCGCCGGAGGGGAACACCAGCACGGGCTTGCCGGCCCGGCCGTAAACCTTGAGCTCCATCTCGCGGCCCAGCGCGGGGCTCCACCACTTCTTGTACTCGACCTCAAGCGAGCTCATGGATGTAGTCGACGACCGGCCGCAGCTGGTCCATCGACGTCGCGCGGGCGAGGTAGGCGAAGTCGCCGATCGCCTGCCGGAAGACGGAATCGATTAGGGTATGCATGACGATGCGGGGGCCGTGCTCGCGCAGGATCTCCTCGTGGGAATGCCGGTACCGCAGCGAGTTCTTGCGGCCGATGTAGGACACGTGGAACGGGCGGGAGTAGGCGAAGGTCGAGCGGCCGTTCACGACGACCTCGGCCCACTCCCGGTAGACGTCGATGTCGTTGGCGTAGTTGAACATGTCGGTCGTCAGGCCGCCCGGCGGGCGGGCGTTGACCTCCATCACGCACAGGGCCCCCTGCGGGCTCCGGATGAACTCGAGGTGGAAGAAGCGTTCCCGCAGCCCGAAGGCTTCGATCGACTTGCGGCCCAGCCGTTCCAGGTCGGGCGGAAGGTCCCTAAGCGACCAGTAGTGGAGGTGCCTGTCCTCGTTGACGGCCGTCATGATGTCGGTGGAGAATTGGTGGGCGGTGCAGAAGACGATCTGCCCGTCCTTGCCGGTCAGCCCGTCGAAGGACTGGATGAAGCCGTCGAGGAACTCCTCGAGGATATAGGGGACGGACGGCTTTCGCGAGAAGAAGGCGCGGAGCTCGGCGTCGCTCGAGAGCTTATGGGTCGCGGCCGCGCCGACGCCCTTGTCCGGCTTCGCGATCACGGGATAGCCGGCCTCGCCGGCGAACCCGAGCCCGGCCTCGACGTCGGCCGCGACGACGCCGCGCGCGACCGGCACGCCGGCCTTGCGGAAGACCTCCTTCATCATCGATTTCTGGCGGAAGTGCCGGATGTCGTCGGGCTTGGGCCCCTCGACGTTGAAGTCGAGCCGGAGCCGAGCCTCGAGGTCGATCCAGTGCTCCTCCTGCCCCGCGACGCGGTCGAGCCTTCCCCATTGGGAGACCAAATACGCCGCGGCCCGGTGCACGTGCTCGTAGACGCCCATGTCGACGACCTGGCAGTAGCCCGAGAGCGCCTGCTTGAGCTCGGGCCGCAGGCGCTCGTAGGGCTCCCAGCCGATCGCCAGCACGCTCGCGCCGGCGCGTTTGAGCTGCGCGGGGAAGTGCCAGTAATTCGGCGGGAAGTTCGGGGAGAGGTAGAGGACGTTCATGCCTTTCGCAGCAGGGCGGCGAAGCCGCGCACGTCGGACTCACGGGTGTCGAAGGAGCACATCCACCGCACGATGCCGAGGCCCGGATCCCAGACGTAGAAGAAGGAACGCTCCTGGAGGCGGCGGATCGAGCGCTTCGGGATCCGGGCGAATACGCCGTTGGCTTCAACGGGGTAGACGATCTCGACGCCCGGGACGGCGCGCACGAGGCGCTCGAGGAGCCTCGCCATCCGGTTCGCGTGGAGCGCGTTCCTGCGCCACAGGTCGCCCGTGAGCAGCGTCTCGAGCTGGACGGCGAGGAAGCGCATCTTGGAGGCGAGCTGCATCCCCTGCTTGCGCAGGAACGCGAAGTCGCGCGCGAGCTCTTTGCGGAACACGACGACGGCCTCGGCGCCGAGCAGCCCGTTCTTGGTGCCGCCAAAGGAGAGCACGTCGACGCCGAGGTCTCGCGTCGCCTGGCGCAGCGTGAGGCCTAGGGCCGCGGCGGCGTTCGCGATGCGCGCCCCGTCCATGTGGAGCCACATGCCGCGCTCTCGCGCGAAGCGCGAAAGCGCGCGCACCTCCTCCGGGGTATAGACCGTGCCGACCTCGGTCGCCTGCGTGATCGAGACGACGCGGGGCTGGCTGTGATGCGGGTCTCCTTCCCCATGGACCGCGCGCTCGAGGGCCTCGACCGTGACCTTGCCGCCGGCGTGCGGCAGGGGCACGAGCTTGCAGCCGGTGAGCCGCTCCGGCGCGCCGCACTCGTCGGTGTAGACGTGGGAGCCCTCCGCGCAGTAGACCGCGTGATAGGGCCGGGTCGACGCCTGGAGGCTCAGGCAGTTCGCCGCCGTGCCGTTGAAGACGATGAAGACCTCCGCGTCGCCGAACTGCCGGCGGAAGGCGGCGAGGGCCCGCGCGGTGTAGGGGTCGTCGCCGTAGCCTACGACGTGGCCGCGGTTGGCGCGCTCGATCGCCCGGAGCACGGCCGGGTGGGCCCCGGCGTTGTTGTCGGAGGCGAAGGTCCTAGAGCCCAGCCGATGACCCCGTTGCGCCTGCGCGCGCGGCTTTCGGCCGCCCGCGGCGTTGCTCGGGTCGCTGCGTGCTTCCAGCACGCCGCGACCCTCGCGCCTGGCGGACGGCTCGAAATCCGCGCGCTCGCGTGCCAACGGGGTCATCGGCTGGGCTCTACCGGCCGCATGCGCGCGAGTCTAGCAATTCGGTAAACTGGGCGGGATGCGTGGGTTCCTTCGCCGGCTGGGCCGCCGCGTGCTCGGCTTTCTCGGGCACGTCGGCAGCCTCGCCCGTCTCGAGCTGGCGCTCGCGCGCCGCCTCGTGCCCCCCGCGCGCTACAACGTCCGACTTTGCGCGAAGATCACCCTGACCCAGGCGCGCTTCAGCGGCCTGCACGCGGCGCCGCTTTTGGCCGCGCTCGGCGCGATGATCGGGGCCGTGGGGATCCTCCAGTTCATGACGATCCTGACCGGCGTCGCCGACGAACTGATCGGCAGCCTGCTGGTGACGATCATCGTGCGGGAGATGGGCCCGCTGATCGCGGCGGTCCTCCTCATCGGCCGCTCCGGCACGGCGATGGCGACGGAGCTCGGCACGATGCGCCTCGGCGGGGAGCTGGAGGCCCTCGCGGCCTACCGGATCGACCCCGTGGCCTTCATCCTCCTGCCCCGGGTCGCCGGCATGGTGCTCGCGATGTTCGCGTCCATCGTGCTCTTCGACGTCACGGGGTTGTTGGGCGGGTCGGTCATCGCGGTCGCCCTGCAGGACCTCTCCTTCGCGCTGCTGCGGAGCCGGGTCGCCGCCGCGCTCACGCCCGCCGATTTCGTCATGACCGCCGCCAAGGCCCTGCTGTTCGGGCAGACGATCGCCCTCTTGTCGTGCTACTTCGGGCTCCAGGTCCGCCGGTCGCCGACCGAGCTGCCCCAGGCGGTGACCCGCGCGGTGGTGACCTCGCTCGCGGCCGTCTTCGCGGGCGACGCGATCCTGGCGGCGGCCAGCTACTTCGCATGAGCGTCCTCGAGCTGCGCGGCGTCACGGTGAAAGACGGCGAGCAAGTCCTGTTCTCGGGGCTCGACCTGACGCTCGCCGACGACGAGCGTTTGGTCGTCTTCGGGCCCTCGGGCTCCGGCAAGCGAGCGCTGCTGAAGCTCGCCGCCGGCATCATCGTCCCGAACGCGGGGACGGCGCGGTTGGGAGAGCGGGCGGCGCGCGCGGCGCTGCCCGTGGGATTTGTGCCCGAGGAAGGCGGCCTCTTGAGCAACATGACGCTCGCGCAAAACGTCGCGCTGCCCGTGGTCTATCACGGGCGGCTGGCGCCGCGCGCGGCGCTCGGCCGCGCTCGCGAGCTGCTGGCAGGGCTGGGCGCCCAACGCGACGCGGAGCGTCGGCCCGCCCTCGCGAGCATCGCGGGGCGGCGCCTCGCGCACCTGGCGCGCGCGTTCTTGGCGGAGCCCGCGCTCATCGTCCTGGAGGGCCCGCTCGACGAGCTCGACGCGCGGGCGGCGAACACGGTGCGCCGCGCGCTCGACGGGCTGACGGTCGCGGCGATCGTGGGGACGGCGTCGGTCGCTCCCTATCTGTCGTGGGGCCGGCGGTTCTTGTTCCTGCACGGCGGCGTCGCGACGCTGTTTTCGGACCGCGAGGCGCTCACGGGCTCGAAGGACCCGGCGCTGAGGGAGTTCCTGGAGGGTTGATGGATTTCGAGAAACACGACGTCGCCGTGGGCGCTTTCGTCGTCGGCGCGCTCCTCGTGTTTTTCACCGCGTTCGTCGCGGTGAACCGCGCGCGGTTCACGGCCGAGACCTACCGCGTGGAGATCCGGCTCCCGGAGATCTCCGGGATCGACAAGGGCGTCGACGTCATGTACAAGGGCTACAAGGCGGGCGTCGTCGACAAGGTCACGGTGGTCTACGTGCCGGAGTTCCGCTTCGTCGTGGGCCTCGCCATCAAGAACGAGCTCCAGCTCCGGCGCGGCACCGTCGTGCACGTCCGCAACAAGGGGCTGGCCGGAGGCCGGGTGCTGGAGCTCGTCGCTCCGGACCGGCCGGACGCGGGGATGGTGGGCGAGGGCGAGGTGCTGCCGACGACCCGGGACACGGACCTCATGGCCAAGGCGAACGAGGTGCTCGGCGAGGCGCAGAAGGTGGTCAAGCGTTTCCAGGAGAAGGGCACCGCCGAGGAGGCGATCGCCGTGGTGAAGGTCGCGCGCCAGGTCGTCACCCACCTCGACGAGACGCTCATCTCCGCGCGCGCGCTGGTCGAGGAGAACCGCGCGACGCTGAAGGCGAGCCTGGAGCAGACGCGGGCGCTCACCGAGAAAGGAAACGCCATCCTCGAGAAGCGCGGCGACGCGCTGGACCGCAGCCTCAAGAACCTCGACGAGTCGCTGCTCCACCTGCCGGCGATCCTGATCAACCTCGAGGAGCTTTCCGCCGACCTCAAGAAGCGTCCGTGGCGGGTCCTCCGCAAAGGCGGCGACGACCCGCCGAAGCTCGACCACAAGCATTAGTTAAGTGGGGACAGTCCCCACTTTACTAACTCCACTTCCTCCGTCGAGAAAGGGAACTTTTTCGGCCCTCGTTCGTATACATGGGTACGGAGGACTCATGGCGAACGTGAATCGAGTGACGCTGATCGGCCGGCTGACCCGCGACCCGGAGGTGCACGTATTCGACAACGGGGGCAAGGTGGCGAACATCGGGTTCGCGGTGAACAACCGCAAGAAGAACCCGCAGACGGGGGAGTGGGAGGAGGTTCCGGTCTGGGTCGAGCTGAAGGCCTTCAACAGGGAGTCCGGGCGCAAGCTCGCGGACCTGGCGGAGGCGCATCTCCGCAAAGGCCACCAGGTCTACATCGAGGGCAGGCTCTCGCTCGACGAGTGGACCGGCAAGGAGGACGGGAAGAAGCACTCGAGGACGGTCGTGCACGTGGACGAGATCCAGTTCCTCGAGAAGAAGGAGGCGGCCGCCAAGGCGCGCCGCGAGCTCGAGGACGTGCCCTTCTAGCCATGGACTGGAATGGGATGGAAGCGATGTTCGATCACTGGTCGGCCGTGGCCTTCGACAAGCAGATGGCGATGGTCGAGCGCTTCGGCCCGGGAACGTGGACCGCGGACCGGGACCGCGGGATGATCCGCTGCGGCGACTGGGAGCAACCGGCGCAGTTCTTGGGTTGCGAGTCCGACTGCGGCGAGCGCTGGACCTGGGGCTGGGCGTATCCGGCCGGGAGCGTCCCGGAGTGGTCGCTGCACGCCGCGCGCCGCATGCGGGCCGGAGGCAGAAACGCCGAGATGATGTGGCTGCTCGCGGCGAGCTACTCCCTCGAAGGGCGCTGCGGACACCTGCTCGCGATGAGCGCGTCGGGCTGCCTCGGCGCGGAGTTCTACGTGGAGTGCGAGACGGAGGAGGGCTCGCTCTACTTCCTGAGCACCGCTCGCCCGGCCCCCGTCCCCGCCGACCCGGTCGACCGCGTGTTCCGGGTATTCCCGCGGCTCGTCGGACATCCGGACTGCGCGGTGAAGGACCAGAAGCACGCCTTCGAGTCGTACCTCGGGTACTACGGCTTCAAGGTGGAGCATTGGCCGGAGAAGACGGGGGAGCTCGTTTGCGGCAGGCTGCCGAGGAGCCGCAGGCTGATCCTGGGCGGCTTCGACGCCGCGAATCGGGCGACGTCGTTGGCGGAGGCGCACCGGACCCGGAAGAAACGCGCGTAGCCGGTGCCGGTTGTTTCTTCAAGCCGGCTTCAAGCGGCGGCCGTGGACCGAAAAAAGCCCTGAAAATAGCGGGGCGTCTCGAGGCTCCCATTCTTGAGATGCCGCACGCGGCCGAGACTGCTACACTGCCGGGCGTGAAGCTCGCGGTTCTCCTCGCGCTGGGCGCGGCGCTCGTCGCGCCGTCCGCTGGGGCCGCGCCGACGGCGGCCGTCGACGCGACCCCGGGCTGGCTCGGGGACCTCGCCTTCGACTCGACTCGAGGCCGCTGGCTCGTGGTCAGCCATGCCGGGCCCGTGCACGGCCGGATCATGGGCAACGACGGCAAGCCGGTGACGCCGGTGTTCACGGTCAGCGGGGCCGGCCAGGCGCAGACGTACGCGCCCTTGGCCGCCTACTCTAAGGAAGCGGACCGCTTCCTGGTGGTTTGGATGGACTTCACCGCGGGCGCGACGATGCACGGCCGGTGGGTTTCGCCCGCCGGCGTCCCTGGGGCGGAGTTCGCCGTCCCGACCGCCGACGTCCCCGGGGTCGTCTTCCTCAACGTGGGGGGAGACCGCAGCTCGGCCCTGCGCTACGACTCGGCGCGAAAGCGTTTCGTCCTCGTCTGGGAGCATCGCGAAGAGGTCTCCAAGACGAAGCTCACGACCATCGACCTGGAAGGCCGGCGTGGCGCCGTCGTCAACGTGGGCGGGACGGCGGGCGGCGGGAACTGGGGGCCGTCGG
Source organism: Elusimicrobiota bacterium (assembly GCA_016207565.1). Lineage (GTDB taxonomy): Bacteria > Elusimicrobiota > Elusimicrobia > UBA1565 > JACRDR01 > JACRDR01. Next base: position 10,488 of record JACQPK010000386.1, read on the forward strand.
TCGCCGTCAACGAAGACAAGGGGGAGTACTGCGTTGCCTATGACCAGCGCAACACCGGGAGGTTCGCAGTGTCCCCGGTCAACGCCGCGACCCTCGCGGTCGGCCCGGAGTCCACGGAGGCCCGTACCACGACCAACGTGGACATCGCCTACAATGAAAAGACGAAGCGCTACCTCCTCATCTACGATGCCGGCTACTCCGAGGGCGTGAAGGGGAGGGTGCTGGGCTCGTGCGGCCTCGGCTCGTCGAGCGGGGACCGGATCATGCTCGCGAGGCAGGGATACTCGAGCGCGGCGGCCAACCCGAAGAACGGCACGTACGCCGCGATCGGCCAGGACGGAGAGGACTTCGGAAACTTCTACAGCGTGGTGAACGGGGAAGGGAAGATCACGGCCCGATCGAACCCCTTCCCGTTCAGCGCCAAGGGGAACTTCCTTCCGGTCATTCGCGCCAACACGAACGACGGCACGTACGCGGCCACTTCGAGCCGGGACTACGCGATGACGCGCTTCGTCGCCAAGATCGGCTCTGGGGAGGGCGTGGAGGAGCCCGCTCCGACGCCGTCTCCGGAGCCGGAGATGCCGGCCTCGATGGGCTGGATCTGGCATCACCCCGATAACGGCGGGACGGTGGACGGCACGGCGGAGCTGGAGGGCGAGGCCACGCACGACGTCGCCCACGTGGACATCCTCGTCAACCTGCACAAGGTCGGGGAAGCCCACCTAACGCACGGCCGTTGGCGCTACGCGCTCGATACCTCGTACCTGAAGGGCGGCGTCAACCTGAGCGCCCTGATCAAGGACGCGCACGGCAACACCGCGCGCTACACGATCCGGATCAACGTGCCGGAGCACCACCCCCGGCACCACGGCGTCGTGTCGCCGAACTAGTGCACCTCCAAACTGATGCCCAACGAACTAAGCAACGCGAAGGCACGCAGAGGAAGTAACAGAAAGGCGCGCAAAGCGAAATATTCCCTCGATCCGTCCTTCGCGTC
>JACQPK010000387.1 GCA_016207565.1 Elusimicrobiota bacterium
ACCTACCTCCGTTTGAGTGGGAAGCAGCCTTGCCTCCTGCTCAACTTCAACACGGCTCACCTACGGGATGGCATACAGCGGATCGTCAACCGTCGCTGATCTTCAGTCCTCTGCGTGCCTTTCCGTCACTTTCCTTTGCGTACCTCTGCGTTACTCCGTTCCCAGGGCACCGGGGAAACTTGGAGGCAGTCGCCGACAGCTCAGGTAGATCGGTGGAGTCCAGTCCGAACGATTTCTATTGCCCGTTGGGCTCGCTGCGCCGCGACCAACCGCTGCCCGAGGACTCGACCTGGGAAGACCGGGCCACGTGCCGTCAGAAAGAGAACCCGTACGACAAGGCGCTTCGCGTCTCCTTGTACGATTGCACGGGACGGAACCGGTTGGTGTAGGAGACGACCTCGAAGCCGAGCCGGACGAAGCGTTCGCCGCCGAAACGCCATTCGAGCTGCCCGGCGGAGTCGGACTGGCGGTTGTCGATGGAGTTACCCTGGTCCTTGCCGACGCTCTGGGTATGGCTGGCGTCGAGGCGCAACGGGCCGCGCGAGGCGTTCGTGCGCACGGTGAAGCCCAACGTGCGGCTCCGGTTCCCGGTGCCCAGGTCGGAGTTGACGCCGTGCTGGCCGCTCACGGCGAGACCCGCATGCGGGCCTCTCCAGGCGGCGTTGAGCGAGTGCGTGCGCAGATCGAAGCTGTTGCTGAACGGCTGGGGAGAGCGGTCCCGGTAGCTCGATAGACCGAAGTTGTAGCCGACGCTTACGCGTCCCAGGCTCTGCGTCAATCCGGCGAGCCAGTTCGTGTTGCCGCTACGGAGCAGGGGGATCGTGGTGGAGGCCGTGCGCTGCCGCTGCTCGCCGAAGCCGAGGAGCACCGAGGGGCCGCCGGCCCACGTCTGCAGCATGAGATTGCTCTGATGGAACAGGGCGTGGAACGTGAGGGGCTTCTGCTCTTCCGTGTTGTCGCGGTAGATCTGCCCGGACGCAGAGAGCACGGCCTTTCCGCCGAGCAGGCGGGCGGAGCCCTGCATCTCCGCGCCGCGATAATCGGCCTGCACCGTCTCGTTCCCGAGGGGAACGAAGCCGGGGCGCGTCTCGCGCGCGAGAACCGACCACGAGATGGACTCCCCGTCCTGCGCGAAGGAGGCCTGCGTGCCGCGCCCTTTGACGGTCTCGGGCCCGCCCAAGCGCGGCTGGTAGGCCGCGAATCCCAGCTCCGCCTCCGCCTTGCAGCCCGCCGGGAGCCCGAACGAGGCGGCTACTCCCGCCTGGCGCGTGCCGATCGGGTCCAGCGAGCCGCGTTTGCGGACCGAGGCGCCGTCGTCGCGCACGTCCAAGACGTAGAGGCGCAGGCCGTGGCGCCCCAGCTTGGCCGAGGCCGAGACTCCTAGGAGATGTCGCGCGAGGACCGCGGTGTTGAGCTCCGGACGGTCGATCGCGCGCCGGGTCTGACCGGCCGCCGCTTCCAGCCGCACGCGTCCGCCGGCGAAGGAGACGCCGCCTTGAGCCCCGCGCAACCGCATTTGGCTGAGGCCTAGGTCGCTCCACACCGCGATGGAGTCGCCGAGGTCGAGGTTGGCCGCGTCTCCCTCGATCGTGATGGCGTAGCGGTTCGGGGAAGGCTGCTCCTGGCGGTCGATGCCGACGTGGCGCACCAGGATCCTCAGGCTCGCGGAGCTCACGCGCATGTCCGAGTCGAGGTCGAACTCTGGGAAGACTCGGTCTCTCTCGGCCGGGATCAGCATCTGGGAAGGCTGGGAGGGCGCGTTCGGCACGGACACGTAGACCAGATGGGCGACCGCCTTCCCATGCGGCCGCGGCCTAGCTCGGGGCGCGGCTCCGCGCGTGAAGGCGAAGGCGGCCTCGACCGCCTGCCCGTCGGAGAGGCGCTGGACGCGGGCGACGGCGGAGTGGGTTCCCAGCGCGAGTTCCCAACCGATCGAGCAGAAGAGCTCTCCCTCTTCGAACTGGCAAGGCGTGGTCACGCGGCGCCCGTCGACCGCCAGTTGGAAGGAGGCCGTGTCCAGTCCGCCCGCCGCGCCCGCGTACTCAAAGTGGAACCAGGGGGAGGGCTCGTGCACGGCGGCGCCCTCGTGCGGAAAGACCGGGGTTAGTGCGAAGCCCCCGGGGCGGGGCGCGACCGGCAGGCGAAGGGGGGATGCCTCGGGCGACACCGCGGGCAGCGTCACGGTCTGGTTGTCGATGTCGATGACGGAGAGGTAATACTCGATCCCGGGGGCCTGCAGCATCGCGGACGGCAGTTCGCCGAAAAGGCCGTTGCCGTTGATCCGGAGGACGAGGGGGAGGTAGGCGGACTGGCCGATGGGACGGACGAAGACGTAGGCGTACGAGGGCGGCACCCCGCTGTTGAAGGTGGCGCGTAACGCGACGGACTGTCCCTCGCGCACGCCTCCCGGGGGAATGAAGTCGATCGAGGCGCCGGCGAACTGGGCCCGTACGGCGGCGGGAGCCGCCAGGGCGAGGACTAGGATCGCGAGACGGAGCGCGTGGCGTGGCGGCGGGTTCACAAGTGAAGGGCCGGCCCCCCCGTAGGAGAGCCGGCCCATCGCGATACCTCAGACGGCGTCAGCGCCTTTGGCTGTGCGGAACCGTGCTCACGGCCTCGTTGCTGGTCCCGGCCCCGGACTGGTTCGTCGCGGAGGCCGAGAAGGAGTAGGAGCGCCCGTCTTTGTCCGTGCCATTGCGCCACGCCTGGACATAGACGGTCACGCTGAAGCTTCCGTTGTCCCCGACGATCAGCGGGCCGGCCTGGTTGGCTCCGTACTCGTCGGCCAGGGCGTAGGAGGCGGCGGAGAGCGTGCAACCCGGAGCGTTCGTCACGGTGCCCGAGAGGGTGACGGCGACCATCTTCTTGTTCGGCGGCCAGATGCTGGTCGGGGTCGCGGAGACGCTGACGGTGGGTGGCGTGGCGCAGGCCGGCGCGTCCTGGCACGTGGAGAAGCAGGTGTATCGGCCGGGGGTCGTCACACCGAAGTCGCAAGGCGCTGTGTCCTTATCGAGCGCGGCGTGCGAGTTCACCGTACATTTCTTGCACCCGGAAGCGAGACAGGCGTTTTGCGCCTTGAAGCGCGCGTCGTTCCAGCAGGCTCCGCTCCACGGCTCCTTGCGGCCGCAAAAGCCGACGCCGCTGAAGTCGAACGCGAACGCGGGAGCGCTGATCGCGGCCATGCCGAGCGCGCCGACCAACAGAGTCAGACTTGACAGTCGAATCATCAGATACGTCCTCCTTAGGGTCTTGGTCGGCCTTGCTCTGACATCGTCGCCAGGCGTCGGCGAGAAGTCGCAAATGCGCCGTAGGTGACGAATTATTGAACTTTTTGTGACGGCTGGGGAAGGGTCGATGGACCCATAGGCGCGCGGCAAACGGCCCACGCCGCCGAGGCCGCTACCGGCCCAACTGCCGCTCGAGTGGCGGTCCTTGTGTTTCCGCGGACGTTCGCCTATGCTCTAGCCCGAGCATGCATCCAATCTTCGGACTCCTCCTGATCGTCGGCGTGGGCATCGCCGGCTTGGCGCTGAAGGTCCGGCTCGAGCAGGCGCGCGCCGCGGCGCCCCTCCCGCCGGATTCAGCCCAACTACGCCGTCAGCGCGATGCGGCGCGAGCGGTTCTGAGCGTGGTGCTGTTCCTGCTTGCCCTGGTGCTTGGATTCTGGCTTGAGGCCTGCGGCCCGGCCGTTGGCGCTCTGATCGTCCTGGCGACGCTGTGGCTTCCCTGGGCGCCGCTTCGGATGCTTGCGGCCGCTGCCTCGCTCATCGTAGGCGGCATGGCTCTGCTCGGCGCGCTGCTCATCGTTGCGGGCGGGCCTGATAGCCGCGGCGGGCTCCTGCCCAACGCTGGTCCCGTCGTCTTGGGACTCGCGCTCGCGCACCTAGGAGTGGTCGGAGCGTTCCTGCGGGCCGAGTGGCTGCTCCTTTCCATCGCCGAGGAGGACTCGGCCTAGCCGGCTCTCCTACCTTCCGAGTGCTCTGTCCGCAACCGCGAGTCCGACACCGGCCCAGAAGACCAGCGTGCAGGACGCGCCTAGCCGAAGCGTCAGGGAGAGGCCGCCGGCATGTCCGCGCACAGACGGGAGGTCAGGTGCGACACCGACTCGCCGATCACGGACTCGACGACCGCGATCTCGCCTCGACCGAGTTCAGCGAGATTCAGCGGGGCGCCCGGCTGGCTCGCCGCGAGCGCGAGCGGAAGAAGCCAGAGGACCTTTCGGTAACGATGGCCGAATTCATAGCGGCGGGTGACGCCGGCGCGAGTCGCGGTCGCTGCGACGCGCAGATTCACCGTGCCCCAGCATGGGAGCAGATTCAATGTGGCCGCGCACGCCGCCAACCGGAGGCGCGGCCAGCCCCCGAGACTCCAGTGGAAATCGAGCTCCACCTGGAGCTCGTTTTCCCCCGGAGGCGAGTCCTTGCGCGCCGAAAATCCCGCGTTTCGCAGTTGGCGCTCCGCCATTTGACGGTATTCCGGCGGCATCTTTCCGGTCAACGAGTAGGTGCGCGGTCCGAGGGTTGAAAACGCGGGTCTTCCCGTCGCGTCGGAAGGTTCGGGGGCCCGGGATTTGATGTTCCACGCGCAGCCGTTCGCTATTGAGCCGATGACTATGACGAGGAAGACTCGCGGCATGATCATGCCACCGGTGCGGCGCTTCGGTCCTGATCCAATGGATAGCGTGCCCGCCTCACGGAAAATTCACAAATACTTAGATCTAATCGGCCTTGGTCGCCGGTCGGGATGGGGGCGGGCCCTCTTGCGGGCCGATCAATCGGGCCGCGGCCTCCCGCGCTGTGGAGCGCAGGATTCCCGCGAGGCGCTCCTCGGCCGTGGAGCCGAGCAGCGCGCCGTCATAGGCATGCGGGTCGGCCAGAGTCCGGCGGGTCTTTAGGATCAGCGGCTTCGTCAGGTAGCTTAGGGCGCTGCGCGAGAGTTGGCAAGACCAGACGACATCGCCGGACTCTACTCGCACCAAGCGGAGAGTAAGGTCGGCGTGGGGGATGTACGTGCCTACCCATGCGCCTCCCTCACTCTTGTTCTCGTAGCCCGCAAACGCGTGGTTGACCTGTCCCAGCAGCACCGCGTCCGCCGCTGAGAGCTTGCCCACTTGCGCGGCCTCCCGCGCGCTGACCAGTCCGGTGAGTTGCAGGCGCTGTTCGTCCAGCACGCGGGCGAGTTCTCGGCGCTCGACCAGCGCGATGCCTCCAACCGCCGAGAGAGCGTTCTCTACCGCCGTCGTCGCGGCGGCTCCGTCGTCGGGAAGGTAGCGATACAGGGGTTTCGGGGGAAGGCGGGCGGCGGGTGGCGGTTCGTAGGTCTCGGTCCTTCGCTCGGCGCTCGAGGCAAAGGGAAGCACCGCGATCTTGCGGACGCCTTCGACCGCGGCTCCGCCTAAGGCGCAACCGCTCTGAACCTTGGGCTGCGGACTCAGCACGAGGGTCGGGCCGTGGGCGCAGGCCCCAAGGAAGTTCGCCGACATGAGCAACGCGAGGGCACGGGCAGGCGAAGCCATGCGCCGTGTATGTTAGGAAATTACGGGAACAGTCCACAGCGCGGGCTTCGCCCGCAGCCCAAATCAGCGGTAGCTATCAGCTCTCAGCTATCAGCCTCCACGACCAGGGCGATTACGACGGTGCCATCAAGGTCTACGAGAGGGTCGCGGAGAAGACGCCCCTCTACGGACTGCCCTCCTGCGACCGCGACGTGGTCGGCCGCCAATGGAGGGTCTTCATCAACGACATCGAGCCATTCCAGCAAGAGAAGATATTCTCGATAGCTCGGCGCTGATCCAGGGGGAAGGTCGGGCCTCATATGATGATGACGGGATACCTGCGTCGCAGAAGAAGAGCCGCTCCTGAACAGTGCAATCGCAGGGCTTTGGGACCGCCCGGGTTGATAACCAAGTCATGACCGTCGAGTCGGCGAGAATGCATTTCCCCGCAGATGAGATCACCGGCATTATCGGCTATTAGGCTTCGGCTGGGAGTCGGCGCGGGATTCCGGCGCCGATAGGCCCGCATGTCGGTAAAGACGCGCAGTTCAGAGCGGTCGCCCTCGGTCTGATGGGTGAGCGGGATATAACCGCCCGCTGGCATGCGCTTCGCCTCGACGAGCAGAGTGCTCTTGTAGAGGGCGTCTCCAAATCTCTTCAGGTTCTTCGCGTTGAATTCCCGTCTGAACGCCCGGATCGCGCGGATCAACCCAGGATTGGAGATCGATTCAACCAGAGGTCTTTCTTTAGCTCTCATTATCCGGTTTCTGGCCCTTCGGGAGATTAGAGCGGCCGACCCAAAATTTCCTCCAACAGCTTCCTGCGTCTGGCCCAGTCCGCTTCTCCGCAAAGGCGCATGGCATCGGGACCTGAGATCAGCTGCTCCGAGCCCATCGCGCGGTCTGGGGAGTCTTTCGGCCACCACCACGAAAGCCGATACCTCCCGCAGACGGCGCATCGGTCTAAATCGATCGCCTCGGCGCCTTCGCGCGCGAGCTCCGTCATAGCGGTAGCCCATGCACAGCGCGCGCAGTTTTCGGTAGAGCGACTCTTCTTGGCCATCTCGGCCCAAGCTGGAGGGGAACTACTTGGGCGACATCAATCCCGGGACTTGGGGGTTCTGCTTCTGGAAGAGGTTGACGACGACGGGGTCGGTGACCGGCGGTTTGTTCGCGAAGTCGCGCAGGTGGTCCGGCACGACCTCGGGGTTCTCGAAGGCGGCGTGGTTGTGGTCGAGCTGGCTGTCGAGCGAGCTCACGTGCCCGGCCACCGCGGTCGTGGGCACCATCCGGATCGTGTCCCACGGGCAGTCCTTCGCGCAGAGCATGCAGCCGATGCAGATGTCGTAATTGACGTAGACGCCCCAGTTCGTCGGGTCCTCGCCGAACTTCTCGATGCAGTCCGGCACGGGGCAGACCGCGATGCAGACCTCGCAGCCGGTGCAGGCGTTTAGGTTGACCAAGGCCTTGATCTTGGCCTTGGAGGCGCCTTTGACGAGCGCGGCGCGTCTGGCGTCGTTCTGGGGGGCGGGCATCGTCGAAAAAAGTATACCAGTCCTAGCCGGGGCGCGTCAATTTTGGCGCCGGGCGGCCGACCCAGAGCGTGAGCGGCGTCGGCGTCTTGCGCGCCTGTCCGTGAGCCGGCGGCCGCTGGATCATGAAGGTCATGCGGAGCCGCCGGACCTCGAGTCCTTCGCGCTCCGCTCGACGCAGCAGCCACGCCGCGATGTACGGCTGGAGGTCGACGTGGCGGCTGCAGACGCTCCAGATGAGGGCATCCCTCCAGAAACGGTCGAAGCGCGCGCTGAAGTCGCCGGGCCAGTCCCACCGGACGGGGCGGCTCGTCCAAAGATCGATGCGCTCGCCGGAGGCTGTCTCCGCGTCGGCGATCCACCAGCCGTCGATGTTCATCGGATCCGGCGCGAAGAAATTCCACCGCTCCGCCATGGGTATCGCGGCATGTACCCTGGCCGCGGGCCGCGCGATGAACGCGGGAAGCCGCGGGTGCGGCAGCCCCATGCGGTCGTAGCTGTGCAGGAACAGGGCCAGTCCGAGAGCGCTCACGGTTGCCTCGAGCGAAAGCACGAGCCCTGGCTGGGCCTCCCCCTGCGCCGCGTACGGCAGCCGCCGCAACGCTTCTCGGACGCGCCCGAGAACCTCGCCCACGGACGGGATGCGAGACCCCAGCCAGTCCCAATCGGCCGGCTCCAGCCAGGCCGTCAGGGCGAGGAGCATCACGAGCTGGAACTGCGCGAGCGAGGGGAACGCAAACGCGATGCCTCCGTGGAGCCCCGCGAGGAGACCCAGCGCGGCGCGCCGGATCCCGTGGCGGCGGCCGGAAAGCAGCAGAGCCAAGGGCGCGAGCCACTCCAGCGCGATCACGCCCCAATTGAGGGCCTTCAGCGCCGGCAGCGGCAGCGAGGCGAGCCAGGCGCCGACGGGCCCGGCGTACTGGCGCGTCTGAAGGATCTGATGCAGCGCGGTCCCGTCGAGCCACGTCGGACCGTACTTGCTCGCCGCGATGAAGAGGTACACGGACACGATAAACAGGCGCAGGACCGGAGCGCCGACATGGCTCGACGAGCCCGGGCGGTCGGCGGATAGCGCCCCGGCCGTGTCGAGCGGCAGCGAGAGGACCAGCAGGAGCGCCAGGATCCGGTCGCCGCCCGACCAGACGAACGCGTTGCGATTGAGCAGGCTGACGAAGTAGACCGCGCATGCCGCGTGCGCGAGTCGCGATCGCCAGCCGGCCAGCCAACAGAGCGCCGCCAGCACGCCGCCCAAGACGAACAGGCGCACGGCCGCGAGCGAATGGATCGCGTCCAAGACCGTCAGCCGGTCCGGCCCGGCAAGGTCCGCGACGGCGGAGTGCAGCGGCAGGAAGCCGGACTGCGTGTAGAACGCTTCCAAGTTCGGCCAGCGGCACGCCGCGTCCAGGATCAGGAGCGCGGCCGCGACGGACCGAAACAGAGTCCGCGAGCGAGGGTCGTTCATTCGACGCCGGGACCCTCGCCGGAGGATGCGCCCGGCCCGCCGCTGCCGCCGGGCCCCGTGCCGGGGCAGCAGCTGCTCGTGTCGTAGTAGTAGTCCGCCGGCGGTCCGCACGGCGTGCCGTCCGCGGCGGCGCC
>JACQPK010000388.1 GCA_016207565.1 Elusimicrobiota bacterium
AAGCAGATGGAGAAGGTCGGCTCCAACGACCGGGTCAACATCGTGGTGCAGTGGGCGTCGCTCGGCAAGCCGACGAAGCGCATGCTGATCCAACGGTCGGAGTCCGGCGAGGTGACGTCGCCCGTCATCGAGACGCTGAAGCCGGTCGACATGGGCGACGCCAACCAGCTCTACGAGTTCATCAAGTGGTCGGCCGAGAAGTTCCCCGCCCAGAAGTACTTCGTCGACATCTGGGACCACGGCGCCGGCTGGCACTTCCGCCGCCGAGGCGGCAGGCCGGTCCAGCCGATGGACGTCTCCTGGGACGACCAGACGGGCAACCACATCACCACCGAGCAGGTCGGCCAGGTCATGGCGAAGGTGAAGCAGCTCATCGGCAAGCCCGTCGACGTCCTCGGGTTTGACGCCTGCCTCATGGCGATGGCCGAGGTCGCCGCCGAAGTGAAGGACTCCGTCCGCTATTTCGCGGGCTCCGAGGAGCTCGAGCCCGGCGCGGGCTGGCCGTACGACAAGGTGCTGCAGCAGTGGCTCGCCTCCGGACCGACCGACGACGGCGCCGCGCTCGTGCGCGCCCTCACGGACCAGTTCGTGAAGGCCTACAGCCGCGCCGTCACGTTCTCGGGCCTCGACATGTCGAAGTTCTCGGCGTTTGCCGCGGCCGCAAAGGCGCTCGCGGCCGAGATCGCGGGCCTCGACGCCCAGGGCCAGGCCGCGGTGAAGCAGGCCGCCAAGGCCACCGAGCGCTACGGCTTCCCGGACTACGGCGACTTCCTGCACTTCGTGCAGAACTTGAGCAAGGGCACCCGCGTCGTCTCGGCGCCCGTGCTCGACGCCGCGGCCCGCACGCTCAAGGAGCTGGTGATCGCCAACGGCTCGAGCAAGGACCGCCCGAACGCCAACGGCGTCTCCGTCTGGCTGCCGATGTACGACTCGCTCTGGCGCACGCACGGCAAGCGCTACGTGGCCCTGGTGTGGAACGCGCTCACGGGCTGGGGCGAGGTCGCGCGGCGCCTCTCCGGCGGGTCGTAAGACCGTCGCAGCTCCGTCGTTGGTTCCCGCGCGCCCGAGCTCTAGAATGGGCGCATGACTACCGAAACCCTGCAGCAGACGTCCCTCATCGACCTACTCCGCGAGGATCACCGCCGCCTCAAGGATCTGTTCTCCGAGTTCGAGTCCGGCGACGAAGAAACGCGGCCCGGCATCATTCGCGAGGCCACGAGGCTGATCGCGGCCCACGACCGGATCGAGAAGAAGCTCCTGTATCCGACCGTCAAGGAGATCGTCGGCGAGGACGGCCTGGACCTGCTCCTCCGCTGCCGCGAGGCGCACCACATCGCCAACATCGTCCAACTCGAGCTGCGGCTCATGCCGAACGGGCCGCGCCGCTACGCCAAGTTCGCCAAGCTCGCCGAGGCGATCCGCATGCACATGGAAGAGGAGGAGAACCAGCTCTTCCCGATGATCGAGCGCGCGGACGTCGACTGGATCGCGCTCGGCGAACGGATGCTTGACTACAAGGACGGCGGCTCCCTCGAGCCCTTGAACCCCGGCGCGGCGCCGATCTTCAGCACCGTCATCGCGCTCGGAGCCCTCGCCGGGCTCGCCTGGCTGGCCTACGACGCCGCCGCCCGAAAGGACTAGGCCCGCTGGGCCCTTCCGCCCTCGCGGCGGGCTCAGCTTCCTCTTATAAGCGGAGGGTGCATCCGGGCCTCGCCGCGCTGCTGGCCGCCCTCGCCTCGGCGGAGGTCGTGGTCGTGCGTCCGATCGCCGCGCCGGTGGCGCCCCTCGGCGTCGTCGGCGCGCCGCTCGCGGCGGCGGCCAAGGTCCACGCTCCGTCCGCGCTCCAGTTGGCCGTCCCGGCCGTCCAGCCCGTTCGGCCGGGCGGAGCGGGACGGAGCGTCGTCACGACGCTGGGCCTGGCCCGCGACGCCGCTCGGCGGATCCGGCCGCTGGCGGGCGCGACGCTCGGAACGGCGGGAGAGCTCGCCCGGACCTTCGACGGGTCGGAGCCTCTCGCCTCCGCGCCCCCCGAACCGCGCGACCTCTCGACGGTCCGGAGCCTGCGCTTCGGGACCTACAACATGCTCAACCTCTTCGAGAAGGTCGGCAAGCACGTCCTGGACCCCGACCGGCCGGGCAGGCTCAAGAGGATCTCCGACCCAGTCGCGAAAGAGGAATGGCAGCTCCAGGAGCAGGCCAAGGCGATCCTCGACAACGACCTCGAC
>JACQPK010000389.1 GCA_016207565.1 Elusimicrobiota bacterium
CCGTAGGCGGGCCCGAGTACCGCGCCGCCGCCGAGGACCGCGAGCGTCTGGCCGGTGATCGGGACGGGCGTGAACGGGAGCCGGAGATGGACCTGGGCCGCCAGGCCGATCAGGAAGCTGAACGCCAGCGCCTCGGCGATCCGGAGTCCGGGGGTGTCTTCCGCGACGGGGGCGAGCTCGAGCGAGCGGGTGATCATCGGACGCGATTATACTATTTGCCGTATCGGCAGCGTAAAGAAGAATCTAGTCCCTTCGCCCTCCACCGACTCGAGCCACATCCGCCCCCGGTGGAGCTCGACGATCTTCCGGCAGATGTGGAGCCCGAGGCCCACGCCGCCGCGACGGCCGCCGCCCAGCTGCGTGTACTTCTCGAAGACGACCGCCTGCTTGCCTTCGGGGATCCCGGGGCCGGTGTCGGCGACGCAAAACTCGACCTGGCCGTCCGTGGGCCGCGCGGCCAAGGAGATGCGCCCCCCCTTGGGCACGACGGTGAGCGCGTTGGACACGAGGTTCGAGAACACCCGCTCGACGAGCCGCTCGTCGGCGTCGACCTCATCCGGCACCGCGGCGTCCACCTTCACCTCGAGCCCGATGCCCTTCTCCGCGGCCATCGCCCCGAAGAGGCGCTGCACGCGCTCGAGCAGCGGACGGGGAGCGACCGCGCTGACGCCCAGCTTGAGCTGCCCGGTCTCGAGCCGCGCGGAGTCGAGGATGTCCTGCACGAAGAAGGTCAGCTTCTCGCAGGACTGGTGCACGGCCTCGAAGTACGCCTTCACGCGCGGCTCGGGGTCGACCGACTTTTCGATGAGGCGGAGATAACCTTGGATGCCGAAGATCGGCGCGCGGAAGTCGTGGGCGGCCGAGAGGAAGAATTCCTCCTTGGCCAGCGAGAGTTCGCGCTCGGTCGCGAGGTCCGGAAGCTGGCGCTTGAGCTTGGCCTCGAGCTGCGACATCGGCGCGGCGAGCAGCATCGCGCCGGCCAGGGAGAGCCCCACCAGGAGGACGCCGAAGCCCCCCCCGATGAGGAGCCAGCGCCCGCCGCCCGGCGCGATCTCCGCCGCGGGCTCGAGCGTCAGCGCGTACCAGTCGCTCAGCCCGGAGCCGGCGATGCGCTCGAACATGCCGAGGTACGCCCCCTCGGGCGCCGGAATCCGGTCGGACCAGCCCCGGTCGCCGGATTCAAAGAGCGTCTTGAGCGCGTGCGTCTGCACGCGCGGCAGCGTCATGCCGGGCACGGGCAGGAGCCTCCCGTCGGAGGTCGCCAGGACCGTCGTCCCGCCGGCGCCCACGCGGTGGCGGGAGAGCTCGTTCCAGAGCCCCTCCAGGCTGACCGCGATGCAGACGAACCGTTCCTTCGAGACCGGGTGCACCGCCACCACGGCCGGCGCCTGCGCGAGCGCCGCGAGGGCCGACGCGGGGCGGCCCGTCGACGCGGCCCGCGCCAGCGCGGGCTCGGCGGCCCGCTCCAGCTCGCCGAAGTTGCGCATGAGCGGCGAGTTCGCCCACCGGCGGACCTCCCGCCCGTTCCGCTCCACGAGGGTCATGCCGAGGAAGTCGGGATTGAGGCGGAGCGCCCGCTGGATGCGCTCGACGATCGCGGCGGCCGGCGCCCCCTGAGACAACGCGGGGTAGAACTGCCGCAGGTACTCCAGCCGGCCTTCGAGGACGTCGAGGTGGCGGGCGACGGTCGTCGCCGCCAGCCCGGACACCTCGCGGTGCAGCTGGAAGGACACCTGGCGGAACCCGGCGGTCTGCGACGCGAACCAGCCGAGGGCGGCGGCGAGAGGCACGGCCGCCGTGACGAAGAGGACGACGAAGGCGTTACGCATCGGGCCGTCGGGGCCGAATCCTACAAAATATTGACAACCAGGGCGGCCCGCCCCATACTTGAGAGGATGACTCGCCGAGGAGCCGCCCTCCTGGTCGCGTTCGCCCTCGCCTTGCCGGCCCATGCCGCCTCCGAACCGGCCGCACGAGCGCGGACCCCGGCCCCCAAGAGCGCCAAGCCGCCGGCCCCGCGGAAGTTCGTGGACCTCAAGTCCGGAAAGTACGTCTGCGAACTGTCCGGGATGCTCTGCACCGCCTGCGCGGGGATGATCGTCGCCGAGCTGAAGAAGGTCTCGGGCGTCGAGGCCGCCTCGGTGGATTTCGACGAGCGGCTCCTGCGGCTCGTGATCCTGCCAAAACGCTCGGTGCGGGTCGACAACGTCAAGCGCGCCTTGGCGCACGCCGCGCGGAGGATCGACCTGGGAACGAACTTCGGGCTGGTGTCGATCCGCTACGTCCCGTAGGCCGGGACGCTTACTTCACGCCCAGATCGCGCTCGAGGCCCTGCTCGGGGAGCTCGTTGCGGCCGCGGCGGCCGTCGAAGGAGTCGCCGGTCGACTCGAGCCTGCCGCCCGCCTTGAGCCCGCCCTCGTCGTCCAGGCCGAAGGTCTCGCGGAGCACGGCCAGCGTCTTCTCGAAGTCGGAGGCCCGGGAGCCCTTCAGCTCCGCGGCGGCCGCGATCGGGGTCGCCCGGCTGCCCGGCTTCGCCAGCTGCATCTGGGACGGGACCCCGGCATGCGGGATGATCACGCCCGGGACGTGGGTCTGATAGTTCGGGAGGTACTCGTAGCGGAGCGGCGCCGGTCCGGGAAGCGTCGGAATCGGAAACGGCCGCGTCGGCATCTGGGGGATGGGCAGCGGGGCCGGGATCGGCAGCCTGGGGAAGTGGCCCGGCATCTGGATCACCGGAGAGGGGACCTCGATGCGAACGACCTGGGCGAAGGCGAGGCGGGGAGCCAGCGGCAGAGCCGCGGTCAGGAGAGCCAGCGTAAAGCGTTTCATGAGCCTACGATACCGTAAAGCCCTTTTCCCCGCACTGACCGGGCACAATTCCGGACATTGATTTCGGGTATTGATTGAAGTCAACGCACAATATGGGCCCCCCAAAGCCTGCTATAATGACTAGGCTGGAACGTTGCAAAGAGCTAAGGGAGTCCCCGATTGTGTACCCTGGAGGAGATTCCTATAGTGCGCATCGCACGACAGTGGATCGCATGGACACGACCATGAACCTTGTGAAACCACCCGTGAAGCCCATGCGCAAGAAGAAGGCCCGGATTCTCATCGTCGACGATCACCCGATCGTGCGCGAGGGCCTGCAGACCCTCATCGACCAGGAGGAAGACCTCCAGGTCTGCGCGATCGCCTCCGACTCCAAGGAAACCCTCGAGCAGATCGAGTCGTCCAAGCCGGACGTGGCCATCGTCGATTTCTCCCTCAAGGACGAGGACGGGATCAGCGTCATCCGCAACATCCGCGCGAAGGGCCTGAGCCTCCCCGTGCTGGTCCTATCGATCCACGACGAGGCGATCTACGCCGAGCGCGTCCTGCGCGCGGGCGCCAACGGCTACCTGATGAAAGACGAGCCCACCGAAAAGGTGCTCGCCGCGCTGCGCCAGATCATCCGCGGCGAGGTCTCGGTGAGCGACCGGATCGCGGGCCGCCTCCTGCAGAAGATGGCCGGCCAGCAGAAGATCGTCTCGAGCCACCCGGTGGAACTCTTGAGCGACCGGGAGCTCCAAGTCTTCCGGTGGATCGCGCGCGGCTTCGGCACGCGGCAGATCGCCGAGAAGCTCGGGCTGAGCATCAAGACGGTCGAGACCTACCGCGAGAACATCAAGCGGAAGCTCGATCTCCAGAGCGGCTCCGAGCTCGTGCGCCATGCGATCCTCTGGTCGCAGAAAGAGAAGTCGGGCTGAAGCCTACTTCCAGCGCACCGCCATCAGGTCCTCGATGCGGTGCTTCGGCAGCCGGATCGTCACCACGCACCCGTTGTCCGACGTGAACTCGCTATTGACGATCTCCGCGCCCTTGATCGTCTCCTTCAGCTTCGCCTCGAGCGTGGAGTCCACCTCGAGCGCCCGCTGGATCGAGATCCCGCCCTCGAGGCTCACGCCCTTGAGCATCGACAGCAGCTCGAACTGAGCCTTCACGATCGCCGCGTCCCGCGCCAGCGACTTCCGCTGCGTCTCGGTGGGCAGCGCGGGGTCCGACGCGCCGATCCCGATCGCCTCGACGAAGCTCCGCCGGTCCGGGGCCTGGTTGATCGTCTCCGCCACCCGCCCCTGCTTCACCCGGCTTTGGGGCCCGCCGCACGCCGCGGTGAGCAGCGCCAGCACCGCCGCCCCGATCCATGCCTTCCGTGCCATCCGTCCTCCCCGGCCCGCCGTCCGGACCGCCGTTAACGAGGCGTTATCCTACACCCCGCCGCTCCGAGAGCCCTCAAATCCCGCTCAAGGATTTTCCGTCATGCATCGGTGACAAGATCGTTGCGGGCGCTAAATTCACGACGTGCCTATAATTTTGCGAAGGGATGGACCAGGCGATCATGAGAAAAAGCCCGGCCCGCAAGGCGGCCGGCCCGCTTCCCGAGCAGCACCTCGTGACGGTATTCGAGGCGGTCAACGAGACGCTGCGGGAGGTCTACGTCGGCACGACGACGCACCTCGTCGAGGTGCTGACCCGGCTGTTTTTGGAGCGGCCGCCGGGAGGAGTCCGGCACTGGAGCACCGCCCACAAGATCACCGTCCGCTGCGTCGAGTACTCCGTGGCCGTGCACGACGTCTCGGAATTCATCGAGGCGTACGCCGGCAGCGAGGCCCTCCGGAGCTGGAAGGTCATCCGCCAAAGGTCCCCACCGGGGCCGGGCTGACGTCTTCCTATATACGACCCGCTCTGCTAAACTCACCTCACGGGCCGTTAGCTCAGCGGTAGAGCGTCCGCCTTACACGCGGTAGGTCGGGGGTTCGAATCCCTCACGGCCCATACTTGTGACCCTCGCCGCGATGCTCTTTCCCTTCGCCTGGTTCGCGGGCGCCGCGGATGCCCCGTCGGCCATCCCGGACGAGCTGGCCGGCGCTTGGGTCAGCCCCGCCTACGCGAAGAAGCTGCGCGCGACGCGCAGCCAGCAGGAGGCCGACCGAAGCGGCTACACGCCGGGCCAGCCCTACGCCGTCGGCTTCCTCCGGCGCGACGGGGCGGACTGGCTCCGCGTCTGGTACAACTTCCACGACTCCTCCGGCACGGACTGCGCGCTCGCCGAGGTCAAGCGGCGGCCGGACGGCACGCTGCTGCCGTTCTGCACCGACGGCTCGGGCCGCGGCGTGCTCACGCTCGTGCGCAGCTCCGCCACCGTGAAGGCGCTGGAGTGGTCCGCGCCGCAGGTCACGCTCTCGGGGACGCGCTCCTACAAAGTCGACGGGACGTACCTGCCGGCGTGGACCACGCTCGACCGCTACGTCGCCACGGCGACCGTCGGCGGCCGCTACACCGACGAGAAGGGACGCCGCGTGGAGTTCGGGCGCGACGGCCGCGCGACCTGGAACGGCAAGGAGTACGCCTTCGAGGTCGAGCTCGACTGCTGGGACGGCGGCTGCGACACGCTGTCGCTCACGCCCGCGGAGGGCGGGGACGTCCTCGAGTGGAATTTCGTCTGGAAGGAGTCGCGGCTGCTGCTCCATGAGGCGGACGACGACGGCCCCGGAGAGCTCGCCCACACGTTGACGCCCGCGCGGTGAGGCCCGCGCCCCGTCGAGAATTCGACACCGCGTTTTCGAAAAATTGGGTCTTGCGCGGGAATCGGAGCCGGGGTATAACAGGCGGGATGGAGAAGAAAAAGAAAACGCCGACCGCCAAGCGAGCGAAGACCCCAGCGTCAAAGACGCCGCCTTCCGACGCCGAGCCGAAGAATTTCCCCGACGCCGACCCCGAGTGGGAGCATCTCGAAGAGCGCTACAGCCAGATCGGCAGCGAGATGCGCAGCCTCGCCAAGATGCTGGGGGTCAGCGGCGACGGCGGCGGGTCGGGTCCCGACGAGCGTTAACCGCGGCGGTTTTGCTATAATGACCCCTCAGTTGGGGTCGTGGTGTAGCCTGGCCTAACACGCTGCCC
>JACQPK010000390.1 GCA_016207565.1 Elusimicrobiota bacterium
CACTACGAGCGACATCGTGAACGCCTGCCTGGACTTCGTCTTCCAGCATCGCATCGCGTTCGCCGCTCTCAAGAGCGCCCATGACCTGCCCAAGTTCATCGCCGAGCAGACCTACCGGGACGTCCTGTCCCGTTGGCGCCAATGGACGGAGGCATTCTAATGGACACTAACGCTGTCCTCGCATCGATCTCGGTCGCGTCCGACGCCTGCCTCGCCCATGGGAAGCGCTGCGCCCGGCCGAGCGTCGAGCGCTTCACGGACGACGACCTGCGCAACTTCCGGCGCTTCTGCGGGGCGTTCCTGGGCGTGCTGCTTGAGCATGGGGACAGGGGCCTCAGCGCGCCGTCCGCCGTGGGGCGCAAGCAGCCCGGTCTTGATAGGCCTTGACTTATATAGGCTGGGAGCTATAATATGGGGGACACCGAGATGCTGCGCGTCGAATTCTATCCCGACGGCGATGACGGTCCGGTTCTGGAGTATCTGCGGGAGCTGAAGCATGACCCTTACCGAAAAGCGGTGGCGACGCAGCTCGGCCTCGACCTGCACCTGCTCCAGCTTGAGGGCTTGTCCTCGCGCAAAGTCGACGTCAAGCGGGTCACCGATGTCCCGGGCTCGGTGTGGGAGTTGCGGCGGCTGATCGAAGGGATTCAGTATCGGCTGTACTTTTGCGTGAAGCGCGGGGAGCTGTGGTTGCTGCACCATCTTGAGAAGAAGACGCGGAAGATTCCGCGCGGCGACTTGGAGATCATTCGGAAGCGGGCGAGGGAGGTGTTGTCATGAGAGCGGGCAAGCGCAAGGAGAGCGGTCTGGACAAGTTCCTGCGTGCGAGCATTGAGGGGGACGAGGAGTTCAAGTCCCTGTTCCTGGCTCAGGTCAAACGGCTTCCCATTTCGACGCAGCTCCGGGTGCTTCGAAACTTTCGCGGCCTGTCCCAGGCGGCGCTTTCCAAGAAGACCCGGATCGTGCAGCCCGAGGTCGCGCGCATCGAACGCGCCGATGCCAATCCCAAGGCGCGGACCTTGGAGCGGATGGCCAAAGGGCTTGGGGCGCGGGTGGAGATCGTGCCGGAGAACGTCGTCCCGCTCGTGGCCGCGCAGCAGGTCAGGGCCCAAGGAGAGGATTACTTCGACCACGTCACGGTCCGCGCGCGCTGATGCCGAAAGTCGATATTCTCAACCTCATCCTGTACCACACAGGCAAGGCGGACGCCCCCGAGACGCTCAACGGAGTCAGCCCGGCGCATGCCGCCGAGCGCGTTCGCCTGTCTTGCGAGAACCAGGGGAAGAGCTTCAGGGAGTGGAGCGACGGGATCATCCGCCATTGCGTGGTTCCGCCCGAACATCCCTACCGGGCGCTGCTCAAGAAGCGCAAGGTCCCGCAAGGCGATCCGCTCTGGCTGCTGGGGGCCATCGCCTACGGCACGCATGGTCCCTGGATCGTGTTCCGCAAGATCGAGTGGGACGACGGAAAAGTGGAACTTCCGGACACCCTCGAACGTAAGTGGATAGTGAAGCACGGAACCCTATAGCATGAGCGGCCATTTCAATCCTTTTGACTTTACACTCCACCTCGACTTCCCCAAGGAGAAGCTCGAGGTTGAGGGGGTTCATCGGTCGATCCTCATTCATGAGTACGTTCATTATCTCCAGTGTCTAAGCAGCACGGTCGGACGCTGTTTCTTGTTCGAGCTTTCTCGTCTGGCAATTCTCAGCGGCCATTGGAAGTTCCATGGAGGTAATCCGCCGAACGATCTCACGATGATCGATCTTGAAGGGGTTCTTTCCGCAAGCCAGCGCTCTGACTTCGCCAGCTTTGACGGCCGTCCGCAGTATTCGGAGATTAAGAGCGAAGTTGATGCGCTCCTGACCCCTCAGATCGGAACGCATGCGAATGGTTCTGGCTCACGGTTTGTCGAGCAGCCGCTAGCTGGTTTTCGGTCAAAACAGTTGCTGCACCTCGAAACCGTCTATGGTGGGGCTGCTCTCTCAATTCCCTTGGCGGATCGAATTTTCTTTGAGAACGCAGCCCGCTATGTCCAACGCCACTACCTCTTCATGGCCATCCAGAAGACCGATCATGTCGACAAGCTTGAAGGTCAAGCGGGGGAATCCCAGTATCGCTGCCTGTATTGTTGTGTTGAGCCCGCCGTCGACAAAAGGTTCGATCCCCGTGAAATGACCATCGCGCTGAGCCAGTTTTGTCTCCTCTCGGCGGAGCCCGGCAAGGTCTTTGAGGCTGCTCTTGCTTTGCTTGGAACCAGTTCTGCGCGGACGAAGGAAGAGCAGTTCCGTGAATTCCGTCGCAACCCGACGATTGCAGCGTTGATGAACAAGCCGGATATGGGCGGGGTAATCAAGGAGTTGGGCCGGCTTCAAACCTCCATATCTCACCCCGCATCCCTTGAGCTTTACAGGTTCCGAGAGTTGATCGTCAACGCATACAACGAACTCAATGAGGTTCCCTGGTTGTTCGCGTCATCGGTTGTGACCTGGGATGTTTTCATGCGATGGGTAAGGACGTTCCGGTGTCCGGAGATTCAATGTTCGGACGGCCCTTTACAAGATCTAGAAGGAGAGCCTTGCCAGTCGCCTTGGGTTCGCTATCTCCAGCAAGCAAACGCGCTCCTAGCATAAGAATATGATTCGAGCTGGAATCTACATCCGAAAGTCCAAACTGGACAAAGGGCAGGAAGCCCACAGGCTGGAGCTTCAGCGCAAAAAGCTCCCGGCCTACGCCGCTTCCCAAAACTGGTCCTATGAGGTCTACGACGACGGCATCATATCGGGCGCGGAAGTGGATAACCGGCCCCAGATGGTGCGCCTGCTCCGGGACATAGAGCATGGTCTCATCAACGTGGTGCTGGTCATCGAGGTCTCGCGGCTCTCCCGCGATGACAATATGACGGACCACCTCAGCTTCATCAACCTGTGCGCCGCCAAGAAGGTCAAAATCGCGACGCCGGAGCGCCTGCTCGATCCGACCGATACCGCGTCATGGTTCATGAGCATGATGGAAGGCGGGTTCTCCGCGGTCGAGATCCGGATGCTCAAGAAGCGCATCATGGAAGGCCGGGAGGTCGCGCGCAGCAAGGGCCGCTGGCTCGGCGGCCCGCCGCCCTTCGGCTACAACTACGACAAGAACACGAAGCTCTTGATTCCGAGCCCGGAGACGGCGGAGGTGGTCCGGACGATTTTCCGCGAGCGGGTGCGCGGCAAGACCATCGACGAGATCGTCCGCATGGCGCGCGACCGCCGCTGGCCGTCGACCGGCGGCGGCTGCAACTGGTGGAATGTCACGGTTTTCCGCCTCTTGAAGAAGCCCGTGTACGCGGGGCTGCTCCGGCACAACGGGGAACTCATCAAGGCGGTATGGGAGCCGCTGGTGGACAAGGCCACCTGGGAGGCCGCCCAACCGGTCCGCCTGCGCGCGGCCGGCAACCGGCAATCCTCTTTGCTCCTGACCGGCCGGGGCCGGGTCCGTTGCGGCTATTGCGGCAGCACGGTCAACTGCGTCACCGCCATCGGCAAGAAGCGCGTTGACGGGGGATGCAGCCGGACGATTCGCTACTACCACTGCTACGGGCGCAACCAAGGAGTGAACTGCCGGGACCTGCGGAACGTTCCGGCGGTTGAACTCGACGGCCTCGTCATGACGCTTCTCGGGAGGATCGGCCGCAACTGCAAGGAGATCGTAGACGGCATCCGAGACTTCCTGGCCAAGCGGCATGCCGATATCCCGGCGCGCAAGCAGCGCCTGGAGAAGCAGCTCCAGCAGGCCATGTCCGCCAGCCAGAAGATCCTCAGTGCCTACGAAGAGGGGATCATCTCGATGGACCAGCTCAAGGCCAGGAACGAAGAGCACAAGAACCGCATCGACGAGTTGCGAAAGGGTATAATCGAGGTCGACGTGGAACTGGCCCGCCAGGGGCTCGACATGGACCTGGCGACGCTGGAGAAGCGTCTCAGCCGCTTCCAGGCAGATTTGTCAAAGATGGACACGCAGGGGCTCCGGGCGCTCGTGGACCCTCTGATCTCCAGGGCGCGGCTGTTCAACGAAAAGGTCGAGCTGACGTTCTCGTTCCCGGTCGACGGCGAGCACACGCATGTGTACGCGCTTCCCGGAAAGGAGCAAACGGATTTGCGCCCCCATAGCTCAATGGATCAGAGCACGAGCCTTCTAAGCTTGGGATCCAGGTTCGATTCCTGGTGGGGGCACGTTCCTACTGAACTAATAGCCCCCGCTCGTAGCCAGGTTGCAGGCGCTAGAGCACCCGCCTTCTAAGCGGGCGATCGAGGTTCGATTCCTCGTGGGGGCATTCCCTCTATCGAGCCGCGGGGCCGAAAGACCGGGCCCTTAGGACCACCCGGCCCACGATGACTCTCGGAGCCCGGTGCTATACTCGACTCACCGCGGCCCGGCGGCGGAAGGAGATCTCATGTTCTTTCGCCGGTCGGTCGCTCTCTTCCTCGCCTGCCTCGCGTTCTCCGCAGCCTCCTACGCCGACGTCGATTTCGACGGCCAAGCCCGGCAGGGCAAAGACGGCAGCTTCTCTCTCGACCTGCGGCTATCGCGCGAGACGCACGCCCGGCTCGCCTTCGCGCAGCCGGGGTGGAGGTCGCCGGGGGGGTGCAACGCCTACGGCTGCGCCGCGTGCGGGACGTGCAGCGCCTACGGCTGCCCCAAGTGCGACTCGGGCTACTTCGGCGGGACGTGCAACGCCTACGGGTGCTCCGATGGAGCTCGCTGCACCGCCTACGGCTGCGCCCCCTGCGGCGAGTGCAACGCGTACGGCTGTCCTCCGTGCAAGCGCCCGCTCGGGCCGTGGCACCAGCCTCGGGGGAGCTGCACCGCCTACGGCTGCGCCTCGTGCGGGACCTGCACGGCGTACGGTTGCCCGAAATGCGAGTCGGACTACTACGGCGGAAGCTGCAACGCGTACGGCTGCTCGGACGGCGGGGAGTGCACCCCGTATGGCTGCTCCAACTGCGGGAAGTGCACCGCCTACGGCTGCCCGCCCTGCCCGCCGTCGCCCTACCCGTGGGCTCAGCCGCCGCAGCGCTGACCTCGAGCGCTCGCTCGGCGACCCTCCCGCCCTTGGCGGCCGAAGGGGGGCGCGCCTCCCACGAAATCGCGCGCGCGAGTCCTCATCGAGGAGGAGGAAGGCGGCCGCGGTCAATCGGTCAAGCGGGACTTGTAGTCGTCGTACCTCGCGTGGCGGACCACCGTCACGCCCTTGGCGGGATCGTAGACGGCGATGTCGGGGAGGGTGACGCCGTTGAACGTCGTCGTCTTCACGATGCTGTAGTGCGCCATGTCGAGAAAGACGAGGCGGTCGCCCACCGAAAGCCTCTTCGGAAACGAGTAGTCGCCGATCACGTCGCCGGCGAGGCACGTCATCCCACCGAGCCGGTAGAGGTGGGGGAACTCGCCTTTCTTGCCCGCCCCGACGATCTGCGGCCGATACGGCATCTCGAGCACGTCGGGCATGTGGTTCGTCGCGCTGGTGTCGAGGATCGCGATGTCTATGCCGTTATGGACGATGTCGAGGACGCTCGCGACGAGCGCGCCGGTGTGGAGCGCCACCGCCTCGCCCGGCTCGAGGTAGACCGACACGCCCCAGTGCCTCTGGAAGGCCGAGACCAGGCGGATGAGCCGCGACACGTCGTAGCCAGGCCGGGTGATGTGATGGCCGCCGCCGAAGTTGACCCATTTGACGGCTTCGAGCGCCCAGGCGAACTTCGCCTCGACCGCCCTGAGCGTGCGCTCGAGCGCGTCCGAGCCCAGCTCGCAGAGGCTGTGAAAATGCAGGCCCTCGATCCCGTCGAGCGAGGCGCCCTTGAGGTTTGAGGCCGTGATCCCGAGCCTAGAGCGCGGCGCGCAGGGATCGTAGAGCGCGACTTCCACCTCGCGGTGCTCGGGGTTCACCCGCAGGCCGCACGACACCTTCCGCCCCGAGGACGCGACGGCGCCCCGCCAGCGCTCCCACTGAGACAGCGAGTTGAAGGTCACGTGGTCGGCGTAGCGGAGGAGCTCCGGGAACTCGTCCGGCCGGTACGCGGGCGCGCACAGGTGCACCTCGCCGCCGAAGGTCTCGACGGCCAGGCGCGCCTCGTGCAGCGAGCTCGCGGTGGTCCCGGGCAGCGTGCGGCGGAGGCGGGGGAATACCGCCGGAAGCGCGAAGCCCTTGAGCGCCAGGAGGATCTTCGCCCCGGACTCCGCCTGCACGCGGCCCAGGACGGCTAGGTTCCGGTCGAGGAGCCCCTCGTGGACGACGAAGCACGGGGGTTTGACGGATCGGGCGATCTCGCCCCAGCCCTCGCCCGCGGGGCGGGCGAGGGGCTGGGGCTTCGAGCGTTTCACGCCGCGATGAGCGCCGGGATGCGGAAAGGCTCCGCGGTCTCGACGGGGGACTCCTCGGCCTCCCACGGCAGGCCGTAGCGCCCGAGGACGTCGAGGAACGGATCGGGGTCCATCTGCTCGACGTTGAAGACGCCCTTGCCGGTCCATTGGCCCGTCAGCATCATGAGCGCGCCCACCATCGCCGGGACGCCGGTGGTGTAAGACACCGCCTGCGCGCCGACCTCCCGGAAGCAGGCCGAGTGGTCGCAGATGTTGTAGATGCGCCAGCGCCGCTCGCGGCCCGCCTTCTCGCCGAGCACGTCGCAGCCGATCGACGTCTTGCCCGAGTAGCCCTTCGCCAAGGAGGCCGGGTCCGGCAGGAGCGCCTTCAAGAACTGCAGCGGCACGATGTCGACGCCGTTGAAGCGGACCGGGTCGATGCGGGTCATGCCGACGTTCTGCAGCACGCGCAGGTGCGTGAGGTACTCGTCGCCGAAGGTCATCCAGAAGCGCGCCCGCTTGAGGGTCGGAAAATGCTTGGCCAGCGACTCGAGCTCTTCGTGGAAGATCAAATACGACCTCTTCGGCCCGACGCCGGGATAGTCGATCATGCGCGAGATCGACATCGGCGCGATCTCCACCCAGCGGCCGTCCGCCCAGTACTTGCCTCGCTGCGTCACCTCGCGGATGTTGATCTCGGGGTTGAAGTTCGTGGCGAACGCCTTGCCGTGGTCGCCCGCGTTGCAGTCGAAGATGTCGAGCTCGCGGACCGTGTCGAACTTGTGCTTCGCGAGCCAGGCGGTGAAGACGCCGCTGACGCCCGGGTCGAAGCCGCAGCCGAGCAGCGCCATGAGCCCCGCTTTCTTGAACTTCGACTGGTAGGCCCACTGCCACCTGTAGCTGAACCTGGCCTCGTCGAGCGGCTCGTAGTTCGCCGTGTCCAGGTAGTTGACGCCGGCCGCCAGGCACGCGTCCATGATGTGGAGGTCCTGGTACGGCAGGGCCGCGTTGAGCACGAGGTCCGGCTTGAACTTCTTGATCAGCTTCGTAAGCGCCGAGACGTTGTCCGCGTCGATCTCGGCGATCTGCACCTTGCCCTTCGTCCGCTTGCGGATCTCCTCGCAGCGCTTGAGGGTACGGCTGGCCACGAGGATTTCGGAGAACACTTCCGGAACCTGGGCGCACTTCTGAGCGATGACGGATCCGACACCACCTGCACCGACGAGCAGCAATCTCTTTCCCATGGACAGCCTCCCAGTTAGCAGCGTCGACGACGACGTGACGTTGCCGTGTCCGTACGGCGACGCGGAATTATAGCAACTGCGACGGGAAGCGAGGGCTACTTCTTGCGCGCGCAGAGCTCCATCGAGTCGCGCGTGTCGATGTAGAGGAGCTTGTCGCCGATGTCGAGGGCGCGGATGAGCCACAAGACGAGCTTGTAGACCGGAGCGGGGTAGTTCTTGAGGCGCGTCGCCCAGTAGCCCCACGAGAAGATCCGCCCGAACGACTTCTCGAGCACGACCTCGAGGCCCGCGTCACGGAGCATGCGGCGCATGGTGCCGCGATCGAAGTAGTAGATGTGCGCGGGGCGCAGCCCCCACCAGTTCGCGCGGAGCACCTTCGCCGAGAGGCTGCCGACGTCCGGCGTGACGAGGTAGAGGATCCCGCCGGGCTTCAGCCAGCGCGCCGCCCGCTTGAGCGCGGCCTTCGGGTCCGTCAGGTGCTCGATGACGTCGATCATCGCGACGACGTCGAAGTGCCCGTCGGGGAAGCGGTCGGTGTCCATGGACTCGCAGTAGACCTCGAGGCGGAAGCGCTCGCGCGCGATCTTCGACGCCCACTCCGACGGCTCGAGCCCGTAGGCCTCGAAGTCGGCCCGCGCGGCGTTGAGGAAGTAGCCGGTCGCCGCGCCGACCTCGAGGAGGCGCCCGGACTTGGCGAAGCGCTTGATGACGTTGAGGCTCAGGTGCCCGTTGATCGAGCGGCTCGAGCTCTCGTCGAGGTACGTCTCGTCCACGCAGGCGCCGTAGCCCGCGAGCAGCGTCTTGAGCGTGGGGCGCGGGTTCGTGAAGACCAGGCCGCAGTCGCGGCAGCGCACGACGCGGCCGTACTGGGCGAAGCTGTCGGTCGTCGCGGCGCAGTCCGACATGGAGCCCAGCGCGTACGGGCGGTTGTGCACCACGCGCGAGCGCGTGCTGCCGCACAGGTTGCAGGGGACTTCCTCGAGCTGCGGCTCCATGACCGCCATGCTACCAAACGAGCTGCTTGAGGCGCAGGACGATCTGCCGCACCTGCGGCGCGGCGAGCCAGACGAACGCGTTGAACGCGGCCCAGCCGCCCGCCCAACGAGGAAACGCCGGCCCGAGGCGGCGGCTCAGGTCGACGGCGCCGGCCCCGGCCAAGAGGATCAAGGGCGCCGAGATCGGCTGCCGGTAGCGCGACACGGGGCCTCCCGCGAACACGTGCACGAAGACGTAGAGCCCGAGGAGGAGGTGGAGGACCCGCAGGCGCTCGTCGCGCCACAGCGCGGCGACGGCCCACAGCCAAAACGGCACCAAGAGCACGTACGTCCAGTCGTACTGCGGCAAGAACGGATAGAACATCGACGCGACGTTGAACGCGTACGCGCGGACGATCTTGGCCGGAGGCGTCTCGCGCAGCAGCGAGCCGAGCTCGCGCGCGTAGAACTCCTTTTCCTCGAGCTCGGGAATGTCGCCGGCGCGCTTGGAGGCCGGGATGTCCTTGAAGTGCTCGAGCGGCAGCGCCAGCCCCATGTAGAGTCCGGTCTCGCTTTGGGAGGAGCCGAGGATGGGTCGTCCGAACACGAGCGTGTTGCGGATCACCCACGGCGCGAGGACGGCGCCGAAGGCCGCGAGCAGCACGGCGCCGTGGCGGAGCCGATATCCCGGCGCGAGCCTCGGCAGGAGCACGCCGAACGCGCCGGCGAACAAGCCGAGGTCCGGGCGGACGAGGCACGCGGCGCCGAGCAGCGCCCCGACCAACGCCGCCTTCGCGCCGGGACCGGCGTCGAACGCGTACCACGCGGCGAGGGCGTAGGCGATGAGGTCGCTGTCGAAGGACTCGCTCAAGATCCGCGCGCAGGGCTCGACTAAGCCCAAGTAGGCGGCGGCGGCGAGCGCGCAGGCGAGGCCCCAGCGCTCGCCTGAGATGCGCGTCGCCGCGAGGCCGATCATCACGCAGGCGAGGGCCCCGAGCACGCACTGGGCGAGCTGGACCGCGAGCACGGAGGGCCCGCTGACGGCGTAGACCAAGGCCACGAACAGCGCGTAGCCGGGCATCCGGAAGAGCCGGTCGCCCGTGGCGTCCTCGTAAGAGCCCTTCTCGAGCAGGTTCAGCGCGTAGTGGTGGTAGTCGCCCGCGTCGCCTTGGAGCTCGACCGCTCCCTGCGAGGTCGCCAGCGCGAAGGCGACGCGAACCGCGAGCGCGAGCAGGCCGACCGCCAAGAGCCGGCGCCACGGGCCCGCGGCCGTCACTTGGGGAACTGCATCCTCCCGACGAGCTCGAGCGCCTCGTCGGACTGCCGCTCGAATTCCTTCTCGGGCAGGTCGTCGCGCGCGGCGGCGGCGAGGAAATAGTACGTCTGGCCGCCGCGCGAGAGGAAGGACTCGAGCATCCACTGCTTGCGCGGATCGTCGTCGCGCGCCGGCAGGCCGACGCGGTAGTAGTACGCCTCCCCTCCGTTGTCGAGCTTCTTGTGGAGCACCGGGCTCTCGCCGGAGGGGGGTGAGCGGCCCGCGCTCTTGTAGTACTCGGCGCGCAGCCCGGTCGCAAGCTCCCGCGGACCGGCCTTCGCCTGGCCGAGGAGCCCCACCTCGCAGCGGAGCGGCCCTCGCCGAAACGAGTGCAGCGGTAAAGAGAAGCGGCGCGTGTAGCCCCAGGGGTGCACCTCCCAGGGCTTCTCGAGCCGCAGGCTCGAGCCGTCGGGGCCGATGTTGACCACCGCGGCCCCGGACTTCGAGACCGGCGGCACCGCGCGCCCGCCGACGGTGCTCGCGGAGTCCCGGAGGCTTCCCAAGGCCCGCGTGATCGCGGCCCACTCCTTACGGTCGGGGTGCCGCCGGGGGGAGGTGATCGTGACGTAGTAGCGCCGAGCCTTCTTCGCCAGGACGCCTTGCGTGAAGTACTGGGTCTTCGGCCCCTGCTTCTCGACGGACCGGTAGTACTTGAAGGCGGACTTGTCGCGCAGCGTCGCGGTCTTCACGGGCTCGCGTTTTTCGCTCTGCGTCCGGATGCCCGAGATGAATTCGAAGTACTGGTCGGCGCCCATCTTCTCGGTGCCCGCGGCCACGTCGACGGCCAGCCCGTCGTCCGGGGTCGCCAGGAAGAAGAGATGCGTCATCCCGGGCGGCGAGACCGACTGGGTCTTTCCGGGAAACGGCCAGCCCGCGGGGAACTCGATCGAGTGGGCCTGGTCGGGCGAGTTGAGCCAGAGGCCGGACGCCTTGGCGGCGGGCCGCTTGGCGGCAAAGGCCGGCGCGCAGGCCAGAAAAAGCGCGGCGAGCGCCGCGACCGCCGTCATGCGGCTAGTATGCTTTCTAAGGAAAGCCGGGTCAATCCGTCGGCGAGGAAATGAGCATCGCGCGCGCGATGTCGCGCAGTTCCTCCGCTGTCCCTGAGGGACAGTGGGTCAGAGGGAGTCAGCCGACCGGCCGGGAGGACCGAGGGGCGCCGGCGGGCTCTCTCCGACGGGCAAGCGCGGCTCCGCGCTCTCGGGCCTATCGGCCACGGCGTCGCGCGCCCGCTCGAGGCTCACCTGGGCGGGCGGCGTCTCGGCCCCCGGCAGAAAGACGCGGAAGTCGGGCCTGCCGTCGGCCGCCGACGGGTCGCCGTCTTTGGGCCAGGCGAGCAGGATCCGCGTCGCGGGGTCCAGGAGCTCCTGGGTCCCGTCGCGCAAGACGAGCCTCAGCCCGCGCACGGGCTCGGGGCCCGCGAGCTCGAGGATCGAGTCGGAGCCGAGCGCGATCTCGATGCCGTCGGAGAACTCGAGCGCGGCAGCCCCGCCCGCGGCGGTCGACAGGCGGTCGCCGGGGCCGAGCTTCTGACCGGCCCGGGCCTGCTCCGCCACGCCGCCCGCGCGCCGCACGACGGCGGCGCCCTCCACGCGGGCGACCTTCGCGCCCGGGGGGGCGGCGGCGGCGAGCAGGGCCGGCAGGAGGAGGACGGGGGAAAGGGTCATGCGGCCGATTGTAGTCCGGGCCCGCCGCCGGGCCGATAGAGCCCGCTTTAAAAGGCCGTGACGTTCGCACGATGTGGGTCCTTTGGACCCAGTTGCCGCAGGCCCCGGGGCCCTGTCTGGGCCTGGGCCGGAGTACCTACAATCCCCGCGCATGCCTCGGCTGATCCTCCACCTCCTTCCGCTGCTCTGGGCCGCGGCGCAGCCGGCCGGCGAGCAGCTCGGCGCGCTGGCGACCCGGCTCCAGTTTCGGGCGGCCTACGACGGCGACCGGAGCCGGACCCCCTCCGCCGTCGAGGGCCGGTTTCGCTCCCCATCCTCGCGGGTCCCTCCGCTCTCCGACGCCCGGGCCCTTCGCGAGGCGAAAGCGCTCTTAGACGACGCCTCGACCCGCTCGACGCCGTTCGTCTTCCACCCCCAAGGACGGCCCCAGTGGAGCGCCCCCGCCTCGGGCCTCGAGGGCTTCCTATATGAGGAAAGGGAGATCGCCTCCCGCTACGGCCGCGACGCCCTGAGCCATCACGTCGACGACTACGGCCGCTACCTCGACCACGTGCTCGCGGGCGTCACCTGGACGGAGGAGGGGCGCCGCCGGCTCCGCGAGCTCCAGGCGGGCCCGGGCAGCGCGCTCGAGCGCTACGGCCGTCTCATGGACTTCGTGGCCTCCTACACGGAGGAGCTGCGGGCGGCCGTCGCCGCCGCCGACCGCGCGGCCTGGGCGCGCACCGCCCGCATCTACGAGCTCTTCCCGCGCGCCTACAACCTCGCCGGACGCCGCGCGGCGGAGGGAGGAGCCCGCAAGCTCGAGGCGAAGAGGTTCTTCGCCGACTTCGAGGACCGCGACTTCGCGCCGATCCGGGACATGGGCTTCGACACGCTCTGGGTGATGGGCATCTTCCCGATCGGCAAGAGAGGCGCCGGAGGCACGGCGGGCGGCTCTCCGTACTCGATCCAGGACTACGAGAGCATCCACCCGGAACTCGGCACGCCCGCGGAGTTCAAGGGCTTCGTGCGCCGGGCCCACAAGGCCGGGCTACGCGTGGTCGTCGACTTCGTCGTCAACCACACCTCGCTCGACTCCAAGCTCCTGCTCGAGGACCCGAACTACTTCATCCACCGCCCCGCGGACGCGGGCGGCCCGCCGCGAGGGTCCTTCGAGCACGTCGATCCCGGCACGGGCCAGCGCCTCTGGGTGAGCCACGGAGGCTACGATTCCTACGGGACGCTGTCGTTTTGGGAGGACACGGCGCAGCTCAACTACGCGAACGTGCGGCTCCGGCGGCGGATGATCCAGGTCGTGGACCGGTGGGCGGGGGAGTTCGGCGTCGACGGCTTCCGCGTCGACATGGCCTACCAGGTGCTCAACGGCTACTTCAGCCGCAACTGGCGCCGTCCGATGCCGAAGCGCGAGTTCCTCGAGGAGCTGATCACGGAGATCAAAGGGCGCTACCCGGGCGTCGCCTTCATCGCGGAGGGCTACGACGGCTGGGACGAGCTCTCGCGCGCCGGCTTCGACCTTACGTACTCCAAGAACGACATGGGGCGCGCCGGCGGGCACGCGGGCTGGTACGACGCCCTCGTCAGCCGCGACCCCGCCTGGATCCGGCGCGCGATCCGCCGCGAGGCGTTCCTCGACTGGCAGCGGGCTGGCGCCGACGGGCTGCCGTTCGTCGGCAACCACGACGAGCCCGCGCCGCGCCGGGCGCTGGGCCCGTGGACCGAAGGCGCGACGTTCTTGACCCTGCTCAAGCCGGGGGGACTCCTCTTCTACGGCTCCGCGGAGATCGGCTTCGACCGGCCCGAGCCGCACGAGCACAAGCCGATCCCCTTCAGCGTGCCGGTCACGATCGACTGGTCGCGCCCCGACGCCGAGCTCAAGCGGTTCCACCAAGAGACCTTCCGGCTGAGCCGCGAGGTCCACGCCGCGCTCGGGCCCGCGCGCATCGAGGCCTTGCCCAAGGAAGGCGAAGCGGCGTGGGTGGGCTATCTGCTGGTGCCCGAGCGCGCCGGCCGGCTCCAAGGCGCCGCCGTGCTGGCCAACCCGACGGACCGCCCGGTGCCGGCCGAGTTTCACGCCTTCGGCGCCGTCCGGCGCGAGCTGCTGCCGCCCTTCGGCTACCGCTTCGTCCGCTTCTGACGCGGGCTCAGCCACTTGCCGAGCGGCAGCGCGATCACCGACATCGGATCCACGCGCGCCCCGTTGACGCGGACGGCCCAGTGCAGGTGCGGGCCG
>JACQPK010000392.1 GCA_016207565.1 Elusimicrobiota bacterium
GATGGAGATGATGCGCTCGACGCCCAGGGATTTGAGCGCCCAGATGTTCGCCCGGCCGTTGATCTCCGTCGGGGTGATGAAGTGCCCGCGGCCGTGCCGCGGCAGGAACGCGCAGCGGACGCCCTTGATCGTGCCGAGGATGATCGCGTCCGAGGGCTCGCCGAAGGGCGTGGCGACGCGCTCCTCCCGGACGTCCGAGATGTGCTTCATCTCGTAGAGGCCGCTGCCGCCGATGACGCCGATCTTGGCTACGGTTCCGGCGTCGCTCATGCCACGGCCTCCTGCATCAGCTCGGGGTAGATCGGGTGCTTGCCGCAGAGAGAGCGCACCTTGGCCTTGACGGCGTTGAGCCCCGCCGGGTCGTCGCGGCGCGCGAGCGCGTCGTCGATGAGCTCGGCGATCTGATCCATCTCGGCCTCGCCCATGCCGCGCGTCGTGACCGCGGGGGTCCCGATCCGCACGCCGGAGGCGATCATCGGCTTCTCCGGGTCGTAGGGGATCGCGTTCTTGTTGACGGTGATGCCCGCCGCGTCGAGCGCCTTCTCCGCGTCCTTGCCGGTGACCTTCTTCGGCCGCAGGTCGACGGAGAAGAGGTGGCAGTCCGTTCCGCCCGCGACGATCCGAAATCCGCGGTCCTGGAGGCCCTTGGCCAGCCGCCGGGCGTTGGCGAGGACCCGCTCCTGGTAGCGCTTGAACTCCGGCTTGAGCGCCTCGCCGAAGCAGACCGCCTTCGCCGCGATGACGTGCATCAGCGGCCCGCCTTGGTTGCCCGGGAAATTCATCTTGTCTAAGGCCGCGGCGTGCGCGGCCTTGGACAAGACCATGCCGCCCCTCGGTCCTCTCAACGTCTTGTGCGTGGTCGTGGTCGTGAAGTCCGTCAGCCCGACGGGCGAGGGATACACGCCCGCGGCGACCATGCCCGCGTAGTGGGCGATGTCGGCCGCGAAGAACGCGCCGGCGGAATCGGCCAGCTTCTTGAACCGCGCCCAGTCGAAGACGCGGGAGTAGTTGGAGGCTCCGATGAAGAGCATCTTGGGCTTGTGTTCGGCGACCAGCTTCTCGGCCTCTTCGTAGTCGATGCGTTCGTCGTCGCGGCGCACGTGGATCCCGACGATCTTGAAGAACTTCCCGGAGAAGTTCAGGGGGTGCCCGTGCGACAGGTGGCCTCCGTGGGCCAGGTCGAGCCCGAGCACGGTGTCGCCGGGCTTGAGCACGGACAAATACATCGTGATGTTGGCCTGCGTGCCGGAGTGCGGCTGGACGTTGGCGTGCTCGGCGCCGAAGAGCTTCTTCGCGCGCTCGATGGCCAAGGTCTCGGCCACGTCGACGTGCTCGCAGCCGCCGTAGTAGCGCTTGCCGGGGTAGCCCTCGGCGTACTTGTTCGTGAGGAGCGAGCCTTGCGCCTCGAGGACGGCCTCGGACACGTAGTTCTCGGAGGCGATCAGCTCGAGGTTGTCGGCCTGCCGGCGGCACTCGGCGGCGATGGCGCGGAAGACTTCAGGGTCTTGGGTCTGCAGTCGATGGAGCATGTTTGTTCACCAGGGCGACGACGCCCTGCTCGATGATATCGCGGCAGCGTAGGTACACCGCGTCCGGCTGGCCGATCGGGTCTGAGACGTCCTGACTGCCTAACCCGCAGGCCTCGAGGAAAAGGGTGGTCTTGTGACGGAACTCCGGGTACTCGTCCCACAGGGCGTCGCGGTGCCCGCGGGTCATGGGCAGCACGAGGTCGGCCCAGCGCAGGAGCTCGCGCGTGGCGAGCTGGGCGACGTGCCCATCGGGCGAGAGGCCGCGCGGGGCGAGCGCCTTGGCGACCCCGGAGGGGACCGCGAAGTAGCGCTCGGCGGCGAGACCGGCGGACTTGGCCTCCCAATCGGAGAGCCCGCGCCGCTTCGCCTCGTCGGCGAAGAGGTACTGGGCCATCACGCTCCGGCACGTGTTCCCGGTGCAGACGAACAGCGCCTTCATGCGGAGACGGCCTCCAGGATCTGCTGCCTCGTCAGCGCGCCCTCTCTGAGGACGCGCACGGGCGTCGACGTCGCGTCGACGAGCGTCGACTCCTTGCCGCCGGCGGGGCCCGCGTCGATGACGAACTCGCACATCGAGGCGAACTCGCGCGCGACGGCGGCCCCGTCCGACAGCGCCGGGAGGCCCGACCGGTTCGCGCTGGTGGTCGCCAGCGGCACGCCGGAGGCGCGCAGGAGCGCGTGCGCCACCGGATGGGCCGGCACGCGGACGGCGAGCGTCGGGAACTCCTGGAAGGTCAAGAGACGTCCCTCTTTCGTAGGCTTGAGGACCAGCGTCAGCGCCCCGGGCCAGAAGCGGGAGGCGAGGGCTTCCGCCGCGGGCGTCCACTCCACCCAGCGGCGTGCCGCTTCGACGGAGTCTATCAAAATCGGTAATGCCTTCAAAGCTTCTCGCGCCTTGATCTCGTAGATCTTCCTTAGCCCCGCCTTGATCTGGCCGTTCGTTCCGATCCCGTAGACCGTGTCGGTCGGGAACGCGCAGGGCTTGGCCTGCCGCAGCGCGCTCGCCGCCGCCTCGAGGTCCGCTCCGGCCAATTCCTGCCCCTCACGCAACGTAATGACTCGCCCCATCAGTCGTTCCCCCGGAATACGACGACGAATTCGCCCAGGATCTCTTGCTTGGCCTTCAGCCTCGCGGCGACCTCGGCGGGAGTGCCCGTGATCCACTCCTCATAGACCTTGCTCAGCTCGCGGGCCAGGCAGACGCGGGCGGAAGGCCCGGCCGCCGCCTCGATCTCGCCGATCAGCTCGACGACGCGAAACGGCGACTCGTAGAGGACGACCGTGCGCTCGAGCGCGCAGGCCTCCTCCAGCGCGCGCTTGCGCTTGCCCGGCGCGCGCGGCAAGAAGCCGAGAAAGACGAAGGAGTCGCCCGGAAGCCCCGACCCGGCGACCGCGGCCGCGACCGCGCTCGGGCCGGGCAGCGAGGTGACCGCCACCCCGGCGGCGCGGGCGGCCGCGACGAGGCGCACGCCCGGGTCGGAGAGCACGGGCGTCCCGGAGTCGGAGACGAGCGCCAGGTCGTCGCCCGACGCGAGGCGCTCGACGATCTTCTCGATCCCCTTCGGGTCGTGCTCGTCGTAGCGGAGGGCCGGGGCGTGGATGCCGAAATGCGTCAGCAGCGCGCGGGAGCGGCGCGTGTCCTCGCAGTAGACCGCCTTCACCTCGCGCAGCACCCGCAGGCTGCGCTGGGTGACGTCCTCGAGGTTGCCCAAAGGCGTCGGAACGAGGTAGAGGGTCATCGGAAGGCCGACATTCTACCACTTAGCCGAAGAGCGCCAGGGCCTGCCCTGGGGCTCAGCGACCGTGCCGGTGGCCCCGATCGAGCACGACCTCGCGGTGGAGCTCCTTGATGCGCTCGCGCAGGATCGCGAGCACCTTCCGTCCTTCCGGCGTGAGACGGTACCCGCGGCGTCCCTTGGCGCCGGGCGCCTTCGAGTCGGCCCGGAGCCAGCCGTGGCGCGCGAGGCGGCTCAGCAGCGGGTAGAGCGTTCCCGGGCTGATCGCGTAGCCGTGGCGGCGGAGCTCCTCGGCGATCCAGTGCCCGTACACCGACTCCTTCGAGGCGTGGTAGAGGATGTGCGCCTTCCAGAAGGAAAGGAGCACCTCCCGCTCGAGCGCGCGCTCCGCGGCGGTCATGCTGCCGTCATCCTTGGACATCCGGGGCGCGCTGTCAACCGACAACCGCACCGCCGCCGTCCCATTACGAGAACCGTAGTCGATGGCCGATATGGTGCATAACTGGCTCGTCGGGGAGGACCGATGGTCTGCCCGTTCGCGAAGTCGCCGGGCGCAGGCATCGCCGACTGTCCCCGGCTGAGGGAGTCGCCGTTGTGCGCCGACG
The DNA here is from genome assembly GCA_016207565.1 of Elusimicrobiota bacterium. Classification (GTDB taxonomy): domain Bacteria; phylum Elusimicrobiota; class Elusimicrobia; order UBA1565; family JACRDR01; genus JACRDR01. Next base: position 3,871 of record JACQPK010000392.1, read on the forward strand.
TTCCCGGAGCCGTCTGGGAACGCCTCGGCCGCGTCTGGACCCCCCGGCAGGCCCCAGCCGGCTCGGTGCTCTTCGAAGAGGGCGCCCCCGCGGACGCGGTCTACTTCGTCTGCTCCGGCCGCGTCAAGCTGGTGCGCGCGGAGCACGGGCGCGCGCAGCTCCTGCGGATCTTCCAAAGTCCGGACATCGTCGGAGCCCGCTCCGTTTTGGCGGGGACTCCGCGCCTCGCGAGCGCCGTAGTGATGGAGCCGGTCCGGGCCTGCCGGCTCGCCGCCGCGGACTTCCTGCGCCTGGTGCGGGAGGCCCCGAGGCTCGCCCTCGCGCTTTCGCGCCGCTTCGCCTGCACCCTCGGCACGACGGAGGTCGCGCTCTCCGACATCGCGTTGTGCACGCTGCGCCAGCGGGCCGCACGATTCCTGCTGAGCCGCTCCGAGGCGAACGGCGCGCGCGACGGCCTCTTTCGCCTGCCGTTCTCGCGCCATGAGCTCGCGGAGCATCTCGGCGCCTCTCCCGAGGCCCTCTCTCGCTGCCTCTCCGAGCTCCATCGCGAGGGCGTCCTCGAGCTCGAAGGCCACTTCGTCCAACTGCTGGACGAAGCCCTCCTCCGTCGGATCGCGGCGTAGCCGCGGCCGCCCGGTTGACCTCCGTCAAGCGCTTGATGCGCGTCAATCGCCGGCCCTGCGTCAAATTCCGGGCATGTCCGTTGCGCATCCTCCACGCAGATGGAATCAGCTCGAGGAGGACTCATGACGAAAGCGATCATGCCCCTGGCCAGGGCCGCCCTGGTCGTGGCGGCGGCGTGGATCGTGACCGTCGCCGGCGAGGCGCGCGCCGGCGAGGTGGATTGGACGGCGCTCAATGGGGCGTTCAAGGACGCCGAGTTCGTGAAGGATCCCGCCGTCTGCTTCGGCTGCCATGGGGACTACCAGAAAAAGTACGAGGCCACTCCCCACGCGCGGCTGTTCAAGGCGGGGAAGGCGCTGCCCTCGGGGGAGTGCGAGACGTGCCACGGCCCCCGCAGTAAGCACGTCGCCAACCCGAGCCGGGAGCTGGCGCTGACGCCGGTCCAGCAGAACGCGGCCTGCCTGCAGTGCCACCAAGGGAGCGGCCGTTTATATTGGAAGAGCAGCAAGCACGGTTCCGGCGACCTGGGCTGCACCTCCTGCCACAAGGTCATGGAGCGCGTGAGCGACAAGGCCTTGCTGGCCAAAGAGCGCGAGGACCAGCTCTGCTACACCTGCCATACCGAGGTGCGCGGGCAGATGAACAAGCTGTCTCGCCACCCGGTCAACGAAGGAAAGGTCTCCTGCTCGGGCTGCCACAACCCGCACGGCTCGGTGACCAAGGCGATGCTGAAGGGCGCCTCGCTCAATGAGACCTGCTTCAAGTGCCACCAGGAGAAGCGCGGGCCGCACGTCTGGATCCATCCTCCGGTCCTGGAGGACTGCGCGAACTGCCACCAGGCGCACGGGTCGAACCACCGCAAGCTGCTGACGGGCAAGGATTCCTTTCTCTGCATGTCGTGCCACACCTACGGCGGGCACGTCAACCTGCCGAGGTACAACCGCGTGAGCAGCCTTGCGGGCGAGGGGTGCGTGAACTGCCACATGGCGGTGCACGGCTCCAACAGCCCATCCGGCGCGAAGTTGACTCGCTGAGGACACCATGATCAAGAAACGATTCTTCGCGGCCGCTCTCAGCCTCCTCATCCCCGCCCAGGGCTGGGCGGCGGTCACCGGCAGCGTCACGGCGGGCGGCCAGCTCGTCAACGCGGTCCCCAACTCGAGCAAGTTCAACGAGTACCGGGACCTCAAAGACGGCCCTTACCTGTACGACTTCCGCGTCACCACGGAGGGGGCGGACGGCCTCCTCTTCGAGGTCGCCGGTAAGAACGCCGGCTACGACGACCAGTCTTATCGCATCTGGGCGGGACAGGCGGGGACCTACAGCGTCGAGCTCGAGTGGGATCAGCTCAACCACCTGCTGAGCAACCGGGCGCGGACCCCGTTCATCTACCAAGGCGACGGGCTGTTCACGGCGCCGGGGCAAGTCGGGCTCACGGCGGCGGGCAAGAACCAGGCCCCGAGCGCCGCCCAGATGGCGCTCAACGACCCGCTCATCCCGGCCTACCTGCGGACGTACCTGCGGCCCACGGAGCTGGGCAACGACCGCAGGAAGTTCACCGCGACGGCCAACCTCCGTCCGGCCGACGCCCTGAAGTTCCGGCTGAGCGCTTCGAACGAAGACCGCAGCGGGAACAAGGTGAGCTATGGCCCGATCGGCGACCGGCCCCCGCGCTCGTACAACATCCAACTCCCGGAGCCGATCGACTACCGCACGCGCGAGGTGAAGTTCGAGACGGACTACCTGGGGAAGAGCTCCCAGGCGAACTTCACCTACGAGCTCTCGAACTTCTGGAACAACGTCGACGCGGTGACTTGGCGGAACATCTACGCGGACGACGGCGCGGGGACCTTCGAGGCGTGGCAGGCCCGGGAGGTCGCGACGTACGGACGCCGGGCCCTGCCTCAAGACAACCTGTTCCAGAACTTCAGCCTGACCTACGGCGTGGACCTGCCGTGGGCCAGCCGCCTCAGCGCCTCGGCCTCCTACGGGATCGCGGAGCAAGACAACCAGTTGCTGCCCTACAGCACCAACGGCATGGTCGAGCCGGGGCCCGGGACGGCGTGGAACGACCCGGCGAAGCTGCCTCGCCAGACCTCCAAGGCGAAGCACGAGAGCAAGCTGGTCAACGTCGACTGGGTCGTCCATCCGCTCAAGCAACTGCGGCTGCGCGCGTTCGGGCGCTACTACGGCCTCAGCAACAAGACGCCGGTCACGGAGTGGAGATACATCACGTCCGACGTCCCGAGCACGGACGCCGGCGCCGCCACGTACATCAACCGCCGGCGCAACCTCGCGTACCAGTACGACAAGCAGAACTACGGCCTCGAAGGCGACTACTCGATCGCGTTCTGGAACACGACGTTCGGGCTCGGCTACGAGTGGGAGCGCTTCGGCCGGAAATACCGCGAGGCGAACACGACGGAGCACATCGTTCGCGCCTCGGCCCGCACCCGGCCGCTGAAGTGGCTCACGGCCCGCACGAAGGTCTCGTACGGCGACCGGAAGGCCGGACACTACGAGCCCGAGGCGGGAGCGTACTCCTACTGGTACGCCCCGACGGAGGCGAGCGACAACATCGACTCGGGGTTCACGTTCGAGAACCACCCCGACACGCGCCGCTGGGACGTGACCGACCGCAAGCGCAAGCAGGTCGATCTGTCGTTCTCCGCGAGCCCCGCGGACTCGCTGGACGTGTCGTTGTCGGGCCGCTGGCGTGACGACAACTTCGACTCGAACGTCGCGCCCTCGCAGCCCCTGCTCCACTACGCGGGGGCGGCGGCCGGGTTCACCGCCGCCGACCGGGTGTTGTTTTCTCCGGGCGACCAGGTGGGCCTGATCCGCGACACCCGCAACTACGTCGGCGTGGACGTGAGCTATGCGGCGACGAAGCGTCTTCGCGTGAACGTCTTCGGGGGCCGCGAGCAGGGGGACTCCTTCCAGCGGGGCTTCGAGTTCCAAGAGAACAACAAGGCGAACCCGACCGCCATCGCCGCGGCGACGGAGCTGGGGCCTTGGAGCCGCCGGTCCATGCAGTGGATCGCGGACACGCGGGAGCTGACCTACAGCTACGGCGCGGGCGCCTCGGTCGACATCATCGAAGAGAAGCTCGCGTTCAACACGAACCTGACGCACTCCATCGGGAAGGTCGACATGGATTACGACGGGTTCGGGGTGTACTCGTCGGTCAGCGGAGCGCCGCTTCCGAACAACCACGAGTTCAGCTTCCGCTCGCCGCCGGTCATCCGCAACGACCGGATCGCCGTCAGCTCCTCGTTGGACTACAAGGTCCTCAGGGACCTGACGCTGAGCCTCGGCTACCTGTTCGACTACTTCCGCCAGAGCGACTGGCAGCAGGAGTCGAACAACGCATGGAGGCAGGAGAACGAGCCGGGCCTCGAGGAGTCGACGCGGGACTCGACGGCGGCGACGTCGAACCAGTGGGGCAACCGTTTGCCCAACATGGGCGTGTTCCTGGCGCCGAGCTACCAAGCGCACGTCGTGTCGCTGGCGGCGAGCTATCGGTTCTGAGCCTCGGCGAGCAGGAGCTTCATTTCGGGGGCCCCCCGCGATAACCATCCCAAGCGCGGGGGGCCCCTTTTTTTTAGGAGGCGGCTTCCGCCTTGAGGAACGCCGCGACGACCGCCGGGTCGAACTGCGCGCCGGCTACCTTCTGCAACTCCGCCCGCGCGGCCTCTCTAGAGAGCGCCTTGCGGTAGGGCCGGTCCTGCAGCATCGCCTCCCACGCGTTCATGATCGCCACGATCCGGGAGCCGACGGGGATCTCGTCTCCCTTGAGCCCGTCGGGATAGCCGCGGCCGTTGAACCACTCCTGCTGGTGCAAGACGATGCGAGCCACGGGCTCTAAGGCCTTCGCCCGCGAGAGGATCTCAGCGCCGATCGTCGTGTACTTCTTGATCTGGTCGTACTCCTGGGGGCTGAGCTTGCCGGGCTTGGACAGGAGCGTCTGGTCGACGCCGATCTTGCCCACGCGGTGGAGCATCGCCGCGTACTCGACGTGACGGGCCTCGCCGGCCGGGAGCTTCAGCTCGGCCGCCACCTTGCGCGCGAGCGCCCGCGAGCGCTCGGAGTTGCCGAGCGCCTGGTCCTTGGCCTCGGCGGCGCGGGCGAGGACCTGCATCATCTCCATCGAGAACGTCTCCTGGTTTTCCAGGAGCTCGAGCTGGTGGAGGGCCATCGCGGCCTCGCGCGCCAGGAGGGCGAGGAAGCGCTCGTCCGCGCGATCGAGCGCGCCGTCGCCGTTGCCGCGATAGAGGGTGAGGACGCCGAGCCGCTGGTCGAGCGCCGCGAGCGGGACCGACATGAACGGCACGCCGGCTCCGCTCGAGCGCTCGAGCCTGCCGGTCTGATACGCCCGTCCCGCCGGACCCTCGCCGGGCCGGGTCTCGCGCAGCGCGAGCTCGTCGGAGCCCACCGCGGCCAGCGGCACGAGCGTCTCGCGCGCGCCGTCGTAGACCAGGAGCGCGGCCTTGTCGGCCCCCACGGCCGAGCAGGCCGCGTCCAAGACGGCGCGGCCGAAGTCCTGGAGCGTGAGGCCGCCGGAGCCGGGGCGGCCGCGCTCGTGCAGCGCCAGGATCGCCTCCAGCCGGCTCTCGAGGCGGGTCGAGTCCGCGGGGGGCGGCGGGGCGGGCCGGGAGACGGCGGCGCGCGTCGCCGCCTCGAGCCGGGTCAGCGCCCACCACAAGGCGGCGAGCAGCGCCGCGCACAGCGCGGCCAGCACGGTGGACTCCGTCACGCCGGGATTCTACTTTATCGGGGAACGGCGGAGGATCTCGAGGCGGACCTGGTCGAGCAGGTCGCGGGCTCCATCGAGCAGGGCCTTGCGGGCGAAGGCTCCCAGCGCCGGGCCGCTCGGCCTGGCCTCCAGCTCGTAGCGGACGCGGGCGCCCTCCGGACCGGCCTCGATCGTCCACGCGCCGCGATAGCGGACGAAGTCCTCGCCCAGCACGTCCTCGAACTCGATCCGTGACTCGGCCGTCTCGCGCACGCGGAGCACCACGCGCGCCTTGCGCCGCAAGAAGAAGAACCGGCCGACCGCCTCCTGCTCGAGCAACAGGCCTTGCGGTCCGCGCTCGCGCACGCGGCTGGAGCGCAGATCGTCGACGAAGGCGGCGAGGCCGTCGTAGTCGGTGAGGACCTCCCAGGCGGACTGCGGGGAGGCCGCCACGTCGAAGGCGCCGCGGACCGTGTAGGTCCGCGGCGCCGTGCTTTCGACGTCGACGGCGAGGGCGAAGCCGGCGGCCGGGCGCGCGAGGGCGAGGATCCCCAGGAGCGACAGGCCGCGCGCGGTCATCGGTTCCTCCCTAGAACTGGAACTGGAACATCATCCGGGCCTGCACGACGGTGGTGCGCTTGACCGTCGTCCCCGGCGTGGCCAAGAGCGTCACCTGTCCCGGCTGCTGCGCGAACACGTAGCTGCCGACCGCCGGCTCGTGGAACACCGGCATGTTGAGGTAGACGGGGGCGTCGGCGACCACCTTCACGTTGTGCTTCCTCACGTGCCAGGTGAGCGACGGCGTGATCTCGTGGATCACCGAGCCCACGGCCGGGCTGTACTGGCGGCCGCCGGTGCGGTAGTTCGTGCCGCGGTCCAACAGCAGCGCCGCGTAGCGCACGCCGAGTTGGTACGGGTCGAACCGGTAGGCCGCTTGCGCGCGCGCCGAGCCGATGTGGAGCGACCCGAAGCGGTTCGAGTAGCCGCTCCAGTTCACCTCGGCCTCCGTCTCGACCGCCTTTCCGGTCCCGAGCGGGTGCCGGAGCGCCGCGTCGCCTCCGACGAACCACAGGTCGCCCCGCTGCAGGGTGGCCGGCGTCCCGTTGGCGAGGCCCGGCCCCGCCGCGATGAACGGGTTCCAGTTCGAGTCGACCAGCAGGTTCTTGTCGATCGTGCGCACGTTGAGCACGGTCGAGTGCCCGATCTTCGTGTCCTTCATGTAGAGGGCGTTGAGGTAGACCGCCTTCGCCGTCCTGGCCAGCTCGAGGTCCGTTCCCTTCACGTGGTACGGATCCTCGTCCACGCCGTCGTCGTAGCCGACGCGGACCGTGAGCTGGGGCACGCCGAGCGTCTCGGGCAGGTAGCGCTGCGGGACGTCGCGTCCGCCCGCCGCGAAGACGCCGGCGGTCCCGACGAGGCGGCCTCGCCGTTTCAGCAGCGCGAGGCCGTAGTCGCGGCCCTGGTAGGCGGCCATGCTCATGATCGAGCGCTCGCCCCAGCTCATAGCGCCGCGGTCGGTGAGGCCTTCGCGGCTGTAGGGGACGCGGAATTGTCCCATCTTGAGGATCGTCCCGTCGCCCAGCGGCTTGATCGGGACGTCGGCGACGAAGTCGAGGAGCCCGAGGTCCGTGTTGGCCCCGTTGGCGTTCTCGCCGCCGAAGGCCAGCTGGGTCTCGAACTTCACGTCCTCGAAGTTCCCGCGGAAGCCGAGCCTCGCCTGCTTCAGGAACAGGTAGACGCGCAGGTTATCGCGGACCGGGTCCGGGACGACCTCTCCGACGCCGATCATCTGGCCCCGGCCGAACAGGTCGATCGACAGCTTGTCGTTGCGGATGACCTCGACGGCGTCCGCCCGGCCCAGGGCGAGCGCCAGCGTCGCGACGACGACGGCGGCGATGCGTTTCATGGCTTCCTCCTCAAGTCCAGCGTGAACTTCACGACGATCTCGTCTTTCGCCCGGACCGTGCCCAACAGCGCGGTGGGCGGCTTGACGCCGAAATCGGTCATCTTGAGGGCGTGCTCGCCCTCGAGCGTCAGGCCGGTCGCGGTCTCGCGCAGCGCCGCCCGGACGGTCCGCTCGCGGGTCACTCCCGCGACGGTCAAGGCGCCGGTCCCGACGACGGTGCGTGGGCCCGTCGACTCCTCGATGGAGTATCGGGAGAGCCGGAACTCGATGTCGGGATGCTTGTCGGCCGAGAGCGCCTTCCGCAGGTTCTTGTCGAGCCCCTTGTGGGCGGAGCGGAGCGCCTCGACCGGCACGCGGAGGGTCAACTGCGCGCGGTCGCCGGTCCATTCCAAGGCGGCCTCGAGCCGGGTCGCCTCGCTCGCGTACGCGTGGAGCGTCGAGTCCCCTTCGAGCCGCAGCCGGCTCTGCGGCTCGAGCTCGTAGTTCGCCGCCGCGGCCCACGGGGCCGCCAGCAGCGCCAGGAGGGCCGCCGTCTGGGTCTTTCTCATTCGCTCCATGATCGTCACCTTGCCGAATGATGTAGCAACAAAACGGCCACCACATTAAGTGAACCAAATGCGTCTTTTGGATGACGATGGGCGATTGCGCGGTGGACAGCCTGTTGCTACTGTATAGGTGGGGGCAGCCCTGTTGCATGTTGAAAAGGAGGCAGGGGGAGGGACGACATGAACGCTCTTAGGTTTCCGCCGCGCCGGATACTCGCCGGGATCGATCTGTCGGCGGTCTCGCTTGCGGCGTGGCGCCATGCCGAGTCGTGGGCCGAGCGCTTCGAGTGCCACCTGAAGGCCGTGTGCGCGCGCGGGCCGCAGCCGCTCGAGATCCCGGCCGTCCCGCGCCTGCCGGGCGGGATCCGCGCCCTCGCCCAGGACCTCCGCGAGGAGTTCCGCAAGCGCACCGGGGCCCCGGGGCTCGACGTTTTCGAGGGCGACCCGGAGATCGTGCTGCTCCGCGTGGCCAAGGCCTGGAAGGCCGACCTGCTCGTCGTCGGAACCCACGGACGCACCGGGATGCCGCGGCTGCTCCTCGGCTCGGTGACGGAGGCGCTCTTGCGCGAGAGCCCCATCCCCGTGCTCGCGATCCGCGCGGAGCCCGCGAGGATCAAGCGGCTGCTGGTCCCGGTCAACTTCACGGCGTACGCCGACGACGCGCTGCGCTATGCCGCGTCGCTCGCCGCGGCGCTAGGCGCCAAGCTCACCGTGCAGCACGTCAACCGGGCGGGCGAGGTTCCGGCCGAGGCGCTCGCGCGCCTCGAAGAGGAGCTTGCGTCCCTGCCGGAGGCGGTCCGAACGGCCTGCTCGCCGCAGGCCGTGATCGCGAAGGGCGAGCCGGTCGAGGCGATCTCTCGGGCGGCCGCCGACCACGACCTCGTGGTCCTCTCGGGCCACCGCAAGGCGCTCCTCCACGACCTCCTGCGGGGGACGACCGCTCAACAGCTGGTGCGGGCCGTGAAGACGCCGCTCTTGGCGGTGCCGGCGCGGCAGGGACGGGAGGGCGCCCTCAGCCTCAAGGCCCACGCGGCGGGGCCTTCCCGCCGTTGAGGAAGCCGACGAGGGCCTCGACGGGCACGGGCTTGTTGAAGAGCCGCTCGATCGGGCTGCCTTGGATGTCGGCGTTCGAGTAGAGCGCGCTGATCATCACGATCCGCAGGTCGGGGGCGAGGTGCTTGGCGGCCTCCGCGAGCGAGAACCCGTCCTGCGGGCTCATCTTCGCGTCGGTCACCAGCCAGCGGAACGACCCTCGCGCCAATTCCGCGAGCGCGCGTTGAGGGTTCGAGCACGCGACGACCGAGAACCCCGCCCGCCGGAGGGCGAGCGCGAGCATCGCGAGCCCGGAGGGGTCGTCGTCGACGAGAAGCACGTCCCGCGCCTCGAGAGGCCGTCCCATCGCGCTCTGGGGCGTGCAATGAATCAGCCACCGCGGGGCTACTTGGCGTCGACGCCGTATTTTTTAAGCTTGCGCCAGAGCGTGTTCCGGCCGATCCCGAGCTTCTTGGCCGCTTCCGCCTGGTTGCCCTTGCAGGCCTGCAGCACGTCGAGGATGTGGGTCTTCTCCATCTCCTCGAGCGGGGCGCCGGCCTTCGGCGGGGCCGCGAGGGAGGGCGGCAGCACCTCGGGCGGCAGGTCCTCGGCCATGACCGTCGGGCCGGACGCCATGATGAGCGCGCGCTCCACGGCATGCTCGAGCTCTCTGACGTTGCCGGGCCACGCATAGGACTGGAGCGCGCCGGCCGCCTCGTGCGCGAAGCGCGTCGCCTTCGCCGCCATCTTCTTTCGCGCCTTCCGGAGGAAGTGCTCCGCCAGCGGGAGGATGTCGGTCGGGCGGACGCGCAGGGGCGGCAGGTCGATCGGGAACACCTTGAGCCGGTAGAAGAGGTCCTCCCGGAACTTGCCTTCGCGGGCGAGCTTGCCGAGGTCCTTGTTGGTCGCGGCGACGACGCGGGCCGAGACGCGGACCGGGTGGTTGTCGCCGACGCGGCGGACCTCGCCTTCCTGGAGCGCGCGCAGGAGCTTGACCTGCAGCCCGGGCGTCGTCTCGCTGATCTCGTCGAGGAAGAGGGTCCCGCCCGAGGCCTCCTCGAACAGCCCGCGCTTGTTCCGGTCGGCCCCGGTGAACGAGCCCTTCACGTGGCCGAATAGCTCGCTCTCGAGCAGGCCCTCGGGAAGCGCGCCGCAGTTGATGGCGACGAACGCCCCCGTCCGGCGGGCGCTGTTCTCGTGGATCGCCCGGGCGATGAGCTCCTTGCCGGTGCCCGACTCGCCTTGGATGAGCACGGTGGCGTCGGTGGCCGCGACCTTGCGCACGAGCTCCAGCACCCGGCCCATCTCGGGGCTCGAGTAGACGATCCCCTCGAAGCTGTACTTGCCCTTGACCTCCTCGCGCAGACGCCTCACTTCGCCCAGGAGGCTGCGGTGGTCGAGCGCCTTCTGCAGCACGAGCATCAGCTCCTCGGGCTGCACCGGCTTGGTGAGATAGTCGAAGGCGCCGTGCTTCATCGCGTCCACCGCGGAGTCGATCGACCCGTGGCCGGTGATGACGAGGACCTCGGCCTCCGGCTGGGCGCGCTTGGCCTCGCGGAGGACCTGCAGGCCGTCCATGCCGCCGCCGAGGCGGAGGTCGGTGACGATCGCGTCGTAGAGCGTGCCGGCGAGCTTCGCGACGGCGTCCTCGCCGCTTTTGACGGGCTCCACGTCGAACCCGGCGCGCCGGATCTCGAGCGCGAGGAGCGCCGCCTGGGACTGGTCGTCTTCCACGAGCAGGAGCTTGGTTTTGGGCATATTATTGGACCGTTGGCAGTCGAATGGTGAAGGCGGCGCCGCGGCCGGGGCCGCTCTCGGCCTCGATGGAGCCCCCGTGCGCCTTGACGATGCGCTGTGCGATCGCGAGGCCGAGGCCCGTGCCCTGCTGCTTCGTCGTCTGAAACGGCTTGAACAATCCGGCCTTCGCGGCCTCGGGGATGCCGGGGCCCGTATCCGAGATCGTCAGGCACGCGAAGCCGGACTCGAGCGCCGTCCGGACCGAGAGGGTCCCGCGTCCGTCCATGGCCTGCACGGCGTTGAGCGCGATGTTCCAGACGACCTGCCGGAGCTGGTCGCGATCGACGGGAAACGGCTGGATCCGGTCGTCGAGGGAGAGGTCGACGCGGATCTCGCGCAAGAGCTCGACGTTGGACTCGAGCGTCCGGCTCACGTCCTCCACGAGCGCGTTGAGGTCCGCGCGCTCGAGCCGCAGCTCGCGCGGCCGCGCGTACGCCAGGAAGTTCGTGAGGGTCTCGTTGAGGCGCTGGCTCTCGTCGCGCAGGACCCGATACACCATGTCGCGGTCGGCCTTGGCGAGCTTGCCGACGGTGAGCTGCTTGGCCGCCATCACGATCGAGCCGAGCGGGTTGCGGATCTCGTGCGCGACGACGGCGGCCATCTCGCCGAGGGAGGCCAGGGCCTCGGCGTGCGCGACGCGTCCCTGGAGCGCGATCTGGTCGGAGACGTCCAGCGCGTTCGAGACGTAGCCGACGATCTCGCCGGACGCGTCGCGGACCGCGGTGATCGTGAGGACGACGGGGATCTCCCGGCCTTCCTTGGTCTTGTTGATCAGCTGCCCCCGCCAGAAGCCCTTCGCCGGGTCGAGGATCTCCTGCCACATCCGCTGGTAGACGTCGTGCGTGGAGTGGCGCGACCGGAGGATCCGCGGGGTCTGGCCGATCGCCTCCTCGCGGGTGAAGCCGTAGCGGTTCGTGAAGGCCGCGTTGACGTCGAGGATGATGCCGTTGCGGTCGCAATAGAACATCACGTCGTTGGACCGGCGGAAGGCCTCGAACAGCGCCAGCGCCCGCCGGTGCTCGCGCAGGGACTCGCGGAACTCGCGGGCGACGATGAGCGCGCGCTGCTCGGCGCCTTCGCCGATCAGCGAGGCCCGCAGCTCGACCTCGAGGGGCTCTCCGCTCGAGGTCCGGAAGGTAGCGGTCATGACCGCGGTCCGTCTCTGCCGCAGCTCGGCGACGAAGGTCGCGCGGCGGTTGCGGTCCCGCGCGTCGAAGTAGAACTCGAGGACGGAGCGGCCGAGGAGCTCTTCGCGGGCGTAGCCGAGGGTGCGGGCGGTGGTGGCATTGACCTCGAGCAGCTCGCCGGTGTCGATGTTCGAGATCCAGATCATGTCGGCGGCGAAGTCGAAGAGCGCGGAGAACTTGCGCTTGGCCGCGCGCTCGGAGACGCGGCTCTCCCGCAGGGCCTCGACCGTCCGCTCGAGGAGGCTCATCTCGTGCTGCAGGTCGACGCCTTCGAGGTCCGCGGTCGTCTCGCGGGCGCGCGCGTCCCAGTCGGCGACCCGGCGGATCTCGAGCTCGCAGTCCTCGGCGCCCGAGCCCGCGCAGCGCGTCTCGACCGCCACCGCCTTCTCCCCGAGGACCGCGGTCGACCACCCGGAGGCGTAGCCGAGGAGGCTCCAGCAAACGGGCGCCTCGGAGGGCCCGGCCACCGCGAGGTGCTGCTCGGCCTCGTAGCTGTTACGCCACCGGGCGCGCACGCGGAAATCCTTGTGGTCGGGGCTCAGGGTGAACTCGATCGGATCGACTGCGGCGTGGCCGATCAAGGAGTGCATCTTCGGCCCGGCCATCAGCCACTCCCGGTCGGAGGCGAAACGCGTCCGGGCCTTCGCCGCCTTCGCGTCCCCGTAGCCGCACGCGAACCCGAAGCGCATCAGGATGCCCCGGGCGTAGGCGAGGCCGACGGTGTCGATGAGGGCCTTCCGCAGGACGCCCATCGACGGCGCCGTGAGCAGGATGGCTCGTGTGTCCCCCAACAGGAGCTTCCCATCTTGGGGCGCCGCGCGCAGCAGCGCGTTCAGGGACTCCGATTCGGTGTTCACGGTCTTTCCTTTAATATATTTGGATATTCCAGACGGTGCCGCGGTCCATTATGGAACTTTTAAGGGCTTTTTGGCGATGGCCGAAATATTGCACCATGGAGTGACGGAACATTTCAGCCATGCCTCCAGGACCCCAGCAGCGCCTCGGACTCCAGACCTCGCAGCGACTCGCGCTGTTGGGACGACTCCGGATGGCCGAGTGGATCCAGATGCCCGAGCGGGAGTTCGCCCGCCAAGTCGAGGACATCGAGAAGGACCCGCTCTTTAGGAAGCTCTTTTTCAGCGAAGGCTCGGGCGTCATTCGCCGGCAGCGGTGGCCGGGCGGACGCTACGGCGGCAGCCTCTACGAGCTTCAGGAAGGGCTCGTCGCCTCCGGCGAGCGCGTCAAGGTCGAGGAGGCGCTCGGCGACAAGGCGGAGCTCCTCCCGCTCATCCGGAAGATGGGCCGCGAGAACTTCGAGCGCTACTTCCTGTACTGCGAAGAGGGCGTGCCGCTCGAGGAGATCGCCAAGCGCACCGACCTTCCCGTCGAGGCCGTGCGCCAGATCCACGACCTGCTCCTCGAGATCGGCGCCCAGGCGGAGTTCTTCCTGCCGGCGCGCGATCCCGGGATGGCCCGCTCGTACTCCTGCCTCGCGCGGCTTTCGATCGAAGGCGACGAGGCCTCCTACGAGTTCTTCCAGCCGTACTGGGCTCGCGGGCTCTACCAGGTCCGCTACGATCTCCTCGAGGACTGGAAGCGCTCCGGCAAGCTCGAGGCCAACGACCGGCGCCGGCTGCGCCACCTGCTCAAGCGCATCGAGATCGTCAATCTCCGGCAGAACACCCTATTTCGCATCCTCGAGAGCCTGACGCGCCTGCAGACGGAGTTTCTCGGCTCGCGCCGCGACGACCGCAAGCGGCCGATCTCCCTGCGCATGCTCGCGCGGCGGCTCCAGCTCGCCCCGAGCAACGTGAGCCGCGCGGTCGCCGGGCGTTCCGTCCGCATGCCCTGGGGCCAAGAGGTCCCGCTCATCACCCTGATGCCCGGCCGCCGCAACGTCGTGCGCGAGGTGCTCGCCCGGTGGCTCGCGGAGCCGGGCCCTCGCCCGACCGACAGCGAGATCGCCTCGCGCCTGCGCCGCGAGTACGGCATCCAGGTCTCCCGCCGCACCGTCAACGCCGCCCGCCACGAAGTCGTGAAGTCCGGCCGAGTCTAGCCTCATCTTTTCGTGCGCCGTCCTTCGCGCCCTTTCTGTGACTTCACTCTGCGGTCCTTCGCGTTTCATCCGTCGTAGCCCGCCGTCTAAACGGGGAAACGGAGGAACGCAGAGGTCCGCAAAGTGAAGTGACGAAAAGGCCGCGGAGGGTCTAGTCGGGAATTCCGCTGTTTCTAAGTCCGGATTTGGCGCATCCGTTGCGGACTCCGCGTTTCGGAGAAGACTATGACCGACGCGGACCGGATCGTGGTGGTGGGCATCAATCATCTCGGAGCGCCCGTCGCGTGCCGCGAGCGCGCGGCGGTGCCCGCCGCGAAGATCCCGGAGACCCTCGCCGATCTCAAGGCCCGCCTCGGGCTCCGCGAGCTTGCGATCCTCTCCACCTGCAGCCGCGTCGAGATCGTCGCCGCGCTCGACGAGGGACAGGGTCCCGACGGGCTGGTCGAGTGGTTCTCCGAGCGCGTGGGCGAGGAAGGGCTCTCCAGCGTCTACCTGAAGTCCGGCGTCGAGGCCGTGCGCCACCTCTTCCGCGTCGCCTCCGGGCTCGACTCCTGGATCATCGGCGAGTCCGAGATCCTGGCCCAGCTCAAGCAGGCCTACCAGCTCGCGCAGCAGCACAAGCACACGGGCCGGCGCCTGAACCGGCTGTTCCAAAGCGCGCTCGCCGCCGGCAAGTCCGTCCGCGCGCGCACCGGCATCCAGCACGGCATCCACTCGATCGGCGGCGCCGCGGCGCTCGTCGCCAAGGGCATATTCCGCGAGACCTCCGGAGAGGTCGTCGTTTTCGGCGCCGGCCAGGCGGCCGAGGCCGTCGTCCGGCATCTCGCCGCCAAGAACTTCAGCCGGATCTACGTCGCCAACCGCACGCTCGAGCGCGCCGAGGCCGTGGCCCAGCCGCTCGGGGCCCACGCGCTCACGCTCGAGGACGGGCTCAAGCGGCTCGCGCAGGCGGAAGTCGCCGTGCTCTCGCTTTCCACCGAGGAGGCTTTCCTCACCCCCGAAACGCTCGCGCCGCTGGTCCAGGGCCGGGCCCGAAGCCTCTTCGTCGTCGATCTCGGCCTGCCCCGCAACGCCGACCCCGGGTGCTCCGCGCTCGACGGCGTCTACGTCTACGACCTCGACGATCTGAAGTCGATGGTCCGCGAGAGCATGGACGGCAAGGCCGCCGCGAAAGACCTAGCCGAGGTGCTGGCCGCCGACGAGGCGGCGAAGTGCTGGAAAGAGCTCACGAAGCCGGCGTGCCCGCCGCGTCTCTGCGGCGCGGGGGGGAGCCAGCCATGAAGACGATCATCGGGGCGGTAGCCGTGCTGGGTCTCGCCGCGGCGGCGGG
The DNA here is from genome assembly GCA_016207565.1 of Elusimicrobiota bacterium. Taxonomy (GTDB): domain Bacteria; phylum Elusimicrobiota; class Elusimicrobia; order UBA1565; family JACRDR01; genus JACRDR01. Next base: position 19,083 of record JACQPK010000392.1, read on the forward strand.
CGCGGCGCTGAGCTCCGTCGAGCTCGACGCGCGGTTCTACTA
>JACQPK010000041.1 GCA_016207565.1 Elusimicrobiota bacterium
CATGAATAATTCTGTCCTTTGCGTGCCTTTTCGTAATTTCCTTTGCGTACCTCTGCGTCACTCCGTTGAATTAACTTAGGAGCCATGGCCCTAAGAGTAGCGCGCGGCGTCGCGGACCCTTCGGTAGGCGGGAACGGCGAGACCGAACGCGGCCGAGGGGCCCCCTCAACGAGTTGAGGCGATGGTCCTACGGCGCTCGTACGCCTCGCGCACGACGCGCAGGTCCTCGAGGAACCACGGCAGCTCCTCGAGCGGCATCGCCTGCGGGCCATCGCACCACGCGCACGCCGGCTCGGGGTGGAAGTCGACTAACACCATGTTCGCGCCGGCGATCACGCCCTGCGCCGCGGCGTGCTGGAGGTCGCTGAGCCCGTCGGAGCCCTTCTCCCTGCGGCCGACGGAGTGCGAGGGATCGACGCAGACCGGCATGCGCGTGAGCCTTTTGACGACCGGGACGTGGGCGAAGTCGACGAGGTTGCGGTGCGGGTCGCCGAGATGCGACTTGACGCCGCGCAGGCAGAACACGATGTTCCGGTTGCCTTCGCTCGCGACGTACTCGCACGCGTTGAGCGATTCCTCGAGCGTGATGCCCATGCCGCGCTTGAAGAGGACGGGGAACTCCTTCTGCTGGCCGATCTGCTTGAGCAGCTCGAAGTTCTGCGCGTTCCGCGTCCCGATCTGGACCATGACGCCCGTCGGGCGGCCGGCCGCCTCCAGCGCGCGCCGGATCTCCGAAAGCTGGCTCTCGTGGACGACCTCCATCGCGACGACCTTCACCCTGTTCTCGCCGGCGAGCTCGAACACGTAGGGCAGGCACTCGGCGCCGTGGCCCTGGAAGTCGTAGGGAGACGTGCGCGGCTTGTAGGCGCCCATCCGCGTCGTCTCGAGCCCGGCGGCATTGAGCGCCTTCATCGTCTTGGCGACGTTCTCGCGGTTATCCACGGCGCACAGCCCGGCGAAGACGTGGAAGGAGTCCTGCTCGAAGCGGACGCCGTTGTAGGCGAAGCCGAGCGACTCGACCTGGGCGCGGTGGCGGCCGATCAGGCGGTACTTCTCCGAGATGCGGACCACGCGCTCCACGCCGGGAAGGCTCTCGATGCCTTCGCGAGAGACCGTGTCGGTCGGCCCGATGAGGTAGACCTCCGTCAGGCTGCGCAGGGAGCCCTGGACGCTGTGCACCTGGGCCGCGATGCCGGGGTACTGCTCCAGGTGCGCGAGCAGCCCCTTCACCTCGGGGCCGTCGGCGCGGACGTCCGGCTGGAACAAGACCAGCATCGCGCTACCTTATAACAAATCCCCCTGGATTCTTCAGTCGCTCGTAAGAACAACGTCTGAAGAATCCATGGACAAACGTATTCGCCAAAGGAACAATGCACATTCTGCTGGATTCTCCAGATGTCAACAGAAACTACCAACTGGAGAATCCAGGATAGGTCCCAAGACCCCGCCGGCGGGGACCGACGGGCCCAAGAGCGCCCGCTCCTTCCGTGCTACCCTAGGCCCATGCTCCCGGCACTCCTCGCCGCCCTCGCGGCGCTTCCCGCCGTAGCCCAGTCCGATGTCGCGTACCAGCCCGTGCCCGGCGTGGTCCTGACGGTCCACACCGAGCAGGCGGGCCAAGCCCCCGACGCCGTGCTGTATCAGGGGCCGAAAGGCCACTACCTCCTCACGCGCGAGGAGCTCTTCGACCGCTTCGCCGTCGACCGGGGAGAAGAGCAGGCGATCTATAACCTGACCGACTTCACTCCGGCGGGGATCCGCCACCGCTGGATCCATCGCGAGCCCGGCGTGGTCAAGCCGTACGGCCACCCGTCGGGCGCCCACGAGGCCGAGTCCCTCATCGACCGCCTCGGCGCCTCCAAGGAGGAGGCCCGCCCCGAGGCCGCCGCGCGCGTCCGCGCGCTCCGCTCCCGCGCCGCGCGCGCCGGCGCCCGCCGGGCGTCGCTCTTGGCCGCCGAGTCGCTGGCGCCCGGGACCGTGAAGGACAAGGCGTGGCTCGAGCGCCTCGACTCCGAGATCGCCTCCGCCACCGCCGCCGCCGACCAGGCGGAGGCCGAGCTCAACGGCGACGCCGACGCCCGCTTCGTCCGCGTGGCCCGCGCCCTGCGCGCCGCCGAGTACGAGATGTGGAAGCTCGAGAACGTCCTCGACTGGTCGCCGGCCGGGAAGTAGCTCAGCGCCGGCCGTGAGGCTCGGGCCACGGCCGCGTGGCCCCGACCCAGCCGCGGACCTCGCCGCCGCGTTGAACGCGCGTCTCGACGCCGCCCTCGGCGCGCCAGCCCCGGAGGGGGCCCTGCCCGATCCGGTCCGAGACCGTCAGGCCCACGCGCACCTTGTTGTCGCCGCGCGCCAGGCTCTCCACGCCGCGCAGCCGGACGCGGAGCTTCGGGTCGTGGCCCGAGGGGATCACCTGGGCGCCCAGCCGGTCGCCGAAGAACTGGTCCGTCTCGAAGCCGAGCACGTCGAGGGCGGAGCCGTTCTGAAGCGCGTCCACGGCGCGCAGCGTCTCCAGCATCCCGTGGCCCAGGCCCGTCTTCTCGTAGACCGCCGTAAACAGCACGTCGGCCGCGGCCAGTGCGTCGCGCCCGCCGAACTTCCCGAGCACGCGCTCGGGGTTGCGCTCCCCGTGCCGCGGCAGCGCTGCGTCGTCTTGCCAGCGCTGGTACAGGCGGCCGTAGCGCTCGAAGCTCTTTTCCGTCATGCGCATCGTCGGCGCGAGGGCGCCGGCGAGCTCCTCCCGCCGGGCTTGGCCTCGCGCGGTGGGGGGGAGAACCAACAACGACAACAGCAGCCAGGATCGTCTCATGCCTGGGATGGTAGCGCGCGACCGCGCCGGGGACGCGGGGCGAAGGTGCCGCCGCGCGACGGCGTTAGGCCGGGCGGTCGGGCGGCGCGGGAAGCGGCGAAATAGCGACAGCTGCCGTCGCTATCAGAACGGCATGACCTTGCGGATGTCGGCGCGGACGACGAAGAAGCCGCTGTCGTCGGTCTTGTCCTGGATCGTCAGGTCGGCCGCCGAGTCGACGACCTCGAGGAGGCGGCCCGCGTAGGCGGCCGCGCGCGCCGACGTGGTGCGCACGAGCTCCATCCGCCACGCGACCGGGCCGCCCTTGCGGGCGACGGCGCCGTCCCAGTAGGACGCGATCCGCTCGAGCGGCGCGTGCATGCCGGGGAGCCGGCCGGGGAACGAGTAGAGCCGCCCGGGATGGCGCGCCTTGAAGCGGCCCTTCGAGGACGGGCGCACGAGCTTGACCTCCTTCAGCCGCTCAAGCGCGGCGCGGACCTTCGGCGGCGGAGCGCCGAGCAGCGGCGCGAGCTCGTCGGCGCTCCAGGAGCGGGAGTCGTTGAGCACGAGCTCCGAGCACCAGTACACGACCGGGTCGGCCGAGACCGCCTCGAACTGCTTCGGCGTCATGTGGACCGTCTGTCGCGCGCGCCACTGGGCCGCCGAGGCCTCGGGGAAATCGCGCTCCTTGGCCGCGGCGAGGAGCGGTGCCAGCACCGCGTGGTAGGCCTCCTCGGTCCTCAGCAGCGCCTTGACGTAGGCGAGCGCGAGCTCCCGGACGCTCGTCGAGTGCTGCGGGAACCGGAGCGCGAAGAGGAGCATCGGCATCCACTCCGGGCGCGGCAGGCTGACGGCGCGTTCGAAGCGGAGGTAGTGGACGTAGGTGAACGGGAACAGGCGCCGGCCGCCGTTCTTATGGTAATAGGCGTAGGCGGTCGGGTAGCCCGCCTCTCGCCGCACGCGGCTCAGGACCTTCGAGAACTGCTGCACGAGGGGAGCGTAGCAAAACGCGCGGAGCGTGTGCGTGAGCAAAGACCGCGACGCCCGTCACGACGCTGTACCCGGCGATGATGAGCGTCTTCGAGCAACCCCGGAGGTCGCCGCCGGCGACTGGGGCTACTACGGGGCGATCGCCTAGCGGTCGGCGGACAACCAGAGCTCCAAGATGGCATGAAGGCGGAGGGCCGCGGCTCCAAGTTTCCCCGGTAGCAGGGAAAACGGAATAACGCAGAGGTACGCAGAGGAAAGTAACGAAAAGGAACGCAGAGGACGGAACTTTTTCGGAGCCTATCCGTATCTATTGGTATGGAGC
>JACQPK010000399.1 GCA_016207565.1 Elusimicrobiota bacterium
CGGGGCCCAGAGCCGTCCGGGGCTGGGCCGCGCCGCTCAAGGACGGCCGCCGGCCGCCCCTCGTGCTCCTCGAGCGCGAGGACATGACGGAGCACCGGCGCGAGCAGGAGCTCGCCGAATGGAAGGCCGTCGAGCTTGCGCGGTCGAACGCCGAGCTCGAGCAGTTCGCGTACTCGGCGTCGCACGACTTGCAGGAGCCCCTTCGCAAGATCCTGCTCTTCGGGGAGCTGCTCGGCCGCGCGAGCGACAAGCTCGACGAGCAGGGTCGCGACTACCTGGAGCGGATGAAGGGCGCGGCGCGGCGGATGTCCTCGCTCATCGAGGGCTTGCTCTCCTACTCCCGCGTCTCCACGCACGCCGGCTCGTTCACCGCGGTCGACCTGGGCGAGCTTGTGGCGGACGTGGTCGCCGACTTCGACGTGGTGGCGACGATGGCCGGAGCGCTGCTCAGCATCGGCAACCTCCCGAAGGTCGAAGGGGACGAGCTCCAGCTCCGGAGGCTAGTTCAGAACCTGATCGGCAACGCGCTCTAGTTCTGGCGCGCGGGCGCGCCCGCCGAGATCGACATCGCCGCGCGCGACCTCGGCGACGGCTTCATCGAGGTGTGGGTCGAGGACAACGGCGTCGGCTTCGATCCGGCGCTGGCGGGCAGGCTGTTCAAGCCCTTCCAGCGGCTGCACGCGGAGTACGAGGGGACCGGCATGGGGCTCGCGATCTGCCACCGGATCACGGTGCGCCACGGCGGAAAGATAGCGGTCGTCTCCAGACCGGGAAAAGGAACCCGGTTCACGGTGACGCTGCCGGCGAAGTCCGACGCATGGAAGACAAGCTGATAATCCTCGCGGATGACGACGACGACGACTGCTTCCTGATCGAGCGGGCGCTCCGGGAGGCGGGGGTGGCGCATCCTCTGCGGCGCGCGCGCGACGGCGGGGAGCTCCTGTCGATGCTCCGCGAGGGGGCCCGGCCGGCGCTCATCCTCCTCGATCTCAACATGCCCGGCGTCAGCGGCCGCGACGCGCTCTGGGCGATCAAGAAGGACGCGGACCTCACCGCCACCTGCGTCGTCGTGCTCACGACCTCGCATTCGGAGGACGACGCGCATCTGGCCCGCACCATCGCCGACGGGTTTTGGCGCAAGCCCAAGCGATTCGAGGAGCTCGTCGACGTCGCCCGCCGGATCGGAGAGCTGATCGATTTAACATTTCGTTAATCGGGGATTGGTACGTTGCATGCGGGGAGGTTAAGACCGCATGATCCCGATCTTCGATGCCCGTGAGATCAGCCGGCAGTACCGCAACGAGTGGGTGGTCCTCGATAGGGCGCTGAACGTCCGCGACCACGGCCCGATCCTGGAGGAGCTGAAGGAGAGATACGGTCCGAAGCACACGTACTACTTCGTCCCCGCAAGCACGTTCACCGACGGACACAGCTGATTTGCCCGGCCCTGCGCCTTCCCGGAGCGCGGGGCCGGGTCCAAGTTTGAGGCGGCCGCCCTCCCGGAGCGGCCGCCTCTTTCTTTATAGGCTAAAGTCAACGAAAACGACCGTACGGGGCGCGAGCTGTCGCGGGCCTGACGGACGCTAGACGGTCTGCAAGAAGTCGGCGATAGCCGCGTTGAACGCCGGCGCGTTCTCCAGGTTCGACAGGTGGCCGGCGTTCGGGATGCGCACCAGCCGGCTCTTCGGGAGCCCCTTGGCGAGCGCCTCGGCGGCCGAAGGCGGGGTGAGCGCGTCGTGCTCGCCGACGAGCACCAGCGACGGCATCGAGAGCCGGGCGAGCGCGGCCGTCGTGTCCGTGCGGCCCGCCATCGCCAAGAGCGCGGCGCAGACGCCGGCGGGGTCGCTCTCGAGGATCATCGTTCGCAGGCCGGCGACCAAGTCCGGCTTCTTGAGGCTCTCGGCCGCGAGCACGCCCTTGAGGAACCCGTCGGCGAAGGCGGCGAGCCCGTCGCGCTTGATCGCCAGCGTCGTGGCCGAGCGCTTGAGCTTCGCCTCGTTCCCGTCGGCCTCGCTCTAGGTGTCGGCGAGGATCAGCCCGGCGACGCGGCTGGGCGCGCGCTCGGCGGCGCGCAGCGCCACGTAGCCGCCCATCGAGAGGCCGCACAACACGGCCTGGGGCGCGTTCACGCGGTCGAGCACCGCGAGCAAATCGTCGACGTAGAGCTCGAAGGGAATCTGCGCGTCGGCGACGCGGCTCTTGCCGAAGCCTCGCGCGTCGTAGGACGCGAGCCGGGCGTGCGCCTTGAGCCCGGCCTGCGGCGCCCACATCTTGAGGTTGAGGGGGAAGGCGTGGACGAAGACGAGCGCCGGCCCGTCCTGGGCGCCCGTGTCCTCGTACTCCAGCTCGGCGTGGTGGACCGGGATTCTCATAGCGGTTGTATCCAGTGGCGTACGCAGTCGCCGTCCTTGTACCACATCGTGGCGACGAAGGGCTTGCGCTCGAGCACGAGCGGCAGGAAATGCCGGTCGCCGGACCAGAGGTTCAGGCCCGGCACCTTGTCTCGGGGAATCCACTCGAGCGTGCCTTCCGGACAGGCCGGGGGCGGCCCTCCGCCCGGCACGTCCGCGAGGAAGACGTACACGAGCCAGTCCTCGGCCGCCTTGGGCTTGAAGTTCGGGAACTGGATGATGCCGAGCGGGCGGAGGCGCTCGAGCGGCAGGTCGAGCCCCGCCTCCTCGTGGAGCTCGCGCCGCGCGGTCTCGAGCGGCGACTCGTCGGGCTCGCACTTGCCGCCGAGCCCGTTCCACTTTCCCGCGTGGAAGTCCTGCGGCCGCTTGTTCCGGTGGAGCATGAGGATCTCCCCGTCGCGCTCGGGATAGATGAGCACGGCCGGGATCGCCTTGCGCTCGCCCGTCTCGTAGGCGTTCGCCATCAGCGCGCGGCCCTCCTCGCGAGCGCGACCGCCACCGCGCCCGCCGCGGCGGTGCCGATGAGCAGCGTGTACGCCGTCTTGAGGCGGTCACGGGGGCTTTGGCCGGACGCGTCCGGGTCGCGCCACCGGCGGTAGCGCTCGAGGATCTCCGCCGCGAAGGTCCGCGGCGGATGCCGGGAGACGAGCTCGTGGCGCCGGCCCTGCGCGTCGACCAGGACGCCCCGGCCCTTCTTCGGGGTGAAAAACCAGACGGCGGCGCCCGCGGCGAGCATCGCGGCGACCGACAGGAGGAAGAGGCGCAGACGGATCAAGGCGGCGAGACGGCCGTCACGGCCGCGGGGGCGGCGCCGTACCCGAAGCGGTTCGCCAAGGCCTGGAGCATGTGGTGCGCATCGCGTCTCAATTCTACCAATTCTCCGTCTCGGAGCCATCGCGCGCGATGCCCGGTTGCTCGCGACCGCCGCATCACAAAAAAGTAAACCTTGGGGACAGTCCCCAGGGTTTACTTTTTTGACTTTCTGCCTACCTTGACCCGAAATCGGGTCTCTGTTATAGTGGTAGGCAGATGCCTACCATCGCTCTTCCGCCCCGCCAAGCCCAGGTCCTCGAGCTGATCCGCGAGAGCCTCGAGGAGAAGGGCTATCCGCCTTCCTTGCGCGAGCTCGCCGCGGGGCTCAAGGTCGTGGGGACCCGGGCGATCGAGAAGCACATCGCCGCGCTCGAGCGCAAAGGGCTCCTGCGGCGGCGGGGCGGAGCGCGGTCGATCGAGCTCCTCGGCCGGCCTGCGGGCGGGCGGCGGGTGCCGATTGTGGGACGGGTGGCCGCGGGCGTGCCGATCCTGGCGGAGGAGAACCGCGAAGGGGAGCTCACGCTGGATCCTTCCCTCGCGCGGTGGCCCGACTGCTACCTCCTGCGCGTCAAAGGCGACAGCATGACGGGCGCCGCGATCATAGACGGGGACCTCGTCTTGGTGCGGCCGCAGCCGTCGGCCGACGACGGAGAGATCGTCGTGGCGATGCTCGAGGGCGAGGCGACGGTGAAGCGCCTGGCGCGCGAGCGGGGAAGGGCGTGGCTCCTCCCCGAGAACCCCTCTTTTTCTCGTATGGAGCTGACCGGCCATGAGTCTTCCGGAATCCTGGGCAAGGTTGTCGGCGTCTTTCGGTTCTAGCGCCCGGGATTTCTCCTCTGGCGCTGTGCCTGGGGATAAGGCTCGCGCGCTTCGCGCGAGCCTATGGGGCCCCAGGCCTGACCGTGCCATCCAAAACCTCCGCACCGGGGCGGAGCTGGAGCGCGCGCTCGAGGAGCGTCGTCGTCGTCCGCCGCTTAGGACCGGGCTCGGCGCGCTCGATCGCATGTCGGACGGCGGGCTCGCGCGCGGCGCGCTCGTCGAGCTGTGCGGGCGCCGCTCGAGCGGACGGCTCGCGCTCGCGCTCGCCGCTCTCGCGGCGGCGACCTCGGCCGGCGAGCCCACGGCCCTCGTCGACCCCGCCGAGCAGCTCGACCCCGAAAGCGCTCGGGCGGCGGGCGTGGAGCTGAAGAGGCTCTTGTGGGTCCGCCCGGGCGACGCCCGAGCGAGCCTGGCCTGCTGCGGCGCGCTCGTCGACGCGGGGTTCGCGCTCGTCGTGTTGGACGTCAGCGAGCTGCGCGGCAAGCGCAAGCGCGTTCCCGCGGCGGCGTGGCTCCGGCTCGCGCGCGCGGCGCGGGCGCAGGAGGCGGTGCTCCTCCTCGTCTCGGCCGAGCCGCTCGCGGGCACCGCGGCCGACGCGCTCTTGACCGCCGAGAAGGCCAGAACGCTGTGGGACCGCGGCGCATGGCCGCCGCTCCTGTCGGGCGTCGCCTCGAGGTTGTCGGTGTGCCAACGCCGCCGCCTCGGGGTCGCGACGTCGATGGACACGCTTTCTTTGTCAAGCAAGTAAATTGGGGACTGTCCCCAATTTACTTTCTCCACTTATGCAGCGTTACGCTTGTCTCTACGTGCCGGATTTTCCTTTGGCGGCGCGCGTGCGCGCCGAGCCCGCGCTCGAGCGCGTCCCGGCGGCCGTGCTGGAGGGGCCGGCCAACGCGCCGAGGCTCGCCGCGGTCACCCTCGAGGCGCGCGCGGCCGGGCTCCGGCCGGGGCAGTCCGTGCCGCAGGCGCGCGCGCTGCTCCCCGAGGCCTTGCTCCGGCCGCGGGACCCCTTGGCCGAGCGCGCCGCCGAGCAGGCCCTGCGCGAGGCGGCCGAGTCCTTCTCGCCGAGGATCTCCGGGGAAGGGCCGGGGCTCTTCTTCCTCGATATAACCGGCGAGCCTGCGGGAGACTGTTCCTTGCCCGCGTGCCGCGACGCTATTGCGTCGCGGCCGAAGGAGCTCGCGCTGGCCGAGGGCCTCGCCGCGCGCGCCCGGGCCGCGGGGCTGTGGGCGCGCGTCGGCGTCGCCGACAGCCGCGCCGCCGCCCGCGCCGCCGCCGAACTCCGGGTCGGGGCCGCCGAGTCCTCCCAGGGCGCGCCCGTGCTCATCCCGCCGGGCGGCGCGGCGGCGTTCCTCGCGCCGCAGCCCGTCCGTTGCCTGCATCCCTCCCCCGAGCTCGCGGCCCGGCTCGCTCGATGGGGCATCGCGACCGCGGGAGCGCTGGCTGAGCTTCGCGCCGGGGACGTCTCCCTCCGGCTTGGGCCGGAGGGGCTCGCGCTGCACCGCGCGGCGCGCGGCCTGGATTCCCGCGAGTTCGTCCCCGAGCCGCACCCCACATGTTTCTTCGAGGGGAAGGGCTTCGACTGGCCGCTGTGCGAGCTCGAGCCGTTCGCCCGCGCCGCGGGAGAGGTGCTCGAGCGTCTCGCGGCGCGCCTCGCCTCGCGCGGCCTCGCGTGCCGCGCGCTCGAGGTGACGCTCGCGCTCGATCCCGAAGGCCGCGATACCCGCGCGCTGAGCCTCGCCGCGCCGACCCGCGACGCCAAGGTCTGGCTCGGCCTCCTCGCTCTCGAGCTCCGCCGGCGTCCGCCGAAAGCCCCGGTCGCCGGCGTCTGGGCGAGCGCGACCCCGGAGGAGTCCCGGCTCGTGCAGCTCACCCTCTTCGGCCCGCCGGCCGCGTCCCCGGACAAGGTCTCGACGACGCTGGCGCGCCTCTCGTCGCATCTCGGGGCCGAGCGCGTCGGGACGCCGGAGGCGGTCGACTCGCACCGGCCCGAGTCCTACGCCCTCGGCCGCTACGAGCCTGAGCCCCCCTCGGACGCGCCCGCCCCGTTGGAAGCTCCCGGGCACATCGCGCTCCGCGTGCTGCGCCCGCGCGTCGCGCTCACGGTCCGCGCCGACGCGCAAGGCCGACCCGGGTGGCTGGCGGGGCCCGAGGCGGAAATCCGGGGCTCGGTCCGGGTCGCGTCGGGTCCCTGGCGCGTCGAGGACGGCTGGTGGACGGAGGAGGCCGTCTGCCGCGAGTACTGGGATGTCGAGCTTTCCGACGGAGCCCTCTACCGCATCTTCCTCGACCCGGCGCGAAACGCCTGGTTCGCCGACGGTATTTATGACTAAGTACGCCGAATTGCACGCGAACTCGGCGTTCTCCTTTTTGGAGGCCGCGTCGCTGCCCGAGGATCTGGCCGCGCAGGCTTCCGAGCTGGGACTCCGCGCCGTCGCGCTGACCGACGTCCAAGGCGTCTACGGCGCGCCGCGCTTCTTCCAGGCGGCCAAGAAGGCCGGGCTGCGCGCGCTCGTCGGAGCGGAGCTCCGGTTGGAGGAGCCGAAGGCGCTCCCTGCCGAGGAGAAGGTCCCGAAGCCCGCGCCCGCCGCGCAACTGCCGCGGGTCACGGTGCTCGTCGCGTCGCGGACCGGCTACCGGAACCTCTGCCGCCTCGTCAGCGCCGGCAACCTGCGGCGTCCCAAGGGAGAAGGCCGGATCGACCCGGCGGCTCTCGCGGAGCACGCCGAGGGCCTCGTGTGCCTGACCGGCGGGGACGAGGGCTGGCTCGCCGAGGGGCTGTCCGCCGGCGGGCCGGAGGAGGGCCGTCGCCGTATCCGGGCCTTGCGCGAGAGCTTCCCGGGCCGCCTCTACGTCGAGCTGCAGCGGCACTGCCGCCGCGACGAGGAGCGCCGGAACCGGGCGCTCCTCGCGCTCGCGCGCGAGGCCGGCCTGCCGCTCCTCGCCACCAACGGCGTGCGCTACGCCCGATCGAGCGACAAGGAGCTGCTCGACGTCCTGACCTGCGTGCGGCTGGGCTGCGCGCTGGACACGGCGGGCCGCCGGCTCGAGCCGCAGCGCGAGCGGCATCTCAAGAGCGCGGCCGCAATGGCCGCGCTCTTCCATGATCTTCCCGAGGCCGTGGCCGCCGCCGCCGAGCTGGCCGGGCGCCTCGAATTCACGCTGTCGGATCTGGGCTACCGCTTCCCCGACTATCCCCTGCCCCCCGGAGACACGCCGATCGGATATTTGCGGCGGCTGACCTGGGAAAGCGCCGCCGAGCGCTTCCGGCCGCTCGGGCCGAGGGAGCGCGCGCAGCTCGAGCACGAGCTCGCGGTCATCGAGAAGCTGGACCTCGCCGGCTACTTCCTGATCGTCTGGGACATCGTGCGCTTCTGCAAGCAGGAGAGGATCATGGTCCAGGGCCGCGGCTCGGCCGCCAACAGCGCCGTCTGCTACGCGCTGTCGATCACGGCCGTCGATCCCGTGCGGATGGAGCTCCTGTTCGAGCGCTTCCTGTCGGAGGAGCGCGGGGAGTGGCCGGACATCGACCTCGACCTGCCGTCGGGGGCTCAGCGCGAGCGCGTGATCCAGCATCTGTACGAGAAATACGGCGCGCACGCCGCCGCGATGACCGCCAACGTCATCACCTACCGCTCCCGGTCGGCGATGCGGGAGGCGGCGAAGGTCTTCGGCTACCCGCCCGACCTCGTCGACCGCCTCGCCAAGCGCCTGGGCGGCATCTCGCTCGAGGAGTGGCACGCGGAGCCCAAGCGCCTGCCGGGGGAGCTTCGGGAGTGCGGCGCCGATCCGCGAGAGCCCAGGGTCCGGCGCCTCGTGCGCGCGTGGCTCTCGATGCAAAACCTGCCGCGCCACCTCGGGCAGCACTCGGGAGGCATGGTGGTCGCGCGCGGGCGGCTCGACGAGGTGGTGCCGCTCGAGCCCGCCTCGATGCCCGGCCGGGTCGTCATCCAGTGGGACAAGGACGACTGCGCGGACCTGGGCATCATCAAGGTGGATCTGCTCGGGCTCGGGATGCTCGCGGTGTTCGAGGAGGCGCTGCCGACGATCGAGCGCGAGGAAGGGGTGAGGATCGACCTCGCGCATCTGCCGGAGGACCCCAA
>JACQPK010000005.1 GCA_016207565.1 Elusimicrobiota bacterium
GCCGCGAGCAAGTTCGGCGTCGATGTGGCTCGGTCGTACCTCGTCGGCGACACGACCCGCGACATGCTGACGGCCAAGAACGCCGGCTGCACCGCCGTGCTCGTCGAGACCGGCTACGGCGGCAAGGACGGGCTCTTCAACGCGAAGCCGGACGCGGTCTGCGCGGACCTCGCCGCGGCTGCGGAGTGGATCCTGGGGCGCGCTCGGTGATCATCTCCCGCACGCCCTTCCGCGTGAGCCTCGCCGGCGGCGGCACGGACCTCGCCGAGTTCTACCACCGGTCGTCGGGGGCGGTGGTGTCGACCGCGATCGATAAGTACATGTACATCACGGTCAACAAGTACTTCGACGACTCGATCATCCTGAAGTACTCCCGGACGGAGCTCGTCGCCTCGGTCGACGAGGTGGAGCACCCCCTGCTGCGCGAGTGCCTCAAGAGGGTCGGCATCCAGCGCGGGATCGAGATCACGTCGATGGCGGACGTCGTCGGCGGCACGGGTCTCGGCTCCTCGTCGAGCTTCACGGTCGGCGTCTTGCATGCGCTTTACGCGTTCCTGGGCAAGTTCAAGACGCAGGAGCAACTGGCCCAGGAGGCCTGCGAGATCGAGATCCAGCGGCTGAAGGAGCCGATCGGCAAGCAGGACCAGTACATCGCGGCCTACGGGGGCTTCCAGTTCCTCGAGTTCATGCCCGACGAGACCGTCCGCGTCGATCCGCTCATCTGCCCGGTGCGGACCCTCGACCGCCTTCAGGAGCACCTCGTGCTCGTGTACTCCGGTCTCACGCGAAAGGCCGGCCCGATCCTGCGCCGGGCCCGCGCCGGCTTCAAGCGCAACGACGACGTCCTGAGGAAGATGCGCGAGCAGGCCTCCGTCTTGCGCGCGGAGCTCCAGAAGGGCCACGTCGAGGCGGTCGGCCCGGTGCTGCGCGAGGCCTGGGAGCTCAAGAAGAGCCTCGCGGGCGGCATCACGAACCCGCAGATCGACGAGGCCTACGGCGCGGCGTTGAAGGGCGGGGCGATCGGCGGGAAGATTCTCGGCGCGGGGGGAGGCGGCTTCCTGCTTCTGTTCTGTCCGCCCGCGCAGCGCAAGAAGATGCTCGGCCGCATGCCGGGCGGCTGGCGGGAGATCGGGTTCCGCTTCGAGCCCGAGGGGTCCAAGATCATCTATGTCTCCAAATAAGAGCGTGAAGGGAACCAAGCCCGGCGCGACGCACGTGACCGGGCCGGGCGGGCTGGACGCCGCGGGGTTCGCGCGGTGGTACCGCGACCGGACGCTGGAGCAGTGGAGCGCGCTGGACGTCGAAGGCGTCGGCCGGCTCGCCGCCTGGATCGTCGAGTCGGAGAAGAAGGGCCGCACCGTCTACGTCATGGGCAACGGAGGCTCCGCCGCGACCGCCTCCCACATCGCGACCGACCTCTCGAAAACGGCGCACGTCGCCGGGCGTCCGCCGATCAAGTGCGTCTCCCTCGCGGACAACGTGCCGTTCATCACGGCGATCGGCAACGACCTGTCCTTCGACGACATCTTCTCGCGGCAGCTCGAGAACCTCCTCGGCGCCGGCGACGTCGTCCTCTTGATCTCCGGCAGCGGGAACTCGCCGAACCTGCTCAAGGCGGCCGCGCTGGCCAGATCGCGCGGAGCCAAGACCGCCGCCCTTCTCGGCTTCGACGGCGGCAAGCTCAAGGGCGCGGTCGACCTCGCGCTTCTCGTCTCGTCCGACCAGTACGGCGTGATCGAAGATCTGCACATGTCGATCGGCCACATCCTCACGTTCTTCCTCAAGCAGCGCGCGTGAGGTTCTCGATCATCGTCCCCGTCTATAACGAGAAGGGGACCGTGCGCGTGCTCCTCGATCAGGTGCTCGCCGTGAGCCTCCCCGGGGTCGAGAAGGAGATCGTGATCGTCGAAGGCAACTCCACGGACGGCACGCGTGAGATCGTCAGAGAGTACGAGGCCAAGCCCGGCGTCCGCGCGATCTACGAGGACGCGCCGCGCGGCAAGGGCGCGGCCGTCCGGATCGGCATCGGAAAGATCACGGGCGACGTCGTCCTGATCCAGGACGGCGATCTCGAGTATTCGACCGGCGACTACCCCGCGGTCCTCGCGCCGATCCAGGAAGGCCGGGCGGACGTCGTCTTCGGCTCGCGGGTGCGCCGCTCCACGCAGCACTGGCAGTTCCGGCGCTACGCCGGGTTCGAGCGATTCTACGGCTTCTTCGTGAACCTGGGCGGCGTGATCTTCACCACGCTCTTTAACGTCCTCTACGGGACCGACCTCAGCGACGGGGCCACGATGTTCAAGGTGTTCAAGGCCGCCGACCTGAAGGCCCTCACGCTGCGTTCCGACGGCTTCGACTACGACTGGGAGATCTCGGCGAAGCTGGTGAAGCGCGGCTGCCGGATCGCGGAGGTCCCGGTCTCGTACAAGGCGCGGTCGCGCGCGGAAGGCAAGAAGATCCGCTTCTGGCGGGACGGCACGCGCGTGGCCCTCGCCATCCTCCGCTACCGCTTTACGGACTAAAGCGCTCTCTCGAGGGCGTCGCAGACCGTCTCGAGGACCTTGATCCGCGCGTAGCGCTTGTCCTCAGCCTCCACCAGCACCCACGGCGCGTTCGGCGTGCTGGTGCGCTCGATCATCTCCGCCGCGGCGGCCTCGTAGGCGGGGGCCTTCTCGCGGTTGCGCCAGTCCTCGGCGCCGATCTTGAACTTCTTGTAGGCGATCCGCTCGCGCTCGCGGAAGCGGCGGAGCTGCTCCTCCGGGCTGATCGAGAGCCAGAACTTCACGATGACCGTGCCGAAGTCGGCGAGCTGCTCCTCGAACGCGTTGATCTCGGCGAAGGCGCGCTTCCAGTCCTCGGGCGCGCAGAATCCCTCGAGCCGCTCGACGAGGACCCGTCCGTACCACGAGCGGTCGTAGATCGTGATGCGCCCGAGCCGGGGCAGGTCGCGCCAGAAGCGCCAGAGGTAGGGGTGCTTGCGCTCCTCCTCGGTGGGCGCGGCGGTCGAGATGACGCGGTAGTTGCGCGCGTCCATCGCCTGGGTGAGGCGGCGTATCGTCCCGCCCTTGCCCGCGGCGTCGGGGCCCTCGAAGGCGAGGATCATCGAGCGGCGCTCGTCGCGTAGGCGCCGGGTCAGCCGCGCGAGCCGGCCCTGCCAGCGCTCCAGCTTGTCCTCGTAGTCCTTGCCGGACTCGAGCGACAGCTCCAGGCGGCGGAGGAGGTTGCTGGCCCGCGGCTTGGGGCGGTCGGGCTTGGGGGCGGGCTTGGCGCGCGCGGCCTCGCCGGCGGCCGCTTCAAGCGCCTGAACGATGCGGCGCATGGCCGCGAGGTCGCGCCATCTGGGGTCGGTCGCCTCGATGATCTCCCACGGCGCCTCGGCGGTGCTCGTCTTGAGCAACGCCTGCTCCGAGACCTTGCGGAAGCGGCCGTAGCGGCGATGGAAGGCCCAGTCCTGCTTGGTGACGCGCCAGCTCGTGTCCTTGTCGCCCTCGAGCCCCTCGAAGCGCTCGCGCTGCGCCTTTTTGGAGAGGTGGAACCACAGCTTGATGAGGCGCACCCCCTCGCGCGCGAGCATCGACTCGAAGTCGGCGATGCGGTCCAGCTCGACCTCGAAGGCGTCGGCGTCCAGGCGCTTGAAGGCCCGGCCGATGATGGGCTCGGTGTACCAAGAGCCGAGGAAGACGGCGAGCTTGCCCTTGGGAGGGAGCTGCCGCCAGAAGCGCCAGAAGCGCGGGCGCTCGCGCTCCTCGTCGGTCGGGTCCGCCAGGGCGTGGACCTGTATGCCGCGCGGGTCCATCCATTCGAGCAGGAGGTTGGTGAACTCGGTGCGGCCCGCGCCCTCGACGCCCCCCACGAGGAGGACCGCGGCGAAGCCGCCCTCCGCGAAGCGCCCCTGCGCGCGCAGGAGCTGCTCACGGAGCTTGACGGACTCCTTCTTGAACGCTTCCTTCGTGATGCTCTGGCCGAGCTCCGCGCTCTCGAACATGGTGGCTCCCTGAAGCTTCCCTAAATATAGGTTTCCGGCCGCCCAGCCGCAAGATGCGAGGTAAACGTTGGGGCCTGACCCCAAAATTTACTTACCTAGCGGGGATGGACTACTTCCTGGCGCGCCAGACTCCCCTCCGGCGGCTGCCGCCCGAGGGGCTGGCGGAGCTGAGCGAGCGCCTGCGCGTCTCGAAGTTCGCCCGCGGGGAGCCGGTCTTCCACGAGGGAGCGCGGCCGGACGCGGCATGGCTCTTGCGCTCGGGGCTCGTCAAGCTCGTCAAGTACTCGCCCGGAGCCGAGCCCTTCACGATGGAGATCGTCTTTCCCGGCAGCCTCTTCGGCATGATCGCCGTTATGGACGACAAGCCCTACCCAGTGAGCGCCGTCCCCCTCAAGGACTCGGAGGCCTACCGCATCCCCGCGGCGCTCTTCGCCGACCTGCTGCGCCGGCACGCGGAGTTCTCCCGCGAGGTCTACGCGGAGGTCGGCTCGCACCTGCGCCACGCCCACGCCATGCGCGCCCTGGCGAAGGAGCCGGTCGCCAAACGCGTCGCCTTCATCCTCTGCCTGCTGCACCGCACGATGGGCCCCGAGCTGACGGTCCGGCGAGAGGAGATCGCGGAGATGGCGAGCTGCACCCAAGAGACCGCGATACGCGTGCTGGCGGCCTTCAAGAAGAAGAGGCTCGTCTCGTCGGGCTGGAAGCGCATCACCATCCTCGACTGCGCGCGCCTCAAGGCCCTCTCCGGGCACGAGTAGGCGTCCAGCGCCAATGGGCCCTTCGGCCCATCTCCACTGGGCCCTTCGGCCCCTCGCCATATGGGACCTCCAGCCCTCGTTCCTGGTTGCCCTTAGGGCCCATACCTGTGGGGACCGAAGGTCCCAGGTTTGGAGGCACCCCATGACGATCCCGACACTAGTGCTGCGACCGTCACATAGCCGGGCTTTTGGAGGCCCGAGCTTGGCCGCAGGCGAGGCGCGAGGAGGGAGCGGGGCGAGCC
>JACQPK010000400.1 GCA_016207565.1 Elusimicrobiota bacterium
CTGGAGAATCCAGGCTAGTCGCCGGAAAGGGCCTTCGCTTGGGACCGCAGCGACTCGGAGACCACTCTTGCGCGCGCCTGGGCCGCCTGTTCGCGCTCGATCATGACGAAGATTGTCCGGCGCGTCACGCGGCCGGCTCCCAGCCGGACCAGATGGCCTTCTCCCTCCGCGTCTTCGGAAGGGGGGACGATCGCGTAGCCGGCGCCGGCCAGCCCGGCGGCCGGGATCAAGACTTCCTCGATCCTCGCGCTCAGCCGGCGGTCGACCAGGACGGCCGGGTCCGGATGCGCGCAGACGACTCCGCGGAGATCGACTCCGATCCAATTGTCGGGTCCGCACCGGCCGGTCGGCGATCTCGAGAGCAACGGTTTGAGCGCCTCCGCCTCGACGGAGTCGGCGTCCCGGCGCGCGCGCGCCCACGCTCGGCGCTCCTGCGCGCTGGGAGGCCGGTCGTCGACGATCGTCGGCGGGATCGGGTCCTGTATGCCCCAGGCGGGAGCAACGGCGAGAAGCGAGCCGAGCAGCAGGCCCCGCTTCGGAAGGAAACTCGTTCTTAGGGTCATGCCGCCAGGGTAGCCGCCGGCGGCGGCGCCGGCGAGGGCCGTTGGACCCCACGCCGCGTGCCCGAGGGCCTAGGCCCGAGCGGCGGCGGCGCCTCTCAGTAGGAGCTCCAGAGCGCGCCCCGTGAGTCGGTGTGGGTGCAATTGATCCAGATCTCTCCCTCGCGCGGGCCTCCCGGCCAGTTCGCGTGGGTCCAGCCGCCCTTGTCGTCGGTCTGGCCGAGGGGCGTCACGACCGCCGAGCGCGGATGCAGTCCGGGGACCACCAGCGGCGGTAGCTCGGGCAGATAGCCGTCCTTGACGAGGTCGGACAGCTCGAGCGGGCCCTTGGCCTTTGTCTTCGCCGCGTAGCTCGCCGACGCCGCGCGCAGCTCGCCCAACGCCTTGAACGCGAGGCTGCGCTGACGAGCCTTGACGAACGGCGGGATGCTCAGCGTCGCGAGCACGAGGAGCACCGCCAAGGTCAGAAGGTACTCGGGATTGGCGAAGCCCGCGAGCCTCATTTCGTCCCTCCGTAGCGCTTGATCAGCTCGATCATCTCGGGATTGATCTTCGCTCCGAAAGCGGCGTCGTAGTCGTCCTGTTCCTCGGGCGCGGGCTCCGCCCAGGCCAGGGGCGTCTTCCCGTCGGAGTCGCGGGCGTTCGGATCGGCTTTGCGGTCGAGCAACAGGCGCGCCAGGTTGATCGACTCGTTGAGGACCGCGAGGTGGAGCGGAGTGACCCGGTTTTCGTCTCGCGCGTCGACATCCGCGCCTTTCTGGAGCAGAAAGAGGGCGAGGTGATACTGCCCCTGCGACACGGCCTCGTGCAGAGGCGCGCGGCCGAAGGCGTTTCGGGCGTCGATCGGGGCCTCCTTGAGCAGCAGCAGCTCGGCCAAGGGCTTATTGCCGTAGAAGGCGGCGGAGTGCAGCGGCGTGCCCCCCTTGCCGTTCGCGGCGAGCGGATCGGCGCCGCGCTCGATGAGAAGCCGGGCGATCTCGTAGGCGTCCGCGCCCGCCGCGAAATGCAGCGGCGTCATCGCGGTCCAGATCCCGTTCGGATCCGTCGGGATCTTGAGGTTCGCGTCGGCCCCCTTGTCCAGGAGGAGACGGATCAGCTTCAAGGCCGCCTCCAGGTCCACCTGCTCCTGCTTGGCGGCGACGTGGAGAGCGGACCAGCCGCTCTCGTTGGTCATCCGGGCCAGCTCCGGTTTCGCCTCCACGAGCTTGTAGGCGAGCCCGTAGTCCTTCTGGTTCATCGCGACGGTCAAATCGTCCCACGCGGAACCTGGGGCCGGAGCGGCCCCGAAGCCGGGACGCACCAGAAACGCGACCGTCAAGCAGGCTGTCAACGTCCTCATGTGAGCGTCCTCCTCGCTACGGCCCTTTCGCGGCGTTCTCCGAGGCCAGCCGGCGCTGGGCGTTCTCGAGCGCGACGGCGTAGAAGCCGTTGTCCGGCTAGAGCTCGGCGGCACGCCGCAGCTCGGCCACGGCCTCGGCGGTCGCGCCGCGCTTCAACAGCGCCTCCCCGAGGCGCGCATGATACAGGGCGTTCCGCGGCTCGAGGCCGGACGCCCGCCGATAGTGCTCCAGAGCCTCGGCGCGGTCGGGCCGGCCGTAGAGCTCCGCGATCTCCCACGGCCCCGGCGGGGGCAGGCTCCGCTCGAACGCCTCCGCCTCGGCCGCCTTGGCCTCCAGCCAGTGAGCCAACGAGTAGCGGCAGTGGGCGCAATCGGGCTTGAGCTCCACGCAGCGGCGCAGCGCGCCGAAGCCCTCCTTGTTTTTGCCCACGCGGAGCAGGCCGATGCCGAGATCCTCGAAGGTATAGAAATCGGGAGCCGCCGCGTCGAGCTCGATCGCCTTGTTGAAGTCGCGCAAGCCCGCGACGATCTCGCCGCTCGCCAGCAGGTGGTGGCCCCGGCTTTCGTAAGCCCAGGCCGCGGGACTCGAGACGCGGCCGATCCGGTTTCCCGCGATCCCGCCGCCCTCCGCGTCGAGCGCGGCCAGCTCTTTGATCGTTTTCGGGGTGAGCGCGTCCGGCCCCTTCGTGAAATCGATTCCGCGCGTGAGGCTCATGAGCCTGGCCGTGTAGGAATCGACGCTCCACCGATCCAGGCCCCACGACGCGTCGACGCCGGGCGGCTGCGCCGCGTGCATGAACGATCTTTCATCGGCGACGTGGAACATCCCGAAGGCGTGAAGCAACTCGTGCACGGTCACCGCCGCGGTCTTCGGCTCGAGGCCCGTGTCGTAGACGAGCACCTTCGGATCGAAGGCTCCGGCCATGCCGAGGTCGCGCCCAGGGACTCGCACGCCCTGCCCCGTGTAGCCGATCACCATGTCGGCGTCCAGCAGCGGAACCTCGCGCCGCAGGAGTCCCACGAGCGCGGGCATGTAGTCGTCCGGATCATCGTGATCGTCTAAGGCCGGCGTCTCCCACGGGACGACTCGCGCCAGCTCGAGCCGTATCTTGAAGTTCTTCTCGAAGACCTCCGAGACGGCCCCGAGCCGCTTCCCGGCCGCCTCCGCCCAGTCCGGCTTGCGGCGCACGAGCTGATCCGCCGCGACGAGCACCCGGATCGTCCGCGTGTGGGCTTCCCCGCTCTCGGCGCGGCTTCTGCGTCCCGCCGCCGCCTCCCGGCGCTCGGCGGCCAAGGGATCGGGCCGGGCGGTCCAGACCCGCTTGCCGCTCGCGTCGATCCAGGCCTCGCGCCCGCCGTCGTTGACCGGAGCCAAGCCGTCGACGAACCGGCCGGCGAGGTCGAACGCGGCGGGGATCACGAGCCGGCCTGTCTCGTCGGCGTAGCCCCAGCGGCCTCCGGACTTCACGGGAACCCGCGTGCCGCGTCCAGCCTGGGGGGACTCCTCCGCGCGCCGCGTGCCGCAGGCACCCACGCTGAGCGCGGCCGTCAGCGCTCCGTCGCGGTCGACCACCCCGCACTTGCCGTCCTGTTCCGCGAGGGCCCGGTCCTTGCCCAAGGGGAGCACGGAGTCGAACCGGGGCTCAAGCTTCACCCTCCCGGAGCGGTCGAAGAAGCCGTACTTC
>JACQPK010000394.1 GCA_016207565.1 Elusimicrobiota bacterium
AGTTAACTGCGCCGTCGACGAGGAAAACGGACTAACGCAAAGGTACGCTAAGGAATTCACTGAAAGGATCGCAGAGGAAGAAATCATGAATAATTCTGTCCTTTGCGTGCCTTTTCGTAATTTCCTTTGCGTACCTCTGCGTCACTCCGTTGAATTAACTTAGGAGCCATGAGCCTCAGCCGCCCCCGGCCGCGGCGGCGCGGTACGCGGCGACCGTTGCTCGCCGCCAGCCCCCCAAGGGAGGCTGACAGCACGGCCGTGTGCGCGAGCGCGGTGTTCCCGAAGGTCTGGCCGAGGGCGCGGGCCCACACGACCTCGTAGACGAGGCCGGTGAAGCCGGACAGCAAGAACAGCCACGGGATCAGGCGCGGCATGCCGGCGGCGTCTAGGGCTCCGGGACCGGCCCGTCGACCTTCTGACGCGCGCCGAACGGCAGCGACTCCCGCCAGGGGGCGAAGACGGGCAAGAGCAGCATCCCCGGCACGCCGACCGCGATCGTGAAGAGGAAGAACCCCGGCCAGCCGAGCGCGGCCGCGATCTTTCCCGCGGGGGCCACCATCACGTCGCGGCTGAACGCGTTGAGGCTGGTCAGCAGGGCGTACTGCGTCGCCGAGTACTTGGGGCTGCAGAGGCTCATGTAGAACGCCACGAATCCCGCGACCACGAGGCCCGTGCAGTAGTTCTCGACCACGATCGCCGCGAACATCACCCAGTACGTCGGAAACAGCGAGATGAGATAGTAGCCGAGGTTGCTCGCGAGCTGGAGCACGCCGAACACCCAGAGGCAGCGGTTGATGCCGAGCCGGGCGACGACGGCGCCTCCCGAAAGCGCGCCGACGATGGTGGCCGCGAGCCCGACGCCGCCCTGGATCGCGCCGACCTGCGACTGGGTGAAGCCGGCCTGGAGCAGGAACGGGGTCGCCATCCCCTGGGCGAAGGAGTCGGCGAGGCGGTAGAGGGCGATGAACACGAGGATCACGCCGGCGTGGAGCGGCGAGCGGCCGAAGAAGTCGCGGAACGGCTCGACGACAGCCTCGGTCAAGGAGCGCGGCGGCTGGGAGGCGGCCGGAGGCTCCGGCGCCCAGAGCGTGGCGGCAAGACCGAACAGCATCGCGAGTGCCAGCACCAAATAGACCGAGGACCAGCTCATGCGGTCGGCCAGGATGAACGCGGCCGAGCCGGTCAAGAGCATCGCGCAGCGATAGCCCAGCACGTAGGTCGCGGCGCCGGCGCCCATCTCGCGCGGCTCGAGCACGTCGACGCGGTAGGCGTCGATCGCGATGTCGAGCGTCGCGCTGAAGAACGCCACGAGCAGCGCCGCGGCCGCGAACGCGTGGAGCGCCTTCGGGCCCGTGAGCGCCATCGCGACGAGGCCGAGCGCCAAGAGCAGCTGCCCGACGGCCATCCAGCCGCGCCTGCGGCCCAAGAACGGCGGCGTGTAGCGGTCCATGAACGGAGACCACAGGAACTTGAGCGAGTACGGCGCGGCGACCAGGGAGAAGAAGCCGATCGTCGCCAGGTCGATCTTCTCCACCGTCATCCACGCCTGCAGCGTCTTCGACGTGAGGTAGAGCGGGAGCCCTCCGGAAAATCCCAAGAGCGTGATGACGGCCATCTTGCGCTGGGTGAAGACCTGCAGCCACAGGGGCGCGGCGCTCTTGCCGTCGGTCATGGACGTGCTCCTTGCGCGAACCGCTCGAGGGCCCGGGCGTCGAGGATGGTGATGCGCTTCCAGCGGGCGGCGATGAGCTTGTCTTCGCGCAGGCGCGCCAGGACGCGGATCGCGGTCTCGGTCGTCGTGACGGCGATCTCGGCGATCTCCTCGCGGCGCAGGCTCAGCTCGGGCCCCAGGTCCCGCGCGAGGAGCGCGAGGACGAAGGCGATCTTCCGTTCGGCCGGCTCCTTGGCGAGGGCGCGCAGCTCCTGGCCCTGGCGGACGTGAGCGCCCATCTCCGCGAAGACCTCCGCCGAGAACGCCGGGTGGCGCTTGAGCAGGTCGGAGAAGTCAGCGGCGCGGATCCGGTAGGCCTCGCTGTCGTGCACGCAGATCGCGCTCACGGGGTAGTCCTTGCGGTCCATGACGCCCATCATGCCGAAGAGGTGTCCCGGCGCGATAAGCTGCATGATCACGGGCTCGGCGCGCGGGGAGTGCTTCACCGCCTTCACCAGCCCGGTCTTCAAGAGGAAGACCGCGTCCGCCTTCGAGCCCTCGTCAAAGATCGCCTCTCCACGGACGTAGGGATGCGGAAGGAAGACGTCGCCGAGCGACTCCAGCGCCTCGCGGGGCAGGCGGCGGAATATCGGGAGCCGCGCGAGGGTGTAGTCCATCGATGGGTTCCATCATAGGAAATATCGATTTTCGAAATTCCTGCGCTGGCGCATATTTCGCCGCCCGGGGGCCTGCTACGCTATGGGCATGAACACCGAGATCCTGCTGGACGTGAGCGAGCTGCCGCCGCCGCAGCGGCATCCGAAGATCTTCGCGGCCTGGGAGGCGCTGCCGGTCGGCGGCGTGCTCAAGCTCGTCAACGACCACGACCCCAAGCCGCTCTTCTACGAGTTCCGCGCCGAGCGCCACGGCGAGTTCGAGTGGACCGTGGTCGAGCGCGGGCCGCGCCGATGGGCGGTGGACATCTCCCGGATCGCGCCGTCCTCGAGGAAGCAGATCACCCTCGCGGACACCGTCAACGAGGTGGCCGAGCGGCACCCGGCGCTCAAGGAGATCCTCGCGCGGCGCGGCCTCGATCTCTGCTGCGGCGGCGTCCATCCCCTCGCGATGGCGGCCCAGGCGCACGGCGTCGATCCCGACGCGCTCCTGGCCGAGCTCAACGCGGCGCTCGCCCCCGCCCCCGAGACGGCGGGAGCGGCGCCGGACTGGGCCGTCGCCCCGCCGGCGCACGAGGTCGACGTCCGGGAGGACCTGCGGAACGGAGGGGAGCCCTTCGCCAAGATCCTCCGGGCGGTGGCGGCGGTGGAGAGGGGCGAGGTGCTCTTGCTGCGGGCGATCTTCGAGCCGAAGCCGCTTTACAAGGTGATGGGCCTGAGGGGCTTCGAGCACTGGGCGCGGCAGGTCGCCGCCGACGACTGGGAGGTGTTCTTCCGGAGGAAGCCCTGATGGAGCACGCGCTCGACGTCTGCGGGCTGGAGCCTCCCCAGCCGATGATCGAGATCCTGAGCAAGCTGTCCGAGCTCGGGCCGGACGACGTGCTCGTCGTCGAGCATTTCCGCGAGCCCGTGCCCCTCTACGCTCATCTGGAGGATGCGGGCTTCGCGCACTCGATCGAGAAACTCGGCGAGGCGCGCTACCGCCTGCGCATCTGGAGGGGCGCGTGAACGCCACGCCGGCACCCGGGCCGGCAGGCCCGGAGAGCCCCTCGTCCGGGGCCCCCGCCGCCGTGCCCTTCCGGGGCAGAGGGCCGTTCCTCGCGAAGGCACCGCCCTTTTGGCTGCCGATGCGGCACTTCGTGTTCGCCGCGGCGTCCTTCTGGGTCTTCGCGGCGGCCTTCCTCTGGGGGAACGGGCGCCTGCTGGGCTTCGACTTCGACGCGCGCTGGGTGCTCGGCCTCACCCACACCCTGACGCTGGGCTGGGTCGCGATGACGCTGTTTGGGGCGATGTGCCAGCTCGCTCCGGTGCTCTGGGAGACGTCGCTCGCCTCCGAGAGGGCGGCGGCGGCCGCGTGGTGGCTGCTCGCCGCCGGGGCCGCGGCGTTCGTCGGCGCGCTGTGGTCTGGGTCGGAGGGCTACTGGCTCGGCGCCTCGCTGGCCGCCTCCGGCGTGACGCTGTACCTCTACGTCCTGGCGAAGACGATGCTCGCCGCCGCCAAGCTCGATTGGACGGGGAAGCACCTGGCGCTCGGCCTCGTCTATCTGGTCGCGCTCGCCGGCTTCGGCGTCGCGCTCGCGTACGACCGCCAACGCGCGATCCTATTTCGCGACCCCGAGGGAGCGCTCATCGCGCACGTGCACCTCGCGCTCGTCGGCTGGGTGTCCTTGAGCATCATGGGCGTCTCGTATCGGCTCGTGTCGATGTTCGCGCTGTCGCATCTTTCGGCGAAGACGCCGGGCCGCCTCGCGTTGGCGCTGGCGAACATCGGGCTCCTCGGGCTCACCCTCGACGCCGGCTTTCTCGGCCGCCGTCTCATGCCCGTGTGGGCCTCGCTCTTGACGCTGGCCTACGTCGCCTACGCCTTCCAGCTGCGCCGGATCTTCTCCGAGCGCAACCGCCGCATCGACCCCGCGCTCGCCTTCACGCTGCTCGCGCTCGCCGGCGGCGCGGCGTGGGCGGCGCTAGGCGTCGGGCTCGCCTTCGGCTGGGTCGCCGACTCGACGGAGGCCCGGCTCGCGTACGTGTCCTGCGCCCTGCTCGGTTGGGCCACGCCCTTCATCCTGGGACAGATCCACAAGATCGTGCCGTTCCTCGTCTGGCTCCACGTCTACAGCCCGCGCTCCTGGACACCGCCGGTCGTGGTGCCCAAGATCCAGGACTTGACGAGCGAGCGGGTCGCCTGGCTCGAACTCGCCGCGCTGGCGGGCGCCATGGTCCTAACGCCGGCAGGATTTTTGACCGAGTCGCAGGCCCTCCTCCGCGCGGGCGCGATCCTCCTGTTGAGCTGCGCGACGCTCTATGGCGCGAACACCGCCCTGACGCTGTCGCACGTCATCCGGAGGGATGCCCGATGGACTCCGCCGTCCGCATAGCCGCTCTCGCCGCGCTCCGCGCCGTCGTCGATCCCGAGGTGGGGCTCGACGTGGTCTCGATGGGCCTGGTCTACGGCGTGGAGGTCACGGAGACCGCGCTCGTGGTCCGCATGACGCTGACCAGCGCCCACTGCCCGCTGGGAGAGGTGCTCGCTTCCATGGCTCGGGAGGCGCTGGCCGGGGTGGCGGGGGAGCGGCGGGTGACGCTCGAGCTCGTGTTCGACCCGCCGTGGACCCCGGCGCGCATCTCCGAGGAAGGGCGCCGGCAGCTTCAGCTCTGACGGCGCCGCGCCGCCGCCAGCCCGCGCCACGCCTCGCGGAACTCCTCGGGAGCGATCGCCGAGAGATGCCGCTTGAGGAGGATCCGACCGTCCGCGTCCAGGATGAACAGGTTGTGGAGCGGGCAAGTCCCCGGCGGGTGCGACAGGCCCAGCTCATGAGCGACGATATCGTCGGGGTCCACCAGCACGGGGAAGCCGCAGCCGGGCGCCTCGCGCCGCGCCAGAGGGTCGTCCGCCGCCAGGATGCTCACCGCCCAGACGCGGAAGTCGCGGCCGGAGACGGCCGCCACCTCGCGCAGGAGGGGGATCCGCTCCCGGCAGTCCTCGCAGAGGTTCGTGAACCAGAGCACCGTGAGCCGCCGCTCCGGGTTATCCGAGAGCTCGTGCCGCCAGCCGGCGGTATCCTCGAGCGCGAAGTCGGGAAACACCGAGCCAGGCCGGAGGTTGCGGCTCGAGCGCGCTCGCCACGGCCACAAGGCCTTCCACAGCCAGAGTCGGGGACGCACGCCCGGCGCTCAGGCAACGAAACGGCCGTCTTCATATCCCCGCGCACACGGCCTGCTTCGGGGGACCTCGTCTTCGATTTATGCCGTATTTTACAGCACTTCGCCTCCCGATTTTCCGGTACCGGAAACAGTAGCAGCCGTTAGGAGGCGAGCGAAGGGCGCCATGGATTGACATCGCACGCGCAAGGCATATGCACATGGCTCAGGTTGCGCCCGCCGAATCCCGGAAATGCGTTATATTCGCGCGTTACTCCCGGTACCGGGAGTAACGCGCGAATATAACGCACTTCTCGTCAGCCCCACCC
>JACQPK010000395.1 GCA_016207565.1 Elusimicrobiota bacterium
GGAGTACGCCGCGGCGGGCGCGAGGGAGGAGACCTGGGCCTTCGGCATCGCGCCGGCGATCGCCTGCCGGTGCGCCTGGATCGCCGCGAGGGGCGTCGCCTTGGCGGCAGCGCCCGCCTTCGCCCCGAGGATCGGGGCGGGAGCGACGACCGGCGCCGCGAGCGCGAGCGGCGCTCGTTGGAGGCTCGCGGCCGTGCCCAACGTGGCGGCCGGAGCGACGGACACCGCGGCGGGGCCGCGGACGGCGACGGGAGCGACCTCCGTCACGACGCGCTGCGCCGCGGCCGGGAGGGTCTGGCCGAACACGAGCGTCGCGGCCACGATCATCCTGAGTTGCTTAGTCATGTTCCTCTCCTCAATACGCTTTCGTCAGCGAATACGACCCTACGAGGCGCGAACCGGCGAACCGTCATTTCTTCCTCGGGGCAAGCGCGAGCCCCAGGCTGCGAGGATAGTCCTCGTCGGTGGAAAGCGTGATCGCGTGGGCCTGGCCGGCCGTGAACGCGTCCTGGAGCATTCGCTCGCGGCCCGCGATCTTCGCCGCGGCCTGCGGTCGGTAAGATGACGCCGTCGTGTCCACGACGCGCGACGGGCCGCCCTCGGCGTCCTTGACGGAGAGCGGCGGCAGCGCCGGCAGCGGCCGCAGCTCGGCCGGATCGACGACGCGGACGACCCGGACGTCGTGCTTTTTGGCGGCCAGAGCCGACATGCCGTCCTTGAAGCTCGGAGCCTGGAAGTCGCTGACCACGTATACGATCGAGCGGCTCTTCAGGCTCCCCAGCGCCTGCGCGAGCGCCGGCCGCAGGTCCGTATCGGCCTCGGGCGCGGAGAACGTCATTACCTGGCGGACGATCTCCCAGGCGTGGCGCGTCCCCGGCTTGGGCGGGATGGCGACGTGCACCTGGTTCGTGAAGATCAGCGCGCCGACGCGGAGGTTGGACCGGGCCGCGAGCAGGGCGACCGTCGAGGCGACGTCCTCGATCGCTTCCCGCTTCGACACGCCCTGGGCCGCGAACTCGGAGGAGCGGCTCAGGTCGATGAGGAGCATCACGGGCTTCTCCCGCTCCTGCTCGAAGAGGTTGATGTACGGCTCGCCTTGCTTGGCCGAGATGCGGTGGTTGATCTCGCGGACGTCCTCGTTTTCGTACTTGCGGAAGTCGGCGATCTCGGTGCCGCCGCGCGCGATCCACGGCGAGCGGAACACGCCGATGCCGACGGAGGTGGAGAGCTGCTTGGAGGCGAGCTCGACCTTGCCGAAGCGGGCCGTCAGGTCCTTGGGGGCGCGCTCGCCGGCCGGGGCCGCGTCGGGCCCCGCGTTCCGCTCCCGGAAGAGCTCGCGCAGCCCGAAAAACAGCGCGCCGGCCGCCAGCAGCAGTACGATCGCGGTCGCGATGAATCCCATGTCCGCGCCGAAGAGCGAGGCCGGCAGGTTGGCGGCGCCGAGCCCGAGAGCGGCCAGGCCGTGATACTTCTTGCCGGCGGCGGGCGCGGGCTTGTCGAAGTTCTTGAGCAGCTCGTCGATCTTGGCGATGGACTTCTCGAGCAGCTCGCGCTCCTGCTGAGTCAGCGCCTTCCGGTCGGTCTGGAAGTTGTCGGAGCCGTAGCCCTGCCCGCTCGCCAGCAGGTCCGCGAGGAACTTCCGGGTCGCCGTCAACTCCGCCTTCGTGTATCGGTCCGGATAGTTCTGTCCTCGGTTCACCGTCGACGGGACGAGCTTCGCGTCGATGAGGGCGAGCTCGATCGAGCGCGCGGCGAAGAGCTGATACAGGGAGCGGTAGACCTCCTGCATCGGGTAGCCGGCGCGCTCCTCGGGAGTGTCTCCTCCCGGGACGCCCACGGCCTCCGCGATCTTCAGCATCGCGGCCACCTCGGCCTTGGCCTTGACGACCTTCGCGAGGTCGGCTTCGCTCAGCGTGAGCTTGCCGGCCTTGGCCTCGGCCTCGGCCGCGGCGAGCACCTCGAGCGCCGAGCGCATGTGGAGCAGCTTGAGCTTCGGCCAGGTCGAGTACGCGCTCATCTTGGCGCCGG
The DNA here is from genome assembly GCA_016207565.1 of Elusimicrobiota bacterium. Lineage (GTDB taxonomy): Bacteria > Elusimicrobiota > Elusimicrobia > UBA1565 > JACRDR01 > JACRDR01. The sequence goes on from JACQPK010000395.1 coordinate 2,029, forward strand.
CGGCGACCAGCCGCTCGTTGACCGGCTGCAAGGAGGAGCCGTAGTAGCTGTTGAACTCGCCTAGGAGGGTCGAGTAGGAGGAGCCCAGGCGCTCCGCCAAGGCGTCGACGGCGGCGGCCCGCTGCTCGGGGCTGAGCTTGTCGAGCGTGGCCTTGAACGTCTGCATGCCTTGCGCGTCCAGCGCCAGGATGCCGTCGAGGACGTCCTTGTTCCCCAGGATCGCCTTGAGGTCCTGCGGGGTCACGGGGTGCCCGGCGCGGACGGCGCGCTGCAGCACCTGTTCGGCGAGCCAGCGCTTGGTCGCGACGTCCGTGGTCTGGTCGAGGGCGGCGGAGAGCCGTGCGGTCGCGAACGGCAGCTCGCCCGTCTCCTCGAGGCGCTTGAGGAACTCGGCGCGCGCCGCGTCGCGCGCGGCCGGGTCCGCGGAGGAGAGCCTCGGGTAGAGAGTCGTGATCGGCTCGCGCGTCACGTCGAGCGCGATCTTCTTCGCGTCCTCCGGGAATCGCGCGGCGATCGCCTTCTCGACGGCCTCCGTGCCCTCCGCGAGCGCCTTCCGCTGGTCCAACGTCAGCGGCTGGGGATTCCCGCTCGAGTCGAGGAGCTTGCCTTCGGAGGCCTGCTGGCGGAGGAAGTCGCGCAGGGCGATGAGCTGGTCGCCGGTGTAGGACTCGCGCCAGGCGGTCTCGCCCGAGGCCGCGCTCGCCTGCGGCGCGTGGCCGGCGGCCCGGAGCGTGTCCATCAGCTTGGTCGAGCTGAACGCCGGCATCATCTTGATGAGCGCCGGGTTGAGCTGCTCGGCGGCGAGCTCGCCGGCCGAGCCGCCCTCGAGCATGCCCGCGGCCGGACCGAGCTCGATCGTCGCGCCGACGGCCTGGCCGACGCGCTGCACGAGCTCTCGCTTGGGCGCCGGCAACCCGTCGGGGGACGCGGTCTTGGCGGCGTCCGCGACCTCCTTCAGGATGCGGTCGAACTCACGCAGGTGGTTGAGCTTGTAGCGCTCGCGATACTGCTTGGTCGTGTACGAGTAGCTGTAGCCTCCGCCCCGGTAGTGGCCGCGGTAGCCGTGGTAATCGTCGTAGTCGCCCTCGTTGTACGAGTTGTAGCCCGAGCTCGACGTGTCGGGCGGGATCACCTGCGCCGCGACGAGCTTCTCGTGCAGGCCGGGGAACGCCTCCTCGGCCTCCTTGATCATGCCGGTCGTTCCCTTGTTGAGCCCGTATTTCACGAGCTCCTGGAGCGCCTCGCTCGGCTTGCCCTGCTGGGAAGCCGCGGTCATCGCGGAGGCCATCCGGCCGAGCACCGCGATGTGATAGCCCGGAGGGATGTCCTCCTCTTCGTCGGGCTTGGCCTGGGCGAACAGCTTCGCGCGCTCGGCGTTGAGGGGCGTGCCGAGGGCGAAGACCTTGTCGAGCACCGCCCGGGCCTTCGCGCCGTCGATCTTGGCGTCCTCGTTGGCGCGGCGCAGGAGGAAGGTCTCGATCCAGAGCTGGAGCGCGGGGTCGGCCGCGAACTTCGTCTGCGCGGCCTCGAGCCGCTCGAGGAACTTGGCCCCGCCGTCGCGCGTCGCCAACGACGCGTAGATCGCCGCGGCCGCCTGGCCCTGGAGCTGGCGGGCCGGGCTCTTCAGGAACGGGAAGATGTTGTGGAAGGAGGCGTCGGAGCCGATCGCCGCCGCGATGACGATCATCTTCGAGAGTCGCTGCATCGAGCCGGGGGTCTGCGGGCGCTGGAGGTAGCCCTCGAGGAACTTCCAGATGTGCTCGTTGTCTCGCTCGATGAGCGAGGTGAGCAGCTTCGTCTCCGCGCCGTCGGAGAGCGGCAGGAGGTCGGCGCGCTTGAAGATCGCCTCGAGCAGGACGTCGGCCTTGGGGTCGGCCGACCTCGCGAGGACCTCGATCGCCTCCTCGAAGTCGCGCCGGGATCCGGCGCCGCTGTCGTCCCAGCGCTTGAGCGCCGGAAGGACCTTCGCCTCGATGTTCGGGTCGCGGTACTTGTCGGTGAAGATGAACGAGTCCTCGCGGTAGATCTCCCTGAGGAGCTGCTGGCGGGCGACGGTCTGCTCCTGGCTGTACCGCACGGCCTGCACGACCGTGTAGCCCGTGAAGCCGACCGAGCTCGAGAGCATCAGCACGGACAGCCCCGCGGCGACGTGGCGGCGCCAGTTCCAGGGCCGCTTCGGCGCCGGGGCGGAGCCTTCGCCGAGGAGCTCTAGCGCGCTCTGCGAGACCGCCGCGTCCGGGTAGCGCGCGAGCGCCCGCAGCGCGGCCTTGGCGTCGGCCTTGCCGGGATCGACGCCGGCCTGGGCGAGGCGCGCGAGGCGCCGGGTGGCGTCGACGTGGTCGAGCCAGGCGGTCTTCTCCCGGGCGTTGAGCAGGCGGACGACGATGGGGTGGACCGACTCCAGGCGATCCTTGCCCGCGCGGCCGATCGCCGACAGCGCGGCGTCCTGCGCTTCCTCGGACGGCGCCGCCAGCACCGCGGCGACGAGCTTCTCGCGCCACAGGAGCGCGTCCTGGGCGGCGGACTCGAGCAGCGCCGGGCGGTCCTTCTCGGCCGCCTTGCGCCACGCCGCGACGAAGGCGACGACCTTCGGCTCGTCGGCCTCGCGGAGCTCGAGGAGGCCCGGGAGGTCCTTATCGACGCCGCGGCCGACGACGTTCATCCGCCGGCCGGCCCACCAGACGAGCCCGCGGCTGATCTTGCGCCCGAACCAGACGTCGGCGAGGACCAGGGCTAGGGCCGCGGTGACGAGGAGGCCGTAGGGCCAGAGCGGCGCCCAGGACGCGGTCGTCATCGCGCCCAGCAGCGCCGCGCCGTTGAAATTCGTGTTCCCGGGCTCGGTCGGGGCGGGGACTCCGGACTCCTTGAGGAGCTGGCGGCGGCGGCGCAGCATCGTCTCCCCGGGAAGGAGGAGCTCGAGGAGGAGCGCCGCCAGCGCGGGCCACAGGAAGACGTGCGTCACCGTGTGCGGCGACTTGATCGTGTCTTTCTTCTCGCCTTGGGACTTCGCGGCGACCGCCTCCAGGATGCGGTCGATGCCGACGCCGCTGCCCGCGCGGAAGTAGGCGCCGCCCGTGGAGGAGGCCAGCTTTTGGAGGTTCGCCTCGTTGAGCTTCGTCTTCGCCGGAGCCCCGGTCGCCTCGTCGATGATGTACTCCTTCTTGCCCGCCTCGGCGGAGTCGCCGGCCTCCGCGGGCACGACCATGCGGACGCCCTTCGGGTCGCCGACGCCGATCGCGTAGACCGTGATGCCGTTCTTCTTCGCCAGCGCGATCGCCTCGTCGAGGTCGCCCGCGGTGACGTCGCCGTCGGAGATCACGATTACGATCTTCTCGCGGTCGCCGATCTTCTTGACGGCCTCGAAGGACTTCACCGACTGCCCGATCGCGGCCGCGAGATTGGAGCCCTGCGAGAGCCGCGAGCCTTCGATGTCCACGCGGTCGAGCTTGTACTCGAAGTTGCCGTAGTCGACGGAGAGCGGCGAGGAGGTCTTGGCGTTCTCCGCGAAGATGACGAGGCCGATGCGGTCGGTGCCCTGCATCTTGTGGAGGAACTTCGAGAGCTCGGCCTGCGCCGCCTCCATCCGGCCGTCCTCGGCCGCGCGCATGCTGACGGAGCCGTCGAGCGCGACGGCGACGTCCTTGCCGCCGAAATTGAGCACTTCCTGGCGCATGCCGCTCTTCGGGTCGGCGTAGGCGAAGGCGAGCAGCGTCGCGGCGGTCACCGTGAGCGCCGTCTTCGTCCAGAACCGCTCGCGGCCCCACCACGACTTGAAGTCCTTGGGAGCGGTCGCCGGCGCGGCTTGCTTGGCGGCCTTGAGATCGCGCAGGACGAAATAGAGGAGGAGCCCCGAGAGAACCGGGAGCACGACCGCGGCCAGCACCAGGCCCACCGGGTTGCCGAAGGACACGCCCGTCGCGCCGAGCGCCAGGGCCAGGCCGTAGGCCTTCGCCGGGCCCTTCTTCGGGATGGCCTTCGCCGCCGCCTCCCGCTCCTGCTGCTCCTTGCCGGCCTGCTCCTTGGCTAGGTCGCCCAAGCCCTCGCGCTGCTCCTTCGCGCGTTCCGCCTCGGACTTCTGGTCGCCCTCGCCGGGCTTGGGCTGCCCTTGCTTGTCCTTGCCGTCCTTGCTCTGCCCGTTCTTCGGCTTGCCTTTTTGGTTCCCCTGTTGGTCGCCGTCCTGGTCGCCGTCCTGGTCCCCGTCCTGGTCGCCCTGCTGATCTCCTTGCTGTTGCTGCTGCTGCTGGCCCTTCTGGCCCTTCTGGCCCTTCTGACCCTTCTGCCCTTTCTTCTGCTTTTGCTTTTGCTTCTGCTTGCCGTCCTGCTGCTGGTCCTGCTGCTGCTTCTGCTGCTCGAGCAGCATCTCGAGATTGTGACCCGCGTCCTTGTTGTTCGCGTCCAGGCGCAGGGCTTGTTTGAGCAGCTCCATCATCTGCTCGCCGTCCTGCTGCGCCATCGCGATCTGGCTCAGGTTGTAGACCGCCTTCGAGGCCAGGGCGGGGTTCGCCTTCTGGCTCATCTGGATCACGCGGCCGTACTCCGCCGCCGCGCCCTCGATGTCGCCGAGCCGAAGGAGCGCGTTCCCGCGGTTGAAGTGCAGCTCGGCCAGCTCGGGGTGTGCGGCGATCGCCTTGCCGTAGAGGCGCTGCGCCTCGGCGAAGTCGCCGCGGCCGTACACCTCGTTGGCCTGGCGGACGTCGGGCGGCATCTTCGACGTCGCGACGATCTCCGCGAGGCTGCCGGGGACGGTGCCGGCGGGCGTCGGCGCCGCGGCCGGGGCCTGCTGATACGTCTCCACGATCGCCGGGCGATCGACGGCCCCGGGTCCGGGCATGGGCGCCTGGCCGAACGGCAACGAGAGCGCCACGAGCACGCCGGCCATCTTGCGCAGCCCGCCGGCGGTCGACAAGACGACGCTGCCGCCCAGGAGCGTCAAGGCCAGGAGGATCAGCAGCCGGTTCTTCTCATCGATCTGGACGCTCGAGATGACCTTCGTCGGGCTCTTCTGGAGGTTCGCGATCTCGAGCATGACCTCCTGGAACCGCTGCGCGTCCGAGACGTAGAAGTACTGGGCGCCGGTGAGCTCGCTGACCGTGCCCAGCGTCTTGGCGTCGGCGTCGGAGCCGACGCCGATCGTGTAGACCTTCACGCCGAGCTTAGCGGCGATCTTCGCCGCCTCGACCGGCTCGATGCCCGTGTTCGACTGGCCATCGGTGATCACGACGACGACCTTCTGGCGGTTGGGCTGGATGATCTGGTCGAGGAGCGCCTTGTTGTCCTTAGCCTCTTCGAGCACCGCGAACACGCCTTTCGTCTTGAGCACCTTCTCGAGGCGGTCGAGCTCGGGGTCGCCCGTGTTGCGCAGCGCCTCCTGGGCGTTGACGTAGAGGATGTGCGCGATGGACTCGGTGATGCCTTTGCCGATCGCCGTCGAGCCGGTCGTCTGGATGCCCTTGATCGCGGAGACCAGCGCGTCGTAGTCGTTGGTGAGCCGCACCTCGATAGAGGCCTCGTCGGAGAAGAGCCCCACGCCGACGCGGTTGTCGGTGCCGCGCCGCTGCTCGTCGACGAAGTCCTTCATCGCCGACTTGGCGGCGGTGAGCTTGCTGGGGCTGCCGGACTTGCCCGGCTCGACCGCGGACTCCATGCTGCCCGACTGGTCGATCGAGATGAAGGTGTCCGTCGACTGGATCGTCGACTCGGTCCGGGTGATGTCGATCGGGCGCGCGAGCGAGACGAGGACGAGGGCGATCGCGGCGGCCTTCATGGCGGTCGGCAGCCAGAGGAAGCGCTGCTTGAGCGTCTTGGTCGTCGGCATCGTCGCCGTCGACGAGACGGTGTAGGCGCCCCGGTCGCGCTTCAGCCAGCGGTAGAGCAGGATGCCGGCGATCGGCACCGCGAGGGCGAGCACCCACAGGCTCGCGAACTGCATCGTCGCGACGGCGCCGAGGACGCTCGGGGGCTCGGCCTTGGGGCGGGCGCCGGCGACGCTCGCCACGAGCTCGCGCAGCGCGATGAGGTCGCGTCGGCGGTCCTCGGCGGTGTCGGTGGACGAGGGCTCGAAGCGGAAGCGTTCGGCCCGGCGCGCGAGCCTGTGCGCGACCGTCTGCTGGCCGCTCGTGAGCTTGCCTTCGATCGAGCGGACCAGGTCCTCGGCGGGGCGCTCCCCGCGGGCGGCGCCGTGGAAGTCGACCAGGAAGGACGCGAGGATCTCGTAGAGCTCCCCGTAGTACTCCTTGCCTTCGGACTCCGCCTTCGAGAGCGCGTCGATCCGACGCTCCGTCTCGGCGAGCAGCACGACGCGCGCCGCCGACAGCCCCGGGTACTTCCGGTGGATGGCGACCAGGCGCTCGGCGCCGAACAGGAGCAGGATCGCCAGAGGGATCGCGAGCAGCCACTCGAGGCTCGGTCCCTTCACCGCCAGGATCTCGGCGAGCCCCTTGAACTTCGGCTTGGAGCCGTCCTGAGGCAAAAGCGACTTGATCGGGACGGACGCCGCCTCCAGCCGCAGGACCACCTCGGCGTCCTGGGTCGCGACGGGCACGTCTTGGGCCTCGATCTTCACGTCGCCGGCGCCCCAGACGATGAGCTCGATCGTCACCTCTTTGGTCTCGCCCGGGGCCAGCGTGATCGGCTCCTCTTTCCCCTTCGGCGGCGTCTGCTCGAACTGCTCCGGCAGGGATTGATCGAGGAGGTCGCGCGCCGTGCCGACCGAGACGGGATTGTCGGAGAGGTTCTTGATCTTGACCGTCGCCTGGACGCGGGCGCCGATCGTGACCTCGCCTTTCGGCTTCTCGAAGACCACCTGCGCGCTGAGAGAGGGGGGCGCGAGCTTCGGGGTCTGGGCGGTCTCCGGGGCCGCGGCCGGAGCCTGGGCGGGGGCTTGCGGGATCGCCGTGGTCGCCGGCGCGCCCGGGACCTGACGAGCGGGAGGCTGCTGAGGCGCCTGGGGCGCCGCCTGCTGGAGCTGGACCACCGCGGGCGCCACGCCGAGCCAGTCCCGGGCCGTCTTGGCCGCCTGCGAAGCGGTCGAGGTCCAGACCGTCGCGGCCATGAGGGCGGCCAGCGCGATCATCTTGACCGCCCCCCACGCGCGGACGGCGGCGGAGGGCCGGGCGGGCGCCGGCACCTGGACCTGCGCGGCCGCCGGCGCCGGGGCGGAGGGGGAAAGCGTAATCGTCGTGTCGGCCCGCTCGCTGCCCGAGACGTCCTCGCCTGCGGTGGCGACCGGGCGGCGGATGCCGTCGAACGTGAAGGCGATCGGGTCGACCGAGCGGTCGTTCGACGGCTGCGCGGCGCCGTGGGCCTGCGCCAGCGCGGCGCGCTGGAGCGGGGAGCGGGGGCTTTCTTCCGCGGCCGGCGCTATAGGGGAACCGGCGGCGAGCGGGGAGCCGGAGGCCAGCGCGGAGCCGGAGGCCAGCGCGGAGCCGGAGGCCAGCGGAGCTCCGGAGGCGGCGGCCGCGGGAGAGCGGGACGTTAGGACGGAGGCGAGGCCCCCCATCCTCGCCCCCCGCGGGGGGGCTGTGGGACCGGGAGGAAGCGAGAGGTTGACCTGAGCCGCGCCTCCCAGGCTCCCGGCGGCGGCGCCGGCGGAGCCCCGCGCGCCTTGCGCCGCGCGAGCGCCGGCCCCCTCGATCACCTGCGCGAAGGCGCGGTGAGCCTCGAGGCCCGGACTGGTGACGAGCAGCGCACCCGCGAGCGTGGACGCGACGACTCGCTTCAGCTGCGAAACATGACCGCGATCATTGATCCAGGTCAATTTGCCCCCAGGGGCCCGATTATCTCTCTTTGTCCCAAAAAGACTGTGGGCCCCATGGGCCCGGATGTCCCGGAAAGGGGCCCAGGAGGCCTTGGGCCAAAGGTCGCAGGGGTCGTTTCTCCGACGGAGAATCCGCGAGATCCGGTATCGCGAGCGTCGTAGAAATCACATTGACAGTTCCGCGAGGATGCGTTATAACCGGGAAGCTCCGATGATGGACGGAACCTGGGAGCATCTCATCCGACAGGCGCGGCTCGAGCCGGCCGCGCGCCGCGAGAACCTCTACCGCCAGCTGCTGTCCAAGCCGACGTACGTGGTGCACGTGGGTCCGGCGGGGCGGCCCGAGACCGAGATCCGCTCCGCGGCGGGGGTTGAGTTCAGCCTCTGGGCCGATCAGGACTCGGCCTTCGGCGGCGTCTGGGTGCCGGTCTTCTCGAGCCCGGAGAAGGTCGCCGAGTACGTCCAGATCCGGCGCGTGGAGGCGCCCGCCGGCCAAGAGCTCTATTGGATGGCCCACGAGCCCGGCCGGGTCTACGACCTGCTCGAGTCCATCGACTGCTTCGCCGGCATTCGCCTCGACCCGTGCGGCGACGGCGGCGTATCGGTGCTGTGGCCGGAGGTCAACGCCCTCTCCGAGGGCCGCGTGCCGCCGGAGGCCCCGTTCCGCTTCGAGCTGCCCCTCGAGGAGCTGCACCTGCCTCGCGACGCGAAGATCGCGCTGGCGCCGATGGACCCGCAGCTCACCGGCAACGACGGCCAGCAGGCGTTTTTTCCCGAAGTCGGTGAGCCCGAGCCGGAGGAGCTCCGCTCCCTGGTCGCGCTCCGCGTCGGCCCCGAGAGCGCGGAGCAAGACGACGTCGCTTGGGCGCCGTGCCGCCACTTCGCGCTCGCGCTCAAGAGCTGGCTCGAGAGCGAAAAGGGGAAGGCGGGCAAGTACGCCGACGCGTTGGTCCGCTCGCTGATCGCCTTCGAGATGTACGGCGAGGCCGAGGCGCTCTGCCTGTGGCTCAGCGAGCAAGACGGCAACGAGGCGTTCGCCTGGATCTTCCTTTCCGCCGTCTACGGACGCACCGGCCGGCTCGACTCCTGCGCCAAGCTCTGCGAGAGGGGGATGCACAAGTATAAGAAGGAAAGGGCCTTCTATCTCAACCAGGCCCGCGCCTACGCCCAGTTGGACGACCGGATGGCCGCCCAGGAATCCGCCCGCCGCGGCCTAGCCCACTTCCCCGGCGACGCCGCCCTGCTCCGATTCCTATAGCCCCTCCGCGGCTCGCGTCCCCTCAAGCTCGCGCCAGCTTCGCGCCTCGTAAAGTCGTATTCGTTGACACCCGCCTATAAAGGAAGGAGCCTAGGGGAGATTCTTAGGTCCAAAAACCCCCTAGGCGCTGGGCCCTTCGACACTCGGAGAGCCGGCGATTCGGCACTATAGTGGAGCCATGACCCGGCCCCTCTCCACGACCCTCGCTCTGCTCCTCGCCCTACCCAACCCGCTCCTCTTCGCGCAGGTGCGCAGCGTTCCGGTGGAAGTGGCCCCGGCCGCGATCGCGTCCGTAGGCGCGACGGCGGTGTCGTTTTCGGTCGGGGGGCCCGCCTTCCAGAGCCAGGTGCTCTCGCTGGCTTCCGTGCACGCGAACCAGCTCTACTTCATGCCGCCTTCCCAGGCGGCCGTCTATCTCCAGCGCCAGAGGGCGCATCTGCCCGCCGACCCGCGGCAGGCCGCCGCGCAGCTCGCCGCCCTCGCGATCGTGACTCGCGCGGTGACGCAGCCCTTGGCGGCGGCCAAGCCCCAAACGGGCGACGCGGCGCTCGATTCGCGCCTGGCCGAACTGAACGTCGCGATCCAGACGCCGCAGCCCGGCGCGGCCGGCTCCGTGAGGCCGCTCATCGAGACCGCGCTGTCGATCCGCTCGGAGGCCGAGCCCGCGCTCCAGGTCGCGCACCTCTTCGACGGCTCCGACCTGCGGCGCTCCGACGGCGCGCGGCTCGCCGACGGCGCGTGGCGCACGCCCATGGCGACGCGGCTCCTATCCGAGGCGCCGATCGAGACCGGCATCCTCGACCGCCTGCCGGAGAGCGTCCGCAAGAAGGTGATGGAGCTCAAGAGCCAGCGCGACGCCGCTCGCGAGCGCATGCAGAAGATCGCGAAGATGGGCATGAAGCTCCAGGAGTGGGGCCTGCCGAACATGGTCTCCCTCGACCAGAGGAAGGCCCTGCGCTACTCCCGGATCTACCGCATGAACGGCATGCCGACCGATCTCGGCATGGCCCTCTACGAGGCGCTGGAGCCGCTCGTCGAGGCGGAGCCGGGCCTCATCGGCCGGCTCACGCAGTCTCAGCTCCACGAGGCCGCGCAGATTCTCAACGACAGCCTCGCCTACCGGATGCAGCCCGATTCCGACGACATGCAGATGCAGGCCCGGCTCATCGCCGGCGCGAAGTTCGACGAGGGCTTCGATTACCCCGAGCAACGGCGCCAGCTCCTCGAGGAGGCGCGCGAGGTGCTGCGAAGCCCGCCCGCGCCGGGTGAAGCCCCGGCCGGTTTCAAGACCACGACGCCGGCCGAGCGGCCGTCCGTCGTGATGATCCAGATGCTGCAGGAGACCGTCGAGAGGTTCGGCGAGCTGCAGAAGAAGGTCGAGCGCGGCGAGGCGTCGGAAGAGGAGCTCAAGCCCGTCGTCGAGCTGATCCTAGCGCTCCACGCCGCGATGGGGCTGCCGCTGCAGACCGGGCCCGGCCAGATGGCCATGATCACGCTCAAGCACGAGCAGCTCCGGCCGATCCTCGCCGAGCTCTCGCGGCGGAACGCCGAGAACTCGGTCGTCGCCGCCGTCGTGCGCTCCTTCCCGCTCGGCGAAAGCCTCTGGCGGCTCGGCGTGCACAAGCTGTGGGCGGAGGGCGTCACCGGCAAGGGGGTCCGGGTCGCGGTGATCGACAACGGCGTCGATTTCGCCCATCCCGACCTCCAGGGCTCCGGGACCATCGCGGAGAACATGACCTACGACCGCGGCGACCACACGAAGGGCGGACACGGGACGCCGATGGCCTCGATCATCCACGCGATCGCCCCCGACGCCGAGATTCAATCGTATCAGGCGTGGTCGAACGCGGAGCTGCCGGGCGTCGTGATGAACGAAGAGGAGTCGCTCGCGGCCACGCTCAAGGCGATGGACCGGGCGGTCGAGAACGGGGCGGACATCATCAGCATCAGCGGCGGATTTACGATCGGCTACGGGTCCGACGCCATCTCGCGGAAGGTCACGGAGATCACGAAGAAGGGTATCGTCGTGATCGTGTCCGCGGGCAACGAAGGCGACGCGCTGCCCAAGGGCGCCCAGGTCCGCAGCCCGGCCAGCTCCCCCGACGCGATCGCGGTGGGCGCCGTCGACTACCACGGCAAGGAGGCCGACTTCTCCTCCGGCGGCCGCGTGTTCACTCGCGGCGCCGACAAGACGATCAAGAAGCCGGAGATCTACGCCTACGGCGTCATGATCAAGGGAGCGGCGCAGCTTCCCGCGCACATTTACGAGGCGGAGCCGGTCCCCTACATGTACGGCTCGGGGACCTCTCCGGCGGCGCCGCACGTGAGCGGCGTGACGGCGCTCATGCTCCACGCCGCGCGCCGGGCCGTGCCGGACATCACCCAGCCGCTGATCCCGGAGGCCGTCCGCCGAGTCCTCATCGGCACGGCGGCGCGCGTGGGTGGGTTGCCGATCCTGCAGGACGCCCCGAAAGCGGTCGATGCGTTCGTCGCCGCCGTCCGCCCGGCGTCCTAGGCTACCTTTCGACCGCCCCGCCGTCGACGTCCACTCCCGCCAGCCGCCGGCGAGCGAGAATACGTTCGTGTAGCCCATCTTCTGGAGGTTGTCGGCCGCCAGGGCCGACCGGAAGCCCCCGCCGCAGTACAGGATGATCTCGCGCGCCGATTCGGGGACCGCCTTCTCGATGTCGCGCTCGAGGATGCCCCGGCCGAGGTGGGTCGCCCCCGGGATCCGGCCCTTCTCCCACTCGTGGTCCTCGCGGACGTCTATAAGGAAAAGATGGTCTCCCTGGGCTTGGCGCGCCCGCAGGGCCGCGATCGAGACCTCCCGGACCCGCTTCTTGGCCTCTTCGACGAGGACGAGGAATTTGGGGGAATGTTCCATCGCCGAATCCTAGTTAATATTCCCGACATTGACAAAGTAAACCTCGTCTGTTATAAGTCGCTCACTATGAAAAAGCGCTTCTTTTTGTCGCGCTCCAGTCTCGCTTTGGTGACCTTGCTCGGCGTCACCTCCCTTCTGCGGTCGCAGGAGAACGCCGACCCGGCCGCCGACGCCGAGGCCGAGGAGGAGGCGACGCCTCCCCCGGCGAAGGCTTCGAAGAAGCCGAGCCACATGGGGAAGGACAAGGCGGGGATCGAGAGCTATCTCAAGCACCGCCTCGCCACGATCAAGGCGCTGCACAAGCAGCGGGTTGATTTCGCGGCCAGAGACGTCAAGGAGTGGAACGCGTACTGGGATAAGGTCAAGGAAGAGCGGAATCTTTTCGAGGTCCGCATCGCCCGCCAGCGCCTGGACCTGTTCGATTCGCTGAGCTCCCTCAATCCGAAGGAGCACTCGACGACGATCTCCGACTTCGAGCGTCTGCAGACCAACCAGATCCGGGCGTTCGAGAACGACCAGAAGCAGAAGATGCAGGACTTCTTCGCGTCGCGCGACAAGCGCTGGCGGGAGTACTACTCCGCCCAGGAGAAGGACCGGGCGAGCTTCGCCGCCGAGGTCAACGCGAGTTGGGATCAGCTGAAGGCGGCCTTGAAGATGAAGGGCGGCTCCTCTCGGCGCTCGTCCTCGCCGCCGCCCTCGGGCTCGTCGAACCCGCCGTCGTCGCGGCGCTTCTAGGCTCTCGTCAGAAGCCCGCGTCGTCCGCCGGCTTCAGCGTGAGCAGGTAGCTCGCCAGCGCGCCGATCTCTTCTTCCGTCAGCACGCTCCCCCACGCCGGCATGGCGAGCATGGGCTCCGGCCCGGCCGGGTCGGCCTTCTGCGGCTTCGGCACGCCGTGCTTGATCTTCCGGACCAGCTCCTCGCGCGTGAAGGTCGACGCGGTCTCGCGCAGCGCGGGGATCTTCCCGCCGGGAACGTTGTTGTTCCTGAAGCCTCCCGCGCCGCCCTTGCCGTGGCAGGTGCCGCAGCCCAGCCGGTCGTAGAGCACCGCCCCGCGCGGCTCGGGGCCTTTGACGGCGTCCCAGGGCTTCGCCCCGGCGAAGGCTTCTCCCTTCAGCGTCGCCAGGTAGGCCACGAGGTTCTTCCTCGACTGCTCGGTGTAGGCGAAATTCGGCATCTGGGTGCTCTGCTGCCACCCGCGCGGGTCCTTCAGCCAGACGTCGAGGAACGCCTCGCTCTTGCGGAAGCCGACATACGTGAGGTCGGGGCCGAGGGCTCCGCCCTCGCTTCCGATCCGATGACACTGGCGGCAGTTGTAGCTCGCGTAGGCCGCCCGGCCGCGCTCCTCGGGGGTCCGAGTGTCCGGCCTGCACGCGGCCAGGAGGAGGAACGCGGCGGCGGCGAGCGGCAGCCGCCCTCGCATTACTCGATGGCCTTCGGGAGTTCCGTGGTCGACAGCCCGTAGGCGAGCTTGATCGAGAGGAGCGACACGACGATGAACGCGATCATCGGGCCGAAGCCGCCTTGGGCGAAGTGGGGCGCGCCGAGCATGCCGAAGAGCATCGGGCCCGAGAGGAAGGTGTTGATCCTTGACGCCAGCGCGGCCGTCTTGCGGGTCGCGGCCAGCTCGTCGCCCGTGACCTTGCCGCCGAGGATCTTCTTTTGGGCGGGCCAGATGATGAA
>JACQPK010000421.1 GCA_016207565.1 Elusimicrobiota bacterium
CCCATCGTGTTGCGGTCGCCCGGGATTCCAGACGACGGAAACCGCCGGCGGCAGTTCGAGCAGGGCCTGCGCAGACTGCGCGGTAAGTACCCTCGGCGCGACGGCGGCGTTTTCCGGCGACGCTGCAACGCGGTACATGAGGTAGTCGGCCGAGCCCGGCTTCGCGCAGACGACGACGCAGGCATCGGCATGGAAAATCGCAAGCAGCCGGCGCAGGTTCTGTGTCATGGCGTGCTCTACGCCGAGGCGCGGGTTCGCGACCGTGCCCACCTCCTCGAGCATGCGAATGCGCCGCCGGAGCGCCTTCTCATGCCCGCCCCAATAGGCGAGCATGCACCCGAGGAGCAGCAGATAGAGCGGTCGGGCCAATGCCTCCTGGAGATCGGATTGGAGAATCTCCGGCGACGTGGCGAAGCCAATGAGCGCGAATAGCAGCACCGAGGCAAGCGTGGCCGCCACACCCTCGCGAAGCCCGCGCGAGAACGACGCCACGACGACCGGGAAAAAGAAAAAATAGAAAAAGATGCTGTTCGTGCCCGAGCTGAGCGCCGCAAGCCAGGCATAGGCGAGAATGTCCACCCAGGGCTGGGCCCGCGACGCGATGAACGCCTTCCCGCGCAGCGCCGCAATAAACAGGAAAACGCAGTAGGCGCAGTACCCGAGCAAGGATCCGAACGCGAGCACGGTCAGGCGGGTGGGCGGCGCGCCGTCGATCAACATGACGAGCGGCGCGGACAGGGCGAGCACGCAGCGCATCGCGCTCACTGCGCGCTCATCCAGGTAGCCCCCGGTCGCGGCCCTGTCCACTCGCTGGATCGCGGCCGCGTCCAGCTCGAAAGGTTTCATTACTCGCCGCAAGGAGCAGTTGCGCGCTCGGATGCGGCGCAACCTACGCTCCCAACCTCCTCCCCAGCGCATTATTGCAGACGTTGTTCCGCTCGGGTAGAGCAACCGAGCGGCATTCTTCGTCCCTAGCTCAAGTCGGCGCGGCTGTGAACGCTGGATGACGCTTGCTGGCGGAAGCCGTAAGTCCTTGATATCACCGCGCACACGCGGATGTCCGTCGTGGAGACGCAGTTCCCGGCCGGGTCGGGGCTCACGATCGGGTCGCCCGTCGTGCCCGCGCCGCCGTTGACGAGATTCCAGTAGTAGTTCGCCTGTCCGAGGTGGACGGCAAAAACATCCCAGTAGCCGGTCCCGCCTGGGGCGGGCGTTCCGCTCGCGTCGTAGGAATCCCACCCGTAGACCGTGGCTCACTCCACCGTCACCGACTTCGCGAGGTTGCGCGGCTTGTCGACGTCGTTGCCGCGCAGCACAGCGGCGTGATAGGCGAGCAGCTGCAGCGGCACGGTGGTCACGATGGGCGACAGCACCCCCGGGTAGTCGTGCATGCGGATGACATGCACCCCGTCGGCTGCCGCGAGGCCCGCCTCCCCGTCGGCGAGCACGTAGAGCTCGCCGCCGCGCGCGCGCACCTCCTGCAGGTTCGACTTCAGCTTCTCGAGGAGCGTGCCCTTGGGCGCGATCGCGACGACCGGCATGTGGGCGTCGACCAGGGCGAGCGGGCCGTGCTTGAGCTCGCCCGCGGCGTACGCCTCGGCATGGATGTAGGAGATCTCCTTGAGCTTGAGCGCCCCCTCCATGGCAATCGGGTAGTGCACCCCGCGTCCGAGGAACAGTGCGTGCTCGCAGCGCGCGAACTTCGCCGCCCACGGCGCAATCTCGGGCTCGACGCGCAGCGCGCTCGCGAGCGCCGCCGGCGCCTGGCGCAGCGCCGCGAGCATCTCGATCTCGGTTTCTCTCGAAATCCTGCCGCGCAGCTTGGCGAGCGTGATCGCCAGCATGAGCAGCG
This sequence comes from Elusimicrobiota bacterium, assembly GCA_016207565.1. Taxonomy (GTDB): domain Bacteria; phylum Elusimicrobiota; class Elusimicrobia; order UBA1565; family JACRDR01; genus JACRDR01. The sequence continues at coordinate 1,853 of JACQPK010000421.1, forward strand.
CCGCAAGCTGCGTGGTGAAGGCCTTGGTCGAGGCGACGCCGATTTCCGGGCCCGCCCGGGTGAGGAAATTCAATTCGCAGTTTCTGACGAGTGCGGATTCGGCGACGTTGCAGATCGCGAGCGAATGCGGCTGGCCGAGGTTTCTCACGTGCGCGAGCGCGGCGAGGGTGTCGGCGGTCTCGCCCGATTGCGAGACCACGACGACCAGCGCGCGCGGGTTCGGCACCGATTCGCGGTAGCGGTACTCGCTCGCGATCTCGACGTTGCACGCAATCCCGGCGAGGCCTTCCAGCCAGTAGCGCGCCACCATGCCCGCGTGATAGCTCGTGCCGCACGCCAGCACGAGCGCGGCGTCGATCTCCCGCAACACGGCCTGGGCTTTCGGGCCGAAGCTGTCTTGCAGGGTCGCCTGCACCGCGGCGGGCTGCTCGAAGATCTCCTTTTGCATGTAGTGCCGGTAGGCGCCCAGCTCGACCGCCTCGGAGACGAGCTCGCTTACATGCAGCGGCCGCTCGACCCTGTGCCCGCGCGCGTCAAC
>JACQPK010000412.1 GCA_016207565.1 Elusimicrobiota bacterium
AGTAAACCCTGGGGACAGTCCCCAGGGTTTACTTTTTTAGCGGCAGGTCCAGACTTGGGTGGCCGGGTTGCGCCGGCCGGTGTCGTTGCCCCAGTCCACGAGCTCGGGCAGCGAGCGGGGGAGATGCCCGTGCTCGCCGCAGAACTGCCGGCCGACGCAGTCGGGCAGGCCGATGCCCTGCGACCAGCAGCGGATGCCTTCGGGGGTGCAGCCCTCTCCGCGGCACGCCGGCTCCGCGCCTTCCGGGGCGGCTCGTCCTCCGTTGGCGCGGCACTCGGCCGGCGGGGCGAACGCTCCCTGCGGGACGCAGAGGCGGTTCCAGACTTCGGCCGGGATCCGGCAGGGCGCCTGCTCGTTGCACCCGCGGACGCAGCGCAGCTCCTCGCCGTGCGCCTCCAAGCAGGTGCCCCAGTAGGTCGGGTCCGACGGCGCTGCGCACACCGCTGAGATCCGTGTGTGGCCGACGGACCCGCAGCCGGAGTCCGAGCGCGACTCGGGGGCTCTGGGCTGGTCGCGGCAGGCCCGGTCGCAGCGCTCGAGTTCCCCGCGCTTGAAGCACAGGTCCCAGATGCCGCTCGAGCGGTCCGACATGTAGGCCTCCGCGCTGAGCCCGTGGCGCGCGAGCCATTCTTTGAGGAGGTGGTCCATCTGCTGGCTGCAGGCGTCGGAGAGCTTGGCGAGCGGCGCCGTTCCGCCGCCCGAGGCGCGGCCGCTCGCTTGCGCGGCGCTCGTCCGCTCGGCGTTGGCCGCTCCGGAGCCGATCGCGGCGGCGCCCGTCCCGATGTCCGACGGCCCGGCGGAGGCGAGCGCCGCCGAGGCGGCCGGCCCCGCGCCGAAGTTCCGCGTGCCCCCGCGCGGCAGGACGCCGCGCGCGCTCCGGATCGTTCCGACGGACGACACCGGGCTCCGCCCCGCGACGGGGCCGGCGGCGGCCGCCGCGCGGCGCTCCTCGTTGAGGAAGCGGCGGATCTCCGGATGCTTGGCGAGGATCAGCATCGCCGACTTGCCGGTCCCGGAGCCCCACTTCGCCATCAGCTTCCGGAAGGCCGGGATCGCCCGCAGCGTCTGGAGGAACTCGGCCGCCGGCGGGTCGAGCCCGCGCGCCGCGCGGTGCCGGTACTCGTCGAAGGCCTTCTTCAGTTCCGGCGTCTCCACGAACTCCTTCTTGAACTCGCCGGCGGCCTGCGCGACCTCCGGCTTGTCGGACTCGGCGCCGAGAATCCGCATGATCTGTCCGAACGAAAGGTCGGGAGCATCGGGGAGCGGCAGGCTCGAGCGCGGCGGCGCCTCCTCGACGATCAGCGGCTCCGGCTCGGAGACGGCGGTGACCGGGGCGGGAGCGACCGCGACGGGCTCGGACGGCTGCGGAGAGCGGGACAGCCCCAGGTAGGCTGCGGTCAGCCCTCCTCCTAGGAGGGCGACCACGAGGACGGCCTGGACCAGGCGCCGCGTGTCCACGGGAACTAGTGTAGCCCCTAAATCGGCGGCGTCAAGCTCGCCGGAAGCGCTATACTGGAGCAGTAGCGTGCCAGGCCTCGATCGATCGGCGGAACGTGAGGCCAGGCACGCGCCTTAGAGGAACGCAATGCGCATCCTGCTGTCGTTGCTCCTTCTCGCGGTCGGGTGCGCGCCCCGCCGAGCCGCTCCTCGCGTCGGGGCCACGCGCGCCAAGCCGGCGTTCTACTACGTGGACGCCTCTAAGCTCGCGTTCGTCGCGGACTTCCCTCCGCCGCCGGGGCCGGGCTCCGAGGCCGAGCGCTCGGACGCCGGGGCCGTCCAGCGCCTGCAGGACGGCCGCACCGAGGCTCAATGCGCCAAGGCGAGGCTCGAGGAGGTCCCGCGCTTTGAGGCGATGTTCGGCGGCCTCAGCCCGCTCGGCAAGCCCCTGCCTGCCGACGCCGCCGCGTTCTTCGAGCGGGTCTCCGACGACTCGTACGCGGCCGCCAAGATCATCAAGAACCGCTACCGCCGCCCGCGTCCGCCGCTGTCCGACCCGACGCTCAAACCCTGCGTGTCCCTCCCGAAAGGCTTCTCGTATCCCAGCTTCCACGCGACCGCGGCGCGCCTGTACGCCTTCATCCTGACGGAGCTCGTGCCCGCGCGGTCGGCGGAGTTCATGGCGCGCGCGGAGGAGGCGGCGCTAGCGCGCAACCTCGGCGGCGTGCATTACCCGAGCGACTCCGAGGCGGGCAAGAAGATCGCCGATGCCTTCTACGCCGAGCTACGCCGGAGCCCGGCGTTCAACTCCGATCTGGAGCGCCTGCGCTCCCGGATAGAGCGCTAGCGGTCCAGCGCGCGGTCTCGCGTACCCAGTCCCGCCACGGCGAGGCGCAAAAGCCGAGCTCCTCCTTGGCCCGCGCCGGGTCGACGAAGGACACCCACGTGCCGGAGAGCGGCGAGCCCGCCGCCTCGTCCACCTCGGCCCACGCGAAGCGCGCCTCGCGGCCCAGCGCGCGGGCGGCCTCCTCGAGCAGCGCGGGCAGAGTGACGTCGGCCTCCTCCATCGACAGGTTGAACGCGCGGCCGAGTCCGCGCCGCGTCTTGAGGAGGCCGGCGACGCACGACGCGACGTCGCCGACGTAGAGGTGCCGGATGGGCCGGGAGCGGTCGGCCTCCGTGAGCCGCAGAGGGCGGCCCGCGAGCAGCGCGGCCACATAGGCCTCGAGGCGGCGCTTGGGGTCGCGCGGTCCCTGCACGACGGGCAGGCGAAGGACCGTGACCGGAAAACCGCTCTCGAAGGCGCGGCGCAGGAAGTCCTCGCAGTCCCGCTTGTCGACGCCGTACTGCCAGGCGTCGCGGTCGGGGCCCGGCGGAGGCGTCGGGGAGAGCTTCCCTTCGTAGTCGTACTCGCGGGCGGGGTTCGGCACCGGCTCCAAGACGAGATAGACCTGCCCGGTGCTGACGTGGACGAATCGTCCCACGCGGCCGCGCAGGGCCTGCACCGCCGCCTCGGAGTCGGACGGCCGGTACGCGCAGGTGTCGAGCGCGAGGTCCCAGCGCTCGCCTTCGGGGAGCGCGGCCCAGCCCTCCGGCCGCGAGCGGTCGCCGAGGATCTCGCGGACGGAGCCCGCGAACGCGGACGGCGAAACGCCGCGGTGCAGCAGCGTGACGTCGTGGCCCTCCTTCAGGAGGCGCTCCACGCAGTGATGCCCGATGAAACGGGTCCCGCCGATCACCAGCACGCGCATATCGCAACACGGTGCCAGGCACCGTGTTGCGTTATTACGCGACCCGGGTTCCTGGCGCCTGCAGGCGATATCCTATCAGATGCGGACGCCGGGGGAGTCGTCCGGCTGAAGGCGGATCCGCTCTCGGAGGAATCGCCGCCAGTCGTCCTCCGAGCCGCAGAAGACGTCCAGGTCGACGGGGCCGCGGATGCCGGGGAGGCGGGCGCGCTCGGCGAACTGCCAGAACCGCCATGCCTCCGGGAAGCCCCGCTCCGGACGCAGGAAGACGCTGCGGACCCACAGGTCCGCCCCGGCCGGCACCGCGGCGTGATAGCGCTCCCAGAAGGAGCCGGTGACGTAGAAGACGGGACGCACGCCGAGCGCGCGGTAGAGGCGGTCCGAGAACGCGCGCAGCTCGCGGGCGAGCACCGCGGGCGCCGGACGCGCCGCGCAGTTGCCCGCGAACTCGAGGTCCACCGCCGGCGGCAGCATCGGCCCGCGCACGCGCGCGAGGCGGTCGAGGAAATGGCTCGCCTGCTCGCCGGCGGGCTTGCAGAAGGTGAAGTAATGGTAGGCCCCCGGCGCGAGCCCCGCCTCCTGGGCGCCGTGCCAGTTATCCTCGAAACGCGGGTCCGCGTGGTCGCCGCCCTCCGAGGCCTTGATGTAGACGAACGAGAGCTTGCCGCTCGCGGACAGCTTCGGCCAGTCGATCGCCCCCTGGTGGCGCGAGACGTCGAGCCCCTGCACGGGATAACGGCCGGCGTCCGGGTACTGCATGCGGATCCAGCCGGCGTGGTACAGGTAGCCGGTGAAGACCGCGCAGCAGCCGGCGAGGCGGAAGAGGTTCACGCTCCGAGTACGCCCGTCGGAGGCCGCTTATTTCATTGAGGGATGAGTATGCCGGAGATCGTCGCGCCCGAGGCCGCGATCGCGTCGAGCGTCATCCAGGCGCGGCCGCCGTAGGCGGCCAGGATCTCGCCGGTGGCTCCGACGAAGAACTTGCCGTCGGCATAGCCTTGGACGAAGAAGTAGTGGCGCGTGGTGGAGACGATCACCGGCTTCCCCTTTCCCAAGGCGTTGACCATGGTGGCGCGGAGCTCGTCGAAATCGGCGCGCGCGTTCAGCCACAAGGACACCTTCACGACGTCCATGCCGAGCGACTCAATCAGCTTTCGCTCGGCCTCGATCCCGTACATCCCGACGCTCGCGTTCCACAGCCGCTGCTCGACGGCGCGCCGCTTGATGTCGTCGATCCGATCGAGCTCCGGGTTCCGCGAGAGCACCCGCTGGAGCGCCTCGGCGGCGATGAGGCCGCAGGACGACAGCCGGTCGCCTCTCGACCATCCCGGGAACGCCTCGGCCTTCCCCTGCGGGCGGGCGAAATCGAGGCGATTGGCCAGCAGCGAGCCGGGGGCCTTGCGCTCCTCGTCCGCGGCGGGGAGATCCGCGAGCGGCGTCGTCGGAGAGACGGGCTTGGGCGGCGCGGTCGCCGGAGCCGCGCCCGGACGAGAGGCCGACCCGAAGCCGCTCGCGCCTCGCGAGACGTCGCGGGCGCCGGCGGCCGGCGCGGCTCCCGCCGGCGCCGCGTCCGAGGGTCGCGGGACGGCCGGGCCGTCGAGCACCATCAAACCTCCGCCGCCGGCGATCGCGGCGGCCGCTTCGTCGGCGCCTTGCGTCCAGCTCAAAGATTGGCCGATGAAGCTGCCGGGCGCTTCGTCGGCCGAAGAGGTCTGCAGTCCCGCGCCAGCGAGCGGCGCGGCGGGGCGAGCCGTGGCGAAGAACGAGCGGCGCGACGTGAGAAAGGACGCCCGCGGCGACGCGGCCGGGCGGCGGAACGCCGCCGGGTTCGCCGAGGCCGTGGGGAGGCGGGCGAGCGCCCGGCCTTTGGCCGCCGAGGCGGAGTCGGACGCCGGGCGGGCCCGGGCCGGGCCCTCCGCCCGCAGGGACGCCGCGCTGCCGTCGTGGGCCGGGCGCTCGTCGCCGGGCGGCGTCTCGTCGGGCTCGCGCGGGTCCCAGCGAGCCGGCGCGGGGCCCAACGCGGCGGAATGTTCGGTCTCCGGCGCTCCGGCCGTGGGCGCGGTCTCGTCGGCCGACGAGGAGCCGCTCGCGAAGTGGAGCATCCGGTTCTCATGCGCGGCCGGGGCTCGCGCCGGGAACCGCGCCGCCGCCGCCGCGACCGGGGCCGGCGCGTCGCGGAAGTCCGTCGCGAGATCGAGGCGCGGCTCGGCGCCCGAGCGGAGGCTGGGCGCCGCCACGAGGATCGAGCCGAAGAGCATCCCGGCGGCTCCCCATAGGTACGTCTTCGGCAACCCGTCGATCATGCCTTCAGGGTAGCCGGGTCCGGCATCGCGTGACAGGAAAGACGATCGAAGTTGGATTACGCAGGTTTTGGTTGTATAAATCAGGGACGCGCAGGCGCGCTTGAAGCGCGCCTGCGCGTCATCCGATGCGGCGGATGGGCCGGCGGGCGGCGCGTCGCAGGGCGAGCCACTTGAATCGGATGATCATGCCGGCAGCGTAGCGCGGGGAGGCCGGACCCACGAGGGCCGCCGGCCCTGGGCCGGCCGGGCGCGGACGGCCCGGGCCGGGCGAATCATCCGGCACCCGGGGACCTAATGTTGCGCGACGGGCTCGCGGCGGCGTTCCGGGAGCGGCACCCGCGCGGCGCGCTCGGCCGTCCGCCGGTAGTCGAGGCTGTAGGGCCCCGCCCCGAAGTACGCGAACGCGAGCGCGCCTCCGAGCATCGCCATATTCTTCCAGAAGTGGATCTGCTGCTGCATCGCCTCCATGGGGTCGGCGAGGTTCCAGTAGCCGTGCATCATGAAGCTCACCGGCACCAGGAACAAGATCAGGAGCCACGCCCCGGCGCGCGCGCGCCAGCCGACGAGCACCATGAGCCCGCCCAGAAGCGCGAGCAGGCCGCTGAGCGGCACGAGCACGCCAGGCAAGGGGACTCCTTGGTTCGCCGCGTAGGAGATCATCTGCCCGCCGAAGTGCTTGGGTCCGGACGTCACGAAGATCGCGCTGAAGAGGGCGCGACCGAGCAAGAGCAATGCGTTCATAGACACCTCCTGTAATAGGGTACTTCCCCTACATGAGGCGTCTTGTCTCGAGGGTGTGAAGGATCTTCGCGCGGGCGAGGAGGCCGAGGACGCGGCCGTCCTCGACGATGGGAAGGAAGCTCACGCCGGCCTTCGCCATGCGCTCGAGGGCGTCGGCGGCGGGCGTGAAGCGGGTGAGCGGTTCCGGCGGGCCCAGCGGGCGCATCGCCTCGCCGACGGTGGTCCGGTCCCAGAGGGCGCGAGGGACCTTCGCGATCTCGAGCGGCGTGATCAGGCCCGTCGTCCGGCCCTTCTCGACGACGACGAAGCAGTTCGCGCCGTCGTGGACGAGCGTCGCGTCGACGAAGGCCCGCAGCATCGTCGACACTTCGACGCTCGCGGCGGAGCCCATCAGATCGCCGGCGCGGACGCCGAGGAGGAGGCGGTGGAGGTCCGCCTGCAGGTACGCCGCGGTCGCGGCCTCGAGGAGGAACCAGCCGAGGAGCGCGCTCCAGAGCCCGCCGATGCCCGCCTGCAGGATCACCCGGCCGGCGCCGTAGGCCAAGAGCAGGGTTCCGACCGCCTGGCCGACCCTGGCGGCCTGCTTCGTCGAGCGGGTGAAGTCGCAGTTCCAACGCCAGAGCATCGCGCGGAGCACGCGGCCTCCGTCGAGGGGGAAGCCGGGGATGAGGTTGAAGATCGCGAGCGCCGCGTTGGTGGCGCCGACGAGCCCCAGCAGGTTGACGAAGGGGTCGGGCCCCGGCTGCGGGCCGAAGGACGCGGCGAAGAGGAGGGCGGCCAGCCCGATCGCCGCGCTCGCCAACGGCCCGGCCAGGCCCATCCAGAACTCGGTCCGAGGGTCTTCGGCCTCCTGCTCGATCTGCGCCACGCCGCCGAGCGCGAAGAGCGTAATCGCCCGCACCGGGATGCCGCGCGACCGCGCGACCGCCGCATGCGCCAGCTCGTGCAGGACGAGCGAGGCGAAGACGCAAAGCGAGGTCACCGCGGCGGTCGTCCACACGAGCTTGGGGCCCCAATTCGGCGCGATCATCGCGAAGTGGCCCGCGAGGGTGGACACGACCAGCGCGGCCAAGACCAGCCAGCTCGCGTGTAGGCCGATCTCGATCCCCCGGACGTGGCCGACGACGAGATGGCTTCTCATCGCCTCATTGTAGCCCCGGCCCGTGGAGCGAGGCTTAGACCCGGCGTGACCTTTTGGTTGCTATAATCGGTCCGTGCCGGCACTCGCCGATAACTTCGGCCGTACCTTCCATTATCTCCGCCTCTCCGTCGAGGACGCGTGCAACTTCCGCTGCGTGTACTGCCTCCCGAACGGCTACGAGAAGCGCGAGACCGAGCCGCCGTTGTCCGTCGACGAGATCCGGCGCCTGGTGACCGTGTTCGCCGGGATGGGCTTCTGGAAGGTCCGCTTGACCGGCGGGGAGCCGACGCTCCGCCGCGACATCGTGGACGTCGCGCGCGCGGTCGCGGCCGCTCCGGGCGTCCGTCGCGTGTCCCTCTCCACCAACGGCTACCGGCTGGCGGAGCTCGCGCCCGACCTCCTCGGCGCGGGCGTCCGCAGCGTCAACGTCAGCGTCGACAGCCTCGACCCGGCGCGCTTCCAGGAGCTGACGGGGCACGACAAGCTCCCGACCGTCCTCGCGGGCATCGACCGCTGCCTCGCCTTGGGCTTCGACGCGGTGAAGGTCAACGTCGTCTTGCTGCGGGACGTCAACGACGGAGAGCTCGAGCGCTTTCTCGAGTGGACGCGGGAGACCCCGCTCTCCGTCCGGTTCATCGAGCTCATGCAGACGAAGACGGACGGCGACTTCTTCACCCGGCGCCACCTGAAGGCCTCGGGGCTGGTCGAGCGCATGGTCGAGGCGGGTTGGGCCGAGACGGCGCGCGAGCCCGGCGACGGGCCGGCCCGGCGGTTCTCGAAGCCGGGCCACCGGGGCGAGGCGGGCGTGATCGCGCCATACGCCGCCGACTTCTGCTCGAGCTGCAACCGCCTCCGGGTGACGAGCCGCGGCCGGCTCCGCCTCTGCCTCTTCGCCGAGTCGGAGACGACGCTCCGCCCGTGGCTCGCCTCCGACGACCGCCTCCCGGAGCTCGAGGCCAAGATCCGCGAGTGGATCGGACGCAAGGACGTCTCGCATTACCTGCCGGAGGGCCGGGTCGGCGACGTGCGGAACTTCGCGATGATGGGGGGATGATGGAGACGACGCGCATGATCGACGTGGGCGCGAAGCTGCCCACCGCCCGGCGCGCCGTAGCCCGAGGGTGGATCCGCATGAGCGCGGCCGCGTTCGCCCGGCTCGAGGCCAAGACGTTGCCGAAGGGAGACCCGCTGCCGATGGCCCAGGTCGCCGGCATCTCCGCCGCCAAGCGCGCCTCGGAGTCGCTCCCGCTTTGTCATCCCCTGCCGCTCGAGCAGGTGCGCGTGTGGTTCGAGCTGGACCGCGGGCTGCCCGGCGCCCACGCGTTCTGCGAGGCGAAGGCGACCGCCAAGACCGGCGTCGAGATGGAGGCACTCGCGGCGGTGAGCGCCGCGCTCCTCGCGATCTGGGACGTGGTCAAGGGCGTCGACCCCGCGCTCGAGATCGGAGGCGTCCGCCTCCAGCTCAAGCAGGGCGGAAAATCCGGCTCGTGGCGCCACCCGTCGGAGAACGGCGCCCTAAAGGACTCTCCGGGCCCTTCGGGCCCGGGGGGTCGCGCGGCGGCCGTCCGCCGGCCGAAGCTGGGCCGGGCCGCGGTGGTGACGGTGAGCGACCGCTGCTCGCGCGGCGCGGCGGAGGACCTCTCCGGCCCGCTCCTCGCGCGGGGGCTGAGAGAGCAGGGATTCTGGGTCGGGCGCGTCGTGGTGGTCCCCGACGAACGCGCGCTCATCGAGGCCGCGATTCGTCGCCTCGCCGCGGCCTCGCGGGTCGTGGCGCTGACGGGCGGCACCGGCCTCGGCCCGCGGGACGTGACGCCCGAGGCCGTCGCGGCCGTCTGCGACCGGCTGATCCCCGGCGTCGGCGAGCGGTTGCGGGCCGCGGCCGCCGGCGGCGTGCCGATGGCCGCGCTGTCGCGCTCGGTCGCCGGGCAGCTCGGTCGCTCGATCGTCGTCGCCCTTCCCGGCAGCCGCGGCGGCGTGCGCGACGGCCTGACGGTGCTCGCCGAGCTGCTGCCTCACGCGCTCCA
>JACQPK010000413.1 GCA_016207565.1 Elusimicrobiota bacterium
CCCCCCATCCTCGCAGGCCGCCAAGTCCTCGCGGCCGCCATAGCCCTCCGCGACCGCCCAGGCCGCGCCGCCCTCGAAAACGCGGCGCATCTCGTGGGGCTTGAGATGGATGCGTCCCTCCGCGCCGACCCCCGAGGGGACTCCGTGGAATAGGGCGTCCAGCAGGCGGTCGAGCCGCGGCCGGATCCTCTCGGCGTCCAGGTCCGTGCGCAAGAGCCGCACCCCGCAGGAGATGTCGAACCCGATCCCCCCGGGGCTGATGACTCCGTGCTCGGCGTCGGTGGCGGCCACCCCGCCGACGGCGAAGCCGTAGCCCCAGTGCGCGTCGGGCATGGCGAGGGCGTGGCCGACGATCCCCGGCAGCGTCGCGACGTTGCGCACCTGCTCGGTCACGCGCTCCGAGTCGATCTTGTTGATCAGCTTCTCGGAGGCGAAGATGAGCCCGGGCACGCGCATCGCGCCCTCGCGCGGGATCTCCCACCGAAAATCGTCGATCTTGCGCAGCATGCGTTCGTACTCTAGTATATCGGGCGATGACGCTCACCTCCTTGCTCTCGCTCGCCGCCGCGCTCGCGTTCGCCCAGGGCGAGCCCGGCGGCCACTGGGGCTTCATCGACCGCGCCGGCCGCTTCGTGATCCCTCCGAAGTACGAATCGGTGCGCAGCTTCGCCGCGGGGCTCGCCGCCGTCAAAGTCGCCGGCAAATGGGGCTACATCGACCATTCCGGCAAGACGGTGATCGAACCCCGCTACGAGGAGGTCTGGTCCTTCGGCGACGGCCTGGCGCCGGTGAAGCTCGGCGGGCGCTGGGGCTACATCGACCGCTGGGGCCAGACCGTGATCGAGCCGCGCTTCGACGACGCCGGCGGCTTCTCGGAAGGGGTCGCGCGCTTCAAACAGGGCGCGGTCTGGGGCTACATCGACCGCTCCGGCGCGGTGAAGATCGCCCCGGCGTACCACTACGCCGGCGGCTTCACCGACGGCCTCGCCCGGGCCGAGACCGGCGGCAAGTCCGGGTTCATCGACCACACCGGCGCCTGGGCGATCGCCGCGGCGTTCGACGACGCGCGCGGCTTCGCGGAAGGGCTCGCCGCCGTGAAGGCGGGCGGCCGCTGGGCCTGGATCGCGCGCTACGGGAAGTCGAAGCTCGCCTTCCGCTTCGAGAGCGTCGGGTCCTACTCGGAAGGGATCGCCGCCGCGATGGAGGACGGCACCTGGGGCTACGTCGACCGCGCCGGGAAGTGGGCGCTCAAGCCCCGGTGGCGCGCCTGCTCCGACTTCAGCGGCGGCTACGCCGCGGCCAAAGCCGGCGATTCCTGGGGCTTCATCGATCGCTCGGGCAAGTTCGTGATCCAGCCGAAGTTCGCCGACGTCATGGACTTCACCGAGGGCATGGCCGCCGCGATGTTCGTGGAGTCGCCCGCGCCGCCGCGGCTCGTGCCCTCCGGAAACCCCTAACGGCCCGTCTTGCAACGCGCCGATCCGGTCCACTGAACGCGGAATTTTTGAAAAAATTGTCATTGCTCTGACGCCATAAAGTCGCCGCCTGACTTCGTCTGACTCGTGTAGTATTGTAGGCCCACTCCTTTTCCGCAACTCTAGTGTCGATGACCCTGGCCAGCCGCCGGCGCGAGGAGTGGGGGGCATGCGGACTCGGCGCCCGCATGTTTTCGGCTCGGAGCGAATCGCGCGGCTGGCCGGGGTCTCGACTTCCATGATCCCGCAAACCCGAACGCACGTCAACCCGGACCCGGACGACGGCAAGCTGAACGCGATGACCCGCCTGCGCGCGGCCATCCTCCGCGCGACGCTCAAGCTCCGCCGCAAGCGCGGCGAAGAGCCGCCGGCCGACGCGGCTTAGACGTCCAGGATCGCGGTCGCCTTCCAGCCGTCCGGCTCCCGCCTGACCGCGAGGCCGCCGAAGGTGGCCGCCTTGATCTCGAGGGCGGGCCGGGCCTCGCCCAACGGGGCTCCTTCGAGCTCGGCCCGGAGCGTGGTTCCCTCGAGCGAGAGCTGATGCACGCGCGCCGGCAGCCAGCGGCGCGTATTGACGAGGTAGATCAACTCGTTGAGCCAGCCGACGAGGAGGTCCTCGACCGCCTCTCCCTCCAAGCTCACGGACCGGCGCTCGCCTCGGGCCCCGCCGCGGTCGAGCCGGCAGAGCGCGAGCAGGCCTTCGGCCGCGGCGCGAAACAGTCCGGCCCTGTCCGTGGCCGCGAGCTCGACGGCGACCTCGGCCGTGTGGTCGACGATCCGGAACGTCCCGCTCAGGCTACTTTCCTTCGAGCGGCAGGTCCGGGTTGGGCGGCGCGACCGGCGGCTCTCCCGCGATCGGCGCGATCCGGGCGACGCGGTCCGCCTCCTCGAGGCGCACCAGGCGCACGCCCTGCGTGTTCCGCGAGATGGTCTTGATGTCCTTGCAGTGCAGGCGGATCGCCTTGCCTTGCTCGGTCATGATCATCAGGTCCTCTTCGTCGGTGACGAGCTTGAGGCCCATGACCGCCCCGTTGCGGTCCGTCGCCTTGATCGTGATCACGCCGCCGCCGCCGCGGTGCTGCCCGCGGTACTCGGAGAGGTCCGTCCGCTTGCCGTAGCCGTTCTCGCAGACGGTCAGGAGGGTCTTCTTCGCGTTGGCCGGGAAGGCCTCCATGCCGATGACCTGGTCCTTCTCCTCGAGCCGGATGCCGCGAACGCCGACCGCGGAGCGGCCCATCGAGCGGACGTCCTCCTCGGGGAACCGGATCGACATGCCGGTCTTCGTGCCGATCAGGATCTCGTCCTTGCCGCTCGTGTGCTGCACCTCGACGAGGACGTCGCCTTCCTCGAGCGTGATCGCGGCGATGCCGGATCTTCGGATGTTCTCGAACTCGGAGAGCGCGGTCTTCTTCACCGTGCCGTTGCGCGTGCACATGACCAGGAAGGTCTCCTGGCCCTTCCTCTCCTCGAAGGAGCGGATCGCGATGGCCGAGGTGATCTTCTCTTCGTTGGGCAGCGCGAGCAGGTTCACGATCGCCTTGCCGCGGGACGTCCGGTTGCCTTCAGGGATCTCGTACGCCTTGAGCGCGTAGACGCGGCCGCGCGACGTAAATAGCAGCAGCGTCGCGTGCGTGTCGGTGATCCAGAACTGCTCGATGAAATCCTCTTCCTTCACCTCGGCGCCCATGATGCCTTTGCCGCCGCGGCCCTGGGCCTGATATACCGAGACCGGCGTGCGCTTCACGTAGCCGGTGTTCGAGAGGGAGATGATGACGTCCTCTTTGGCGATCAGGTCCTCGAGCGTCATCTCGGCCGCCTCGGTGGTGATCTGCGTCTGCCGGGCCTTGCCGAACGTCTCTTTCACCTGCTCGAGCTCTTTGACGACGATCGCGTAGACCTTCTTGACGTCGGCGAGGATCGCGCGCAGCTCGGCGATGCGCTTCTGCAGCGCGTCGAACTCCTCCTGCAGCTCGTTGACCGACAGGCGCGTCAGGTTCGCGAGCCGCATGTCGAGGATCGCTTGCGCCTGGATCTTCGAGAGCTCGAACGCCTTCATGAGCTCGTTGCGGGCCTCCTCGGTGTCCTTGGCCGCGCGGATGATCTTCACGACGCGGTCGATGTTCTTGACCGCGATGATGAGGCCCTCGAGGATATGGGCCCGGTCGAGCGCCTTGCGGAGCTGGAACTTGGTGCGGCGGGTGATGACGATCTTCCGGTGCTGGATGTAGTGGCCCAGCATCTCGCGGACGGGCAGCACGCGCGGGCGGCCGTCGACGAGCGAGAGCAGGATGACGCCGAACGTGCTCTCCATCGCGGTGTGTTTGTAGAGCTGATTTAAGACGACGTTCGCGTTGCCGTCGCGCTTGACCTCGATCACCACGCGCATGCCTTTGCGGTCGGACTCGTCGCGGATGTCGGAGATGTCGGGGATCTTCTTGTCGCGCACGAGCCCGGCGATCGTCTCGAGGAGGGTGGCCTTGTTCACCTGGTACGGCAGCTCCGTCACGA
>JACQPK010000398.1 GCA_016207565.1 Elusimicrobiota bacterium
AGCGGCCGGCCAGGAGGTCTACCAACTCGCCGGAGTCGCGGTGAACGCGCCCGACCTCATCGGCGGCCTTATCGCGGCCTTCAAGCTGGACGACCGGTTCGCGGCGTCGATCAGCAGCCAGACGAAGGCCAGCGTGAGCTTCGCCACGGAGGCCGGGCTCTTCGCCTCCACGCTCGACGCCGGGCGCCGCGGGCTCCTCGAGCGCCGGCGCGCCGCCGTCCCGCTGGGACGGCCCGCGTTGATCGGCGAGCCCGGGGCCCAGGAACTCGCGATGGCGATCCCGGTCGCTCGAGGCGTGCACGCGTACCTGCAGCTCTCGTGGGACGAAGCCATCGAGCCCTTGCGCCGCCTGCAGCGCGCCCTCGGCCTGCTCGCCGCGGTCGCGCTGGCGCTGACCGCGGTGGTCGGCTTCTTCATCGCCGACTCCGTGACGGCGTCGATGCGCGAGCTGGCCGAGGCGACGGGCAAGATCTCCGGCGGGGACTTCAGCGCGCGCGTGGCGGTGCGCACCCGCGACGAGGTCGGCCGGCTCGGCGCCGCCTTCAACGCCATGGTCGCGGGCCTGCAGGAGCGAGAGAAGATCCGCTCCGTGCTGCGGAAGACGGTCTCCAAGGAGATCGCCGACGAGCTCCTCAAGCGAGGGCAGATCAACCTCGGCGGAGAGGAGCGGCTCGTGACCGTCCTGTTTTCGGACATCCGGAGCTTCACGACCATCTCCGAGGACCTCGACCCGCCAACGCTGGTCTCGGAGCTCAACGAGTACTTCGGCAAGATGGCGCGCGCGATCGAAGAGCGCCGCGGCGTCATCGACAAGTTCATCGGCGACGCGATCATGGCGCTCTTCGGCGCTCCGGTCGGATCGCCCGACGACGCCGCGAACGCCCTGCGCGCGGCGCTCGCCATGCGCGGCGCGCTCGAGGAGCTCAATGCCCAGCGCGCCGCGCGCGGGCTGGCGCGCTGGGAGACGGGGATCGGGCTCAATACCGGGACCGCCGTGGCCGGGACGCTCGGCTCCGAGAGCCGTCTTTCCTACACCGTGATCGGCGACGCCGTGAACCTCGCCAGCCGCCTCGAGGGCCTGACGAAGCATTACGGCTGCCCGATCCTCCTGAGCGCCGGCGCGCGCGAGAAGGCGGGCCCGGGGTTCGCGTACCGATCGATCGACCTCGTGCGCGTGAAGGGCCGCCACCACACCGTGGAGATCTTCGAGCTTCTGGGCGAGGCCGGCGCGCCCCCTGCCTGGCTCGGCGGCTGGGAGAAGGCGGTCGCCGCTTACCGATCAGGCGCCCTGGCCGAGGCCAGGCGCCTGTTCGAGGCGACCGCCGCCGCCAGACCCGGCGACGGGGCGGCGGCCGAGTATCTCCGGCGGCTCGCGACGCTGCCCGAACAAGCCGCCGCCGGCTGGGACCCCGCCCACACCGCGCTCGAAAAGTGAAGTTAGTAAAGTGGGGACTGTCCCCACTTTACTAGCCGGCGAGGGTGAGGGTGGCGCGCGCGAGCGCGTTCGTCAGCGTCGAGAGCCGGCCATAGTCGAGCCGGTCCGGCGTGTCGCTGGCGAGGTGGTAGTGCTCGTTTCGGTAGAACGCCGTGTCCGTCAGCATCGCCGCCGGGAACCCGGACTCCCAGAAGCTCCAGTGGTCCGAGAAATCGATCCCGGGCACCCAGCGCGGGAGACAGGCGCACTCGACGGGGAATCCCTCCAGCGCGGCTCGGACCCGGCGCACGAACGAGATCGACCGGAGATCGCCGACGAGCGCGATGAAGTCCCCGCGGTCCGGGTAAAACCACGAGACGCCCGGCGGGTAGGACTGGGTCTTCGGCTCCACGGCGTAGAACCCGAGCATCTCCAACGAGAGCATCCCGAGGACGCGCTCTCCGCGCCGTTTGAGCTCTTGGGCGTATCGCCAAGAGCCCATGTCCTGCGTCTGGAAGAACGGCGGCTCCTCGTTCGTGAAGAACACGAAGCGCACGGGAGCGCGCGTCGGCCTCTCCCGCAGATGCTCGGCGATCGTGAGGAGCGCCGCGACGCCGCTCGCGTTATCGTCGGCGCCCGGAGTGCCGCGCGCGGTGTCGTAATGCGCGCCGAGGACGAGCGGAGGCGCTCCGGGGTCGGTGCCGGGCCGCTCGGCCATGACGTTGTGGACCTGGCGCGAGCCCACCCGATAGCCCTGGAGCGTCGGGTCGTACCCTGCGCGGACGAGCTCCGCCTTGAGCCAGTCGCGGGCCTCCGACAGCGCCTCCGGGACGAAGACGTTGCGTTCCCCGATCGCGCCCGCGAGGGCCAGGACCCGCTCGCGCATACGGCTCTCCCCGCCCACCGCGCGATTCTATTATAATGCGGCCCGTGAGACATCTCTCCTTCGCGGCGTCGCTTGCGGCGTGCGGGCTCGCCGGCTGCGCGGCGATGACGCCCGCGCCGTGCCCGCCGGCGCCTCCTCCATCCGTCGCGCCCCCCGCCGTCGCGGCCTCGACCGCCGCCGCGGTCGCGGTATCGACCGTCCCCGCCGTGCCGCCGTTGCGGAGGCTGGGGCCGGGGGAATGGCCGCCGATCGTCGACGAGCTTGACGCCAGGAGCCTGGCCAAGGCGGCGGAGAAGTCGTTGAAGTACCTCGAGAGGCTCCGGTCGGAGCCGAAGAGGTTCTACCGGGTGGGAGACGTGGACGTCGGCGCGGGCCTGTTGGCCGACACGGTCCGGGCGCTGGTCGACGCGGTGCGGGAAGAGCAGGAGCCCGCGGCGCTGGAGGCGAGGCTCAAACGCGAGTTCGACCTGTTCGAGTCGATCGGCTCCGACGGCGCCGGCAAGGTCGTCTTTTCCTCGTATTACCAGCCGGTGCTGCCCGCGAGCCTCAAGCAGACACGGACCTTCCAGTACCCGATCTACCGCAAGCCCGACGACATGGTCGACGTCGACATGGCGGCCTTCAATCCGAAGTGGAAAGACGAGAAGATTCTGGGACGGATCCAGAACGGCCGGCTCGTGCCGTACTTCGAGCGCCGGGACATCGACGTGAGGCAGATGCTCAAGGGGCGCCGCCTGGAGATCGCCTGGCTCGCCAATCAGTTCGACCGGCTCGACCTGCACATCCAGGGCTCCGGGATCCTCGAGCTGCCCAACGGCAAGAAGGTCCTCGCCAAGTACGCGGCGAACAACTCCCTCCCTTATAAGAGCGTGGGGATGTCGGTCGTCGGCGCGGGGATCATGACGCGCGCCGAGATCACCCACGAGAAGCTGCGCCAATACCTCACGGAGCACCCGGAAGGCGAGTCCTGGCTGATCAGCCAGAACCCCCGCTACGTCTTCTTCGACGTCGTCGACCTCCCCGAGGACGGCCAGCCGTTCGGCACGACGGAGCAGCCGCTGACGCCCGGGAGGTCGATCGCGATCGACCCCAAGGCGATCCCGCTGGGCGCCGTCGCCTACATGCGCGTGCCGATGCCGCAGGCCAACCGGACGGGCGAGCTGCTCGGCATCTTCCCCACCTCGCGCTTCATGATGTGCCAGGACACCGGGGGCGCCATTCTCGGCCCCGGCCGCGTCGACATCTACATGGGGCACGGGCCGCAGGCGAAGACCTCGGCCGTGAACCAGTGGCACGAGGGACGGCTTTTCGTCCTGCTGAAGAAGCTGCCGCCGAGGGACCGTTGACCGCCTTCGTGCTCGGGCTGCTGCTCGCCGCCGCGCCCGCGTGCGCGGCGGAGGTGCTCACGGGGCTCGACGTGCTCGCCACCGACGGGTTCCGCGCGCTCAAGGGAGAGCGCATCGGCCTGATCACGAACCAGACGGGCAAGGACCGCAAAGGCAAGCCGATCGCGCAGGTCTTCGCCGAGGCGCCCGACCTGGAGCTCAAGGCCCTGTTCTCGCCGGAGCACGGCTTCACGGGCACAAGCGAGGCGAACGTCATCTCCTCGGAGACCTACACGCTCCCGAACGGCAAGAAGATCCCGATCTACAGCCTCTACGGCGCGACGATGACGCCGACCGCCGATCAGCTTCGCGGCCTCGACGCCCTCGTCTTCGACATCCAGGACATCGGGGCGCGCTTCTACACCTACGCGACCACGATGGCGCTCGCCATGGAGGCCGCGGCGGCCAACAACCTCGATTTCTTCGTCCTCGACCGCCCGAACCCGATCTCGGGCGACATCGTCGAGGGGCCCGTGCTCGCCCCGTCGATCCGGCACTTCACGTCGTACCTCGCGGTCCCCGTGCGCCACGGCCTCACGATGGGCGAGCTCGCCCGCCTGCACAACGTGGTGGGCAAGGTGGGCGCGCGCCTGCAGGTCATCCCGCTCAAGGGCTGGACGCGCGACCGCTGGTACGATCAGACGGGGCTGCCGTGGACGAAGCCGTCCCCCAACATGCCCGACCTCGACGCGGCGACCCTCTACCCGGGGATCGGCTGCTTCGAGTCGACGAACCTCGCCGTCGGCCGCGGCACGCCCCTGCCGTTTCGCTGGGTCGGCGCGCCGTGGTTCCGCGCGCGAGAGGTGCTCCTGCGGCTGAAGAAGGTCTCGCTGCCCGGCATCGCCTTCGAGACCGAGACGTACACGCCCACGAAGAGCCTCTACCAGGGCAAGAAGTCGCCCGGCATCCGCATGCGCATCACCGACCGGAACCTGGTGCGGCCCCTACACGTGTTCGCGCATCTGCTGGCGATCTCCCGGGACCTCCACCCCCTCGAGTTCGGCGTGCGCTGGGACGAGGAGCGCCGGATGATCGGCACGGACCAACTGCGCACGCTCTACGAGGGCGGCGCCGGGGCGCAAGACATCATCAAGCTCTTCGACGCCGGTCCCCGCGAGTTCGACGCCGTCCGCAACGCCTTCCTGCTCTACTGAGCGCCCGTCCGATCCGCCTTGAGGACCTTCAGCGGAACTGGCATCTTCCCCTTGGCCTCCTGCATGGCCATGAGCGCCCGGGCGGCCGCGCGTTGCGAGGCGACGCTCGGGGAGAAGGTGCAGAGCCCGAGCTTGTAGCGCTTGAAGTCGTCGAGGACGAACGGGCTCCCGAAGGCCACGACGACGGTCCGGGGGTCCGAGGCGATCGCGGTCTGCGCGGGCCGCTCCTCCTCGACGGAGAACCGGATGCGGCCGGTGTAGGCGCGCGGGCTGAGGAAGCAGCCCACGACGAGCGGCCCTTCGCCGCCCGGGGCGTAGGGCGAGACGGTCACGCCGAGCTTGCGGAGCTCCGCCACGAACGCCGTGCCCTGCCAGTCGTCGGCGCGATCGGCGTCCGGCTCGAGATAGCGGATCGCCCGAGGCAGCGGCAGCGCCTTGGGCTCGGGCCTCACCCACGTGAGGCACGCCGCCGCGAGCCTGTCGGCCGCCGCGAGATGCGCCGCGCTGCCGACGTCGGCAAGCGCGTCGGGAGGCGCGATGCCCCGGTCCTCCGTCAGCCCGCACGCCGCCTTCGCCTGCTCGATCCGCTTGTAGGCGGCGGCGATGAGCGGGTGCAGCTTCGGCTCGGCGGCGACGCGCTGCAAGAACCCGTACACGGCCTTGAGGGGATCGGCCGGCACGAGCAGGACGTCCGAGCCCGCGGTCAGCGCGGCGACGCACGCCGCGTCGTCGGAGAAATGGGCCGCGATCGCCTGCATCGACAAGGCGTCGGTCGTGATGAGCTTCTTGAAGCCGAGCGTCTTGCGCAGGAGGCCGGTGGCCTTCGCGGACAGCGAGCTCGGGCCCTTGTCGCCGAGGGCGGGGATGCTGAGATGGGCCATCATCGCCGTGTCGCAGACGTCCTTGAGGGCTTTGAAGGTCTTCATCTCGGCGGCCGCGAGCTGCGCGCGCGTGCGCTTGAGCACCGGGAGCTCGAGGTGCGAGTCGGCCGTCGTCTCGCCGTGGCCGGGGAAGTGCTTCATGCACGACAGCACCCGCCGGCTCGCGAGCCCCTTGCAGTAGCCTTTGGCGAGCCTGGCCGCCGCCTCGGGCTCCGAGCCGAAGGCGCGCGTGTTCACGATCGGATTGCGGGGCACGGTCGCCAGGTCCAGCACCGGAGCGAGCACCCACCGTACGCCCATCGCCCACGCCTCGGCGGCGGTGACCGCGGCCTTCTCGAAGGCGAGCTGGGGATCGCCGGTGGCGCCGATCCCCATGTTCGACGGCAGGTGAACGCCCCCCTCGACGTGCTGCGCGGAGCCGTCCTCGTAGTCCGCCGAGAACAGGAGCGGCAGCTTCGCGCGCTCCTGCAGGCGCCGGGTGAAGGCCGCGACCTCGGGCGCGGCTCCATGGTACAGGCAGAAACCGCCGACCCCGAGGTCGACCAGGCGCTCGGCGAGCTCGGGCTCGTCGATGCCGAACTTGAAGCCGGGCATCATCAGCCCGGCCGCCTTCTCTTCGATCGTTGGGGGCGCCCAAGTCATGACGCCGCGAATTATGCAACATTTCCGAAAACGCTTTCCGTTATCTATAATTCTTGAGTCGTCGACGAAACGCCTTGCGAAGATTCCTCCTCGCCGTCCTGCTCGGCACGCCCAGCGCGTCTTTCGCGGCGCGGGCTCCCCAGTTGTTCGATAACTCCCGGGACCCGCTGCCCAACGAAGACTTCATGCGCCTCTCGAAGGCGGGCTATAAGTTCACGCCGGAGGGACGCCTCCTCAAGCCCGAGACCGGGGACCCGGTGCAGAGCGTGGAGATGCCGCTCATCCTCGAGGAGCTGGAGTCGCGCCAGCGGCTCGAGGCGATGCTCCGGCTGGACCTCATCTTCAGCCGCTTCGGCTACAAGGATCTGCCGGACGAGCAGCTCGAGGAGGTCCGGAGGATCGGCCGCCAGAGCTGGACGCTCCTGTCGCCCACGCTGCGCGCGGACCTCCGCGGCTACTACTCCGGCGCGGAGCTGGAGGCGCTCGACAAGGGCGTGTCCGTGATCCGCACGCCGAGGACGTGGCTGCCCGACGACCTCGCCGAGCCGGGCCCGGATGGGCTGCCGATAGAGCCGGAGCGCGATCCCGCCGCGCCGGGTCCCTCGGACCTGCCGCCGACCGGACGGCCGCTGACCCCGGCCGACACGATGCCGGTGACTCCCCTTCCCGCGCCGTGGGCGAAGGCCCCGGCGCCCGCGACGCCTCCCGCGCCCACGACGTACCCGGGGCCGACGACGCCGCCGGTTCGGACGCAGGTTCCGGAGCCGGCGCCTATGGCGCTACGCGTCCCCCCGCCGGCTCCCATGGCGCTGCCCGCCGCCCCGCCGCTGGCGCCCGCCGCGCCTGCCGCCGCCGCCGCTCCTCCGGCGCCACCCGTGCCGACGGACGGAACTCGGCCCCCGAACGCCTCCGCGGGCCCCGCGGGGGCCCTTGGCGGGGAGGGAGAGGGGATGCCCGCCGTCGTGGTCTCTGGGGGCGCGCAGCCGACGCCCGAGGCGATCGCCGCCCTCCAGGCGCTCATCCGCACCGGCATGTCGCCCCCCGCCCCGGGCTCCCAAAGCACGGTGATCCGCACGACGCCGCCCGTGGCGCCGGCTCCCGCGGTCGCGGCCGCCGGGGCTCCGCCCGCTCCCGCCGCGCCCGCCCCGGCCCCGGCGCGAGCGCCGGCCCCCGCGCCGGTCGCGCCGCCGCCACCGCCCGCGCCGGTCCCGGC
>JACQPK010000402.1 GCA_016207565.1 Elusimicrobiota bacterium
CTTCTTGTAGAGCTTGAAGAAGTTCTGGAAGGTGATCGTCGCGAGGGTCTGGTTCTCCTCCTTGATCGGGAGGTTCTCCTTCGCCTCGACGGCCTGGTGCAGCCCCTCGGACCAGCGGCGGCCCGGCATCAGGCGTCCCGTGAACTCGTCGACGATGATGATCTCGCCGTCTTTGACCACGTACTCGACGTCGCGCTTGTAGAGGTGGTGCGCGCGCAGGGCCTGCGTGATGTGGTGCACCCACTCGCCCTGCAGGTCGTCGTAGAGGTTCGCCAGGCCGAGGAGCTTCTCGCATTTCGAGATGCCGTCCTCGGTGAGC
The DNA here is from genome assembly GCA_016207565.1 of Elusimicrobiota bacterium. Classification (GTDB taxonomy): domain Bacteria; phylum Elusimicrobiota; class Elusimicrobia; order UBA1565; family JACRDR01; genus JACRDR01. The sequence continues at coordinate 320 of JACQPK010000402.1, forward strand.
ACCGTGCTGTGGTTCTTCTCGTCGACGACGGCGTCGTAGCCCTTGCCGAGGTCCTCTCCGGAGTACTTGGCCTGGATCTCCTCGGTCTCGGTGATGAAGCGCACGTTGAGGTGCGGGATGATCTTGTTGATGATGCCGTAGCGGTCGGTCGATTCCTCGGCCGGGCCGCTGATGATGAGCGGCGTGCGCGCCTCGTCGATCAGGATCGAGTCGACCTCGTCGACGATCGCGAAGTTCGTCGGGCGAAGGACCCGGTCCTCGGCGCGGACGACCATGTTGTCGCGCAGGTAGTCGAAACCGATCTCGTTGTTGGTGACGTAGGTGACGTCCGAGGAGTAGGCGCGGCGCCGCTCCTCGTTCGGCATGTCGTGCTGCACGAAGCCGACGGTGAGCCCGAGGAACCGGTAGACCGGCCCCATCCATTCGCAGTCGCGCCGGGCCAAGTAGTCGTTGACGGTCACCAGATGGACCCCGCGGCCCGTGAGGGCGTTGAGGTAGACCGGCGCCGTGGCGACGAGGGTCTTGCCTTCGCCCGTCTTCATCTCCGAGATCGCGCCGCGGTTGAGGACCATGCCGCCGAGGAGCTGCACGTCGTAGTGCCGCAAACCGATCGAGCGGGCCGCCGCCTCGCGGACGGCGGCGAAGGCCTCCGGCAGCACGGTCTCGAGCACGGCGATCTCCGCCGCCTTCCGGGGCTCCGGCTCGAGGTGGTCCGGGATCCGGGCGAAGCCGGCGGCGACGCGCTCCTTGAAGGCGGGCGTCTTGGCCTTGAGCTCGTCGTCGGTGAGCTTCTGGTACTCGTCGGCCAAGGCGTTGATCTGCGCGAGCATCGGGCGGAGCTTGTTGATCGTCCGCTCGCTCGGGGAGCCGAACAGGGAATAGACGAGGGTCTTCAACATCGGATTCGCTAGTATAGCAAAGGCGAGCTTGACAAGCCTGCGGGCCGTTGCTAAGAAAGGACCATGATGACGCTATTTGCGCTCCTCGCGGGCGCCGCGCTCGCCGCCGACACCACCGCCGCCAAGCCCGCGCAGGAGATGACGGCCGTCTTCGAGCTGTCGGTCCATATCCTGAAGCAAGGAGACGTGCAGAAGGTCTACGAGAGCATCGTCCGGCGCCTGAGCGACGCCGGGGGCGTGCAGGCCCTCACGGGCCGCCCGGACATGATCGCGTTCTCCTTCGGGCGGGGCCGGGTCCCCGAGCTCCGCAAGCGTCTCGAGAAGGGCCTCGCCTCGGTCGCCTCGGTCGGCCTCATGCGAGGCAAGGCCGAGAAGCTCGCCCCGACGTTCGAGGAGCGGCGGGCGCAGGCCCAGAGCGAGATCAAGCTCCTGAACGCCGAGCGCGAGAAGATCTCGGAGGCGCTCGCCAAGGCCCCCCTGATCGACGCCTACGTCAAAGAACAGCTCCGGCAGCTCGGTTCGATCGACCCAGCGAAGGAGGAGCGGCAAGGCATCCTGCTCGTGATCGTCGACGGCGCCGACCCGCCGGGCCCGCTCAAGTAGCTCGCCTTGACAAAGGCCGGCGCCGCTGTTACCCTGACGGCGTCGATGAAACGTCGTCCTACCGGTTTCACCCTAATCGAGCTGCTGGTCGTGTGCCTCATCATCGGGATCCTCGCGACGATGGGTCTCAGCCAGTACGCCAAGAGCGTCGAGACCGCCAAAGCCGACGACGCCTTCGCCTTCACGCAGAGCATCGCGGCCGCCAACCGCATGTACGCCCTCGACCATGGCGGCCGCTACCTCACGGGCACGCTGACCGTCGCCGACTGCCCGACGGGCGCCGCCGACGACTGCCGGACCAACACGAGCGCGTGCAGCCTGATGTGGTGCGGCTATCTCGCCCGGCAGGACCTCATGCCGAAGCCCTACACCTTCTGCGCCGGCGACGCCGCCACCGAGTGCGGGGCCGCTTGCGACGCGACGATGGTGGCTTGCTCCCTCCGCAAGTCGCCCGCCTCCACGCCCTACAGCACGTGGGGGTATACCGTCACCCGGCAGGGGGTCTCCACCGCCTCGGACCCCTCGAATATGCCGGCCGTTCAATAAGCTGTAACTTTTTCGCCTCCGCCGTCTATAGGTTGGTGGAAGGCAGGCGCAGGAAGGAGAAAAGTCAATGAAAATAAAGACATTGCTGAGCGCCATCGGGCTCATGTTCGGTCTTTATGGGGTCGCGGCCGCCCAACTGAGAGGCTCCGCGAGCATCACGGTGCAGGAGTCGAGCGCGCTGGGGCCCACGGGGTGCAACGTCTGCGGCAACGGGTGTTCCCCGGGCAACATGCGGTCGACGGGCGGCTGGGCCTATGTCTCGCCGTCTGCGTCGGCCGATCCGCGGTGGCCGATCACCGGCATCACCGTCCAGCAGCGCTTCGGCGGTTACGGCCGCTCCTACGCTTCCTGGGAGACCCAGAACGGCAACTACCAGCAGAGGGCGCTTCCCGACGGCGATGGCTCGCCTTGGCGCGCGGAGCTCTATCGCAACATCAGCAGCTCGTACTGGTGGGGGTATTACCAGTACCGGGCGGTCTGCACCAACGCGGGGGGCAACCTCATCAGCTCGGACGTCTGGGAGAACATCGTCTCCTGCTTCCTCAAGGGCACGCCGATCCTGATGGCGGACGGGACCTATAAGAAGATCGAGGAGATTCAGATCGGCGACCAGGTGCTCTCCTACGATACCGAGAATAAGAAGTTCATCCCCAGCGGCGTCGTCAACACCGTGCAGGCCGTCTCGGAGAAGTACTACGTCGTCAACGGCGAGCTGAAGATCACTCCGGCCCACCAGCTCTACGTCAACGGCGGCTGGCTCAACTCCGAGTACATGAAGGTCGGCGACACGCTGCTCGGCGAGGATGGACAGCCCGTCACGATCACGTCGCTCGTGGAGGTCACCGAGACCGTGCCCGTGTACAACCTGATCACCCAAGCGCCGCACGACTTCTTCGCGTCGGGCTTCCTGGTGCACAACATCAACCCGGGCGCGGAGCACAAGGACCACGGGTTCGGCAAGGGCACGAAGATCGCGCTCGCGGACGGCCGGGTCGTGCCGATCGAAGAGGTCAAGGTCGGAGACAAAGTCGTCTCCTACGACACCCAGAAAGGGCGCTACACGATCTCCAAGGTCTTGGGCGCCGGCTCGCAGACGGCGAAGAAGACCAAGCTGATCAACGGCACGCTCCGGGTCGGGGCGAAACAGCCGATGTTCGGCATCGCGAAAGGAAAGTAACGTAGCCGAACGAGATCCTTCCGTGAAACAGGGGCAGGTCCTCCCACGAGGACCTGCCCCTCGCGTCTCGATGGAAGCGGGCCCCCGAGAGCACGACGAAGACGTCCGCCTGGTTCGCGCCGCCCAGAAGGGCGACGCCGACGCCTTCCGCCGGCTCATCGAGCGCCACCAAGACCCGGTCTTCGACCTTTGCCTGCGAATGCTCGGCAACCCGCAGGACGCCGAGGACGCCGCCCAAGACACCTTTCTCGCTTTTTTCCGGCACCTCCGGTCCTACCGGGAGGACCACAAGCTCTCCAACTGGCTCTACACGATCGCGCTCAACCGCTGCCGCCGGCTCTTGCGCAAGCGAAAGCTGCTCCGGCTGCTGTCGCTCGACTTCTCTTGGGGAGACGAGAACGAGCCCGCCGCGCTCGAAGCCCCGTCCGAGGAGAAGCTCCCGGAGGCCGGCCTCGAGCAGGCGGAGGCCGAGCGGTGGGCCGCGAAAGTCCTGGCGAGCCTGCCCCCCACCCTCCGCGAGCCGTTCCTTTTGCGCCACGTGAAGAAGATGCACTACGAGGAGATCGCGGCCGCGATGAAACTGTCGCTCGCCAACGTCAAGGTCCGCCTCCACCGGGCGAAGCTCTTCCTGCTGAAGCGCTTCGGACCCGGCCCCTCCGGGCTGTAACTTTTTGGGGATTTCGGACTATAGGTATCTAGAAGCGACGCCATGGACAGCGGAAAGATAAGTAAGAACAAGGATTTCTTGCTGGCGCTCGAGCGGTTGTTCGACGGCGCTCGGCCCCATCCCGCGCCGACGCATTTCGCGGACCGGGTCTTGGACCGATGGCGCGAGGAGCCGTCGTGGACGATGGCCATGCCCGCGGCGGTCGTCATGGCCTGCGCCACGCTGGCGCTCTTCTTCGCCCTGGGCCGCGCACCGCAGGCGCAGCCGCAGATTCTCGCCTTCGGGTTCGACCGGGAATCGATCCCACTCTACCAGCCGGTCACCCTGCGCTGGAAGGTGGCGCACGTCACGCGGGTCCAGATCAAGGTCACGGCGGACGGGGCCATCCTCAAGGATATGCCGGTGGCTCGGCCGGTGGAATCCGGCGAGCTGACCATGAGCATGAGCCTTCCCGGCCGCTACGGCTTCGAGCTCATCGCCCACACCCCGCACGGCGCCATCACCCACCGGTTAGGCCGTTAGGCGGCATTGACACCCCGTCGGGGGGCTGTTATATTTCAGATAGCGCTTGCGAGGGCCGTCCAACATGGTCACGCATGAGATCACCCTTTCGTTCACCGTCACCCCTTCCCGCGTCCGCCTGGTCCTGGCGGCGGCGCTTTTAGCCGTATTTCCCCAGGCCTCCTCCACCCAGGACGTGTCGACCATGGAGCTGTACTACCCGCCCCCCATCACCGCGGTCGACCAGCTCTACGCCGCCGGCACGACCGTGTTGGCCCGGGATTTCGGCAACGTCTTTCTCGGGCCGGCCAACGCGGGAGGCACCCATCCGCCCGCCTTCGTCGCGATCGCCCCAGCGAACTCGAGCCCGGCTTTGGCCGCGAACCGCGACATAGGCATCTTGGTTAACGGCACGATGCGGGTCGACGGCTGCATCAGCCTCAAGAACGCCGGCGCGGGCAACGAGAATCTATGGCGGTGCAAATTCCGATGAACAAGAAGGTGCACGAGCTGACGCTCGAGCTGAGGCTCGCGCCCCGGCCTCGCTGGGCCGTCGTCGCGCTGGTGGCCCTGTGCTTGGCGCTGCCGCCCAACGCGGGAACGGGCGAGAACTGGGGCACGACCGGGCCGGACGGAGGCGCCAACTACCATCCCGTGCCCTCGGGAGTGGTCACCCAGCTTACGGTGACCGGCAACTCCGCGCAGGCGGCGTGGCCGGGGAATCCCGTCACCGAGATCGGCTACCAGCCGACGGTCGTGCTGGGACGCGGCGGAACGGGAACGGACAGCCTGAACCCGCAGACCGTGGTCCTCAATCCCGGCGGCGCGTTCTTCACGGGCATCGGCTTCCCGGCCGCCGGGACGACCGTGCCCACGCAGCACCTCCACGTGCGCGGCCACGTGAAAGTCGCCCAGTGCATCTGGATCGGCAGCTCGGCACGCTGCGCGGGCGACTGGCAGTAGGGGCCTCCATGGAGCGCGAATTCCGCCTCCGCCTCCGCCTCCCCCGCTCGACCGCTCAGGCCACGCTCGTCGCCGCTCTCCTCGCCTGGCCGGGCTCGGTGCTTTGTCCGGTGCAGCAGACCGCCGTCATGGTCGGCTACCTCGCGGACGAGGCCCGCCCGGTGACGACGAACTTCCTGGCTTCGAACCAAAAGACCGTGCTCGGCGCGAGCGGCCACGTCATCATGGTCCCGGGAGACTGCTACCCGGCCCGGAACACGACCGTTTACGGCTGCGGGGCGGCGCCGGGCAGCCCCAACCCGACCACCTGCGGCACCCGAGTCACGGCCAGCCCGCTCAAAATGCCCGCCTCGGGCGGAGCCGACTACAACAATTCCGGCACGGGCAGCCCGAGCTGCTACAACCCCGCGTGCAACAGCGGCAGCACCTGCACCGCCAACAGCGCGGTGCCGCTCCGGCGCGTCTACGCGGTGAACCGGGCGAAGCCGGTGTCTCAGGCCGACGTCGGCAGCCCGGACATCCTGCGCGTCGACGGCGACATCCGCGTCAACCGCCTCTGCTTCTGGGACGAATGCCGGACGGATTGGCCCTTCGAGTTCCAAGACTGCTCCGTCGGCGGCTGCACCCCCGAAAACTCCGACTGCATGCCGGACGGGACGCCGCCGCCCGCGTGCCAGACGAGCGGTACGCGGGGACAGATCCGGACGGTCACCTACAACTGGTCGATCCCCGGCTCGACCGCGGCCGCCGGGGTCGATAGCCCGTGGGTGTTCCGGTTCGGGATCGTGGGGAACAACGCCGGCGTGACCGGCGGCGACAGCTGCACCGGCTCGCCGGTCGGCTGCGAGATCGGTTTTCCCCTCCCCCAGTCGAGCCCGCCGGCGGGCTACAGCTACCCGTCCGTGACCTCGGGCAGCCGACCCGACTCGAAGGCCGCCGAGCCGTCGACGTGGCAGCTCAACACGACCATGACCGTCAACCAGGGCTCCGGGGCCGTGACGCTCACGATCCGCTGCCGCATCTGGTATCCGCCGTCGGAGTTCAGCCAGACGAAAGGCAAGTGCGAGATCATCATCCCGATCCAGACCGTCGCGCAGTCGGTGAACACCTACAACTTCTCGCCCACGTCGTTCTGCCAGGAGCGCTACCTCACGAGCGACGAGCGCTACGCGGCCTGTCCGGTGGTGGTGGCCCCGTGAGCCGCCGGCGGCGACGGAACGGATTCACGCTCATCGAGATCTGCGTTGCCGCGCTCTTGATCGCGATCGGCGCGACGGCGCTGTTCGCGGTCGCGCTGTCGACGCGGAGAACGGTCGCGGTAAGCCCGCTCCGCGAGCAGATGAACCAGTACGCGCGGCTGCTGTCGGAGAGCCTCAAGGGCTACGTCACGGCGTGCCTCCCGGGCGCCGTGTCCACCGCCTGCCCGGCGTCGATCACCGACGCCGCCCGCAACGCGGGCGCGCCGCACGGCACGTGGGCCCTCAGCAAGCCCGACGGGACGGACTGCGGGACCGACGGCTACAACTGGGCCCTCGACGCGGCGGACGCCGACAATCCCCACGACGCCTCCTGCTTTCTTCCCGCCGAGCTGACGTCGGCGCCTCCGGACGGCGCCAACGCGACCCTCAAGTACACGGTGGCGGTCGCCGACGGCGCCCGGAAGTTCGAGATCATCATGGCGTGGGAGGAGCCGGACTGATGGCCTCTCCGGCTCTCGCTTCCGAAGAGGGCTTCTCCATGATCGAGCTCATGGTGGTCGTCATGCTGATGGCGGTCATCATGCTCGGGCTCTTCTCGCTGCAGGACGCGCTGCTCCAGCAGCGAGGCCGCATCCTCCGCAACGTCGCCGTGCGCAACCAGAACGATCTCGCGCGGCGGACCATGCTGCGCGAGCTCGCCTCGGCGACGGTGGTCCTCGAGCCGCAGACCGGGATGGCGAGCGACAACATCGTCGGCTGGAAGAACCTCGATCCCTCCACGATCATCTGCTGCGGCGCCACGACCTACTCGTGCATCTCGTGCGTGCCGAGCGCGACGAACCTCCGGACGAACGCCCCGAACCCCGCGACGTGCACCTGCGGGAACCTGGGAACCGAGCCGGCCCGGGCGCTGTCGACCACGGGCGCGGGCGACGAGGCCCTGATCCAGTGGTTCCGGTTCTGCTTTGACGACACGGTCGCCGACGACGCCAACCGGACGCCGCGCATCGTCTATTACAGCGGCACGGGATTCAATGCAGGGGGCGTCTTGCCGGCCGACGCGACCGAGATCTGCGGCGATGGCGACGCGGCCCAGCCGATCGGGGGGTTCGACGGAGTCTCGATCGCGAAGACCGGAGCAAGCCTCTTCAGCCGTCCGCGCCACAACTGGGTCGATATCAATTTTTCCGCGTTCGTCGAGCGGCCCGTTCCGTCCACGGGGCAGGTCGAGACGGCCAAGGCCGAGACGCATGTCGGAGTCACGCTGATGACCGGCAACATCGCGTCGGCGAGGTGGTGATGCGAAGCGAGCGCGGCGTGGTCCTGGTGCACGTCATGATCCTCATCACGCTCATGGCGTGGCTCGCGTCCATGTTCCTCAGCTCCGTGCTTTCCCGTCAGATCAACGCCAAGCAAAGCATGAAGAGCTCCGAGGTCCGCGCCGCGATGAACGCGGCGGCGGCCCGGATCACGAGCTGCCTCGCGAGCGTGGGGTTTCCCGTGGGAACCACGTGCGCCAGCGCCCTGCCGGTCTCGCAGGAGGCCGCCTTCCAGGCCTGCCACGGCGGCACTTCGCCCACGGAGTTCACCATCGCCGACACCGACAGCCTCGCGGTGCGGCCCGTCACCTTCGCCATCTGCGCCACGCCCGCGAACCCGCCCTGCCGGTTTCGCATCAACGTTTGCGAGCCGGGGGACACCTGCCCGGCGCCGACCTGCCCTTAAACAATCTAGGACCATGGTCCTAGATTGTCCACCGGTGGATAAGCTGTGGATAACCCGAATACCCTATATTTTTACTTATTTTTCTAGCGCCGCCAACAGCTCGCGCGCGAACTCACCCAGCGACGGGTCGCGGGCGCCCATGGTCAAGACGACGTCTCCCGAGCGGGCCTCGGCGGCCACCTGCGCCGGGATCTCCGCGCGGCGCTCGACGAACCGGGCGTCCTTGCCCCGGGCGCGGACGGGGTCGGCTAGGTCCTTCGACGAGATCGTCTTCTGCGCGGTGCCGCCGGCGTAGTAGATCTCCGGCAGCCACAGCACATCCCCGGACCGCAGGGCCGCCGCGAACGCGTCGATGAACTCCTGGCGGTTGAACCTAGTCGGGGCGTAGCCGTGAGGCTGAAAGATCGCGAGGACGCGCGGGGCCTGAAGCCTCGCGGTCTCGATCGCGGCGCGGACCTTGGCGGGGTTGTGCGCGAAGTCGTCGATGACGGCCACGCCCCGCGCGGCGCCGACGCGCTCGAAGCGGCGGGCGACGCCCTGAAACGCCTCGAGCGCGCGGGCGCAGGAGGCCAGCTCGGCGCCGGCCTCCAGCGCCGCGGCGGTGGCCGCCACGGCGTTCTCGACGTTGTGGCGCCCGGGGACCGGCAGGCGGAACTCGACGCCGGAGACCCGAAACCGCGAGCCGTCCGCCTCGAGCCGGACGTCCTCGGCGCGCACCTGCGCGTCGTCGCCAAGCCCGAACGTGCGCGCGCCTTCCGCGAGCCCCTCGATGCCCGGAGAGCCCGCGTGCGAGACGAAACGCCCGCAGCGGGACTTGAACTCGGAGAACATCCTCACGAGCTCCGGGATCTCCTTGTGGTCCTTGTCGACGTTGAGCAGCACGCCGATCGCCGGCGCGTACCGGACGAGGGTGCCGTCGGACTCGTCCGCCTCGATCACGAGCAAGTCGGAGCCGCCGCGCCGGGCGTTGCCGATGAGCCCCTGCGACTCGAGCGCGCGCAGGCCCCCGCCCGTGATGACGGACGGGTCCCGGCCGGCCGCGAGCAGGATCTCGTAGACCATGGCCGCCACCGTCGACTTGCCGCTGGTGCCGGCGACCGCGACCGCGCGCCGCTCGGCGACGTAGCGCGCGAGCATGTCGGCGCGGTGGATGACCGGGATGCCGAGCCCGCGCGCGGCCTCGAGGTCGGGATTGTCGGTCTCGATCGCCGTCGAGGCGATCACGGCGTCGGGCCGGGCGCGGACGCCGGACCCGTCCTGCGGCACGATGCGCACGCCCTGGGCCTCGAGCTTGGCCCGAATCCCCGCCGCGAGCCCCCGGTCGAAGCTGCGGTCGGAGCCGGTCGCCGCTCCGCCGCCCATCGCGTGGAACTGCGCCAACGCGCTCATGCCGCTGCCCGCGATGCCCGCGTAATGGAGAGTTTTCACTCGGCCGCACGATATCATTTCCTAAAATGCCGCGGTGCCGAGCCGCGCCGCCGTCCTCGCCCTGGCCGTCGCTCTTTCGGGCTGCTCGCCGGTCTACGTCTTCAAGGCGTGGCGCGGCCACGCCCGGCTGTTGTCGAGCCGCCGGCCCATCGAGCGGGTGCTCGCCGACCCCGCCACGCCGGAGCCCCTGCGCGAGAAGCTGCGCGTCGTGCTCGACGCCCGCCGATTCGCCTTCGAGACGGTCGGCATCCCGCCGACCGACAACTACACGGAGTACGCCGCGGTGAAAGGCCCGGCGGTGACGTGGGTGGTCAGCGCCTCGAGGCGGACGCGCTTCGAGGCGAAGCGCTGGTGGTTCCCGTTCGTCGGCCGCGTGCCCTACAAGGGCCACTTCGAGCGCTCCGACGCCGAGGCCGAGCGGGCCGCGCTCGAACGCGACGACTGGGACGCCGCCTGCGGCGGGGTGTCCGCCTACAGCACGCTCCGCTGGCTGCGCGACCCCGTGCTCTCGACGATGCTCGAGAGCGGGCCCGGCGAGACCGCGGAGCTGCTCCTCCACGAGCTCAGCCACGCCGCGGTGTTCTTCAAGGGCCAGGTCGACTTCAACGAGGCCTTCGCGACCTACGTCGGCGAGACCGCCGGCGCCGAGTTCCTCGCCTCCCGCTTCGGCACCGAGTCCGCCGAGCTCGCCGAGTACCGCCGCGCGCTGGGGGAGCGCGCCGCGAAGGCGAAGACGGTCGACGCGCTCTACGATGAGCTCGCCGCGCTCTACGGAGGGCCGGGCTCGGACGCCGAGAAGCTGGAGGCGCGCAAGAAGGTGTTCGAGCGCTACCGCGAGCCGCTCGGCCTGGCGACGCTCAACAACGCCGTCGTCTTGGCCCACCGGCGCTACCGCTACGACCTCTCGGACTTCGCGACCGCCCGCCGGAGGACCGGCGGCGACTGGCGGAAGTGGCTCGCGGAAATGAAGTCCCTCGACCCCAAGGACCCGCGTGCGGACCTCAAACGCCGGCTGGCGACCCCGGGCTAGGCGGTCCGCCGCAACGCGTCGTAGAGTTGCCGTGGGGCGAGGATTTCCGTTTCATGGTAGCGCTTGACGACGAGGAGGTCCCGGTCCCCGGTCACCAAGCAGTCCGCCCGCGATGCCGCGGCGATGCCTAGTATCGGCAGGTCCTTCGGATCCCGGCATGCATCGGAAGGCACCGGGACCGGGCGCTCGACGGTGCAATGCGACTCGAGGTAGGCCCGGATCTCGGATACGGTGGCGGCGGGAACCTTCAGCTTCCGCCCAAGCTTCCGATCGACCTCGTCTAGGATGTGCGTGCCGACGATGACCTCGTGCCTCCGCACGCACACTTCGAAAAGGGCCTGGCACAAGCCTTGGGTGGCGAACGCGGCAATGAGGACGTTCGTGTCGAACACGACGCGCATCAGAGCTTCTTGAAGACGTCCTCGTCCGTTAGGAGGCTTTGAGATTCGGCGAACGGCAGGACTTTTCCGCGGAGCCGCCGGAAGCGCCGGACCGCGACGTATTCCCGGAGCGACTCGCGCACTAGGCTGCTGAAGGGAATATTCTCCTCGCGGCTCAGCGCCATCAGGTCCTCTCGTAGATCGTCCGGAAGGCGGATATTCAGCACGCGATTCATGATCGGCTCCTGTGTGACGGCCTGTAATACATTGTAACACGACGGCGACCGCCCGTCAAGGCCCGGCGGCTTATGATATAGTCGTCCGGTGGCCGAAGAGCTCTTCAACCTGAGCCACGAGTACGACCGAATGCTCCAGCAGGGGCTCGCGCTGTCCGGCGAGTCGAAGGAGTTCTTCGTCGCCGGGCGGGTCCGGCACTTGAAGGCGACTATGCCCGCCGGGTTCTCGCCCAAGCGGATCCTCGACTTCGGCTGCGGCGTCGGCGGGGCGACCGCGGCGCTGGCCGAGGCGTTTCCCGACGCGGAGGTGGTCGGAGTCGACACGGCCGAGAACGCGTTGGAGTTTGCTCGAAAGAACGTCACGCGGAAGAATGTCCAGTTCAAAGCCATGGCCGACATCGGCCATAGCTTTGAACTGGCGTATGTCAACGGGGTCTTCCATCACATCGCGCCGGAGAAGCGCGGGGAGGCCGCGGCGCTCGTGCACGGCGCGCTCTCGCCGGGCGGGCGCTTCGCCTTCTTCGAGAACAACCCGTGGAACCCGGGGACGCGCCTGGTCATGGCGAGGATCCCCTTCGATCGCGACGCCATCCCGATCCCGCCTCCGGAAGGCCGCGCGCTGCTCTCCGGCGCGGGGTTCGCGCTCGAGCCCTCGCGCTTCCTCTTCTTCTTCCCGCGCCCGCTGGCGTGGTTCCGCTTTCTCGAGCCGTCGCTGGAGCGGTGCCCGCTCGGCGCGCAGTACCACATCCCCGCCGTGAAGGAGTGAGCATGCACGGAAGCCAGGATGTTCCCGCGATCGACGTGAAGGCGCTCAAAGAGCGCCGCGACAAGAAGAAGCCGCATTTCCTGCTCGACGTACGCGAGCCCGACGAGTACGAAGCCGCCAAGATCGACGGCAGCGTCCTTATCCCGCTGGGCGAGCTCCAGGCGCGGGTCGGCGAGGTGCCCAAGGACCGGGAGGTCATCGTCCACTGCCACCACGGCGGCCGCTCGGCGCAGGCGGTCCGGTTCTTGCTCCAGGCCGGGGTCCAGGACGCGAAGAACCTAGACGGCGGGATCGACGCCTGGTCCTGCGAGATCGACAAGTCCGTGCCGCGCTACTGAGTTGAGCGCCCCCGGCCGGCTCGTCGCCTCCGGCAGCTTCCGCGTCGACCGCGCGCGCGCGCTGAAGAAGCTCGGCGCGTTCGCGCTGTCCGACGTGGACCGGTTCCTGATCCCCTGGGTACGCTGCGCGGACCACTGCGGGACGGCGCTCGTCCGGCTCTGGCGGACCGGCCGCGCCTACGAGATGCGGTTCGGCGGGCGGGCCTTCACCCGGAAGGAGCTCGAGGATCCGTTCTCCTGCCTGTTCGAGGACGCGGACGACCGACGGAACGACGACCTCGCGGTGGGGCTGCTCAGCGTGCTCGAGCGCGGCCCACGGTCGGTGTTCGGCCACGGCCCTCGGGTGACGATCGTCTCGGGCCCTCCCGGCCAGCGGTACCGGCTCGAGGTCGGAGCGGAGTACGGGGAGCGGCTCTTCGAAGTCGTCGCCGCCCGCTCTTCGGAGACCATCCTGCGCGTCGAGCGTCCCTGGCTTTCGCGCGCCCAGGGCCGCCGGCCGATCGACCTCTTGCGGGAAGCCTGCGACAACCCGTTCCGCGGCTTCGGGCTCGACATCGACGGCGGGCGAACCCTGCTCCCGCCCGCCCGGCCGGCAAAGGAAGCGTTGGTCCGCGGCCCGCTCCGATTCCTCTTCAAGCTCGCCGATCAGCGGGACAGCCGAGTGCGGTTCCACCTTGGCGGAGTGCGCGTCGATACGGTGCCCACGGTGCTCAACTGGCTGCAGGTCGACGCGGACGTCGAGTGTCCGCGCTTCCGGCTCGACGCTTCCCAGAACGCCGTCGTCCGCGACGACCTATACCACTCGGTTTTCACGACGCTGAGCCGCCTAGCGCTCGAGCGCGCCGCATGGACGTTCCATCAGGCGAGCGGCTACTACGCCAGGAGCCTCGGCAATCCGAACCCGGCGCCGGAGCTGCCGCGCCCTTCGGAGCCGCTCCGTTCCCTCCCCTTCAGCCTGGCGAGCCTCGCGCGCCTACGCCGGGCCTGCGCGCCGGCGTTGGCGACGGGTTCACGAGATCCGGCGCTGGAGCCTCTGCGCCGGCAGTTCTTCTTCCTGGACTCCCGGGGCATGCCCGCGCATCTACCGAAGCTGCTGGCGCTGCCGAAAGGCACGATGCCCGAGCTGCAGGCCCACAACCAAGACGACGGATTCGCGTTGAGGACGCTCTTGCCGCGGCGGCTCTAGCGGGCGGCGACGAGCGACTTGCGCTTGGCCTCGATCGAGGCCAGGAGCTGCTCGTAGGAGTCCACGAAGGCCTTCACGCCTTCCTCCTCGAGCTTGTTCGTCACCTGGACCATGTCGATCCCGGCGCGCTCGAGCTTCTGCATGAGCTCGTTGGCTTGCGCGGCCGCGCCGGTCAGCGCGTCGCGCACCTGGCCGTGGTCGCGGAACGCGTCGAGGGTCTGCGGCGGCACCGTGTTCACCGTCTCGGGGCCGATCAGCTCCTCGATGTAGAGGACGTCGCGATACTTCGGGTTCTTCGTGCTGGTGCTGGCCCACAGCGGACGCTGCGGGCGCGCGCCCTTCTTCAGCAGGGCCGCGAACTCGGGTCGCTTCTTCGCGCGCAGGAAGATGTCGTAGGCGAGCTGGGCGTTGGCGACCGCCGCCTTGCCGCAGAGTTCCGGGTGTCCCTTCTGCTCGAGAATCGGGTCGACCATCGAGTCGACGCGGCTGACGAAGAAGCTGGCGACCGAGTCGATCCGGGCGACGTCCTTGCCCGCCGTCGCCGCCTTCGTGAGGCCCGCCAGCCAGGCGTCGAGGACCTCGCGGTAGCGCTCGAGCGAGAAGATGAGCGTCACGTTGACCGACACGCCCTCGGCGAGCACGCGCTCGATCGCGGGCAGACCCTCGCGGGTCGCCGGGATCTTGATCATGAGGTTGCTGCGGGCCACGCGGCGGTGCAGGTCGAGCGCCTCACGCACGGTGCCTTCGGTGTCGCGGGCCAGCCGAGGGTTCACCTCGAGCGAGACGAAACCGTCGGCGCCCTTCGTCGCCTCAAAGACCTTGGCGAGGGCGTCGCAGGCCTTCTGGATGTCAACGACGGCCAGCGCCTCGTAGATGGCGTGCGCGTCTTTTCCCGCGCGGATGAGGGCGAGGCTGGCCTCGTCGTATTCCGGTCCGGACGCGATCGCTTTCTGAAAGATCGTGGGATTCGAGGTCACGCCCCGGAGCTCGTCGTCCGCGACGAGGCGCTCCAACCGGCCCTCCTCCACGAATCGGCGCGTGATGAAGTCCAGCCAAACGCTCTGTCCTTTCTTGGCGAGCTCTCGAAGTGGGTTCATGGAGTCTCCGGCCTCCGCGGGGGAACCGGAAGATTCTAGCAATTTCGGCCGGTTTGGGGGCCCGCTCGGGCAGCGCGAGGAGCGCCGTCGGGAGGTGCCGGAGCACGCGCTCGGCCGTCGAGCCGAGGATCCGGTCCTGCAAGAATCCCTTGCGGCGCGCGACGACCACCACGAGCGTGTGGCGTCCGCCTTCCTCCACGATCTCCTCGGCCGGGTTGCCGAAGGCCAGCTGCACCTGCGGCTTCGTCGCGTTCTGCACCCACGGCGGGAGCTGCTTGACCATCGCCTGCAGCAGCGCGCGGGTCCCCTCGAAGCCCATCTGCCCGCCGAAGATCGGCTCGTCGAACACGTGCAGGAGGGTCAGCCGGGCGCCGAGGACGCCGGCCACCCGGCCCGCGTCCACGAGCCCCTCCCAGGAATACGGCTCGGCCCGCACCGGCGCGAGGATCGACGTGAACCGCGCGACGTACTCGCGCACGACCAGGACCGGGGTCTCCGAGCGGCGGACGACCGCCTCGGCCACTGACCCCAGCAGCACGCGATCGAGGCCCGCCCGCGCGTGCGTGCCCATGACGATGAGGTCCGCGTGGCGCCGCTTCGCCCAGTCGACGATCTCGACGTCCGCGTCGCCCGTCACCTCGAAGACCTCCGCCTTGCCTCCCACGCGCGCGCGCAGCTCCTCGATCGCGGGCTCAGGCTGGGCGACCATCAGCGGCTCCGGAGCTCCCAGGCCGACGGCGTTGCGGACCCAGGGCTGGACGTAGAGCACCTCGAGCTTGGCGTTCGACAGCTCCGCGAGCTGCACGGCCTGCCGCCAGGCGACGAGCGAGCTTTCCGTCAAATCCATCGGAACGACGATCCTGCGCGGTGGGAATCGGATCATTTGCGTTTCTATCCAGTGCGCGCCTGGCCTCACCGTTACGCCGCTCGATCGAGGCCTGGCGCGCTACCGCTCCAGTATATCGACCCCGCCCGGAGGTCCCCACGCCCGGGCTGCGACGTTCTCATGAAGTCCAAAATGATACGATTGCGCCGATGCAAAAGATCCGCATCGGGATCGCCGGGCTCGGCACGGTCGGCGGCGAGGCGGTGCGCCTGCTGCGCGACGCCGCGCCCGATTTCGAGCGCAGGCTCGGCGCGCGCCTCGAGCTGGTCGCGGTGTGCGACCGGCGGGCGCCCGAAAAGGCGAGGGCGCTCGGGCTCCCCAAGGGCATCCGGCTCTACCGGGACCCGGCCAAGCTCGCCGCGGACCCCGACCTCGACGTCGTCGTCGAGACCCTGGGCGGGCTCGAGGAGGCGCGCCGGTTCACGCTCGCCTCGCTCGAGCGCGGCCGCCACGTCGTCACGGCGAACAAGCGGCTCTTGGCGCATCACTGGCGCGAGCTCTTCGCGGTAAGCCGCGCGGCGCGGCGCCGCCTCTACTTCGAGGGCTCGGTCGCGGGCGGCATCCCCATCCTCGCGGCGCTCCACCGCAGCCTCGCCGCGAACCGGATCCGCCGGGTGCTCGGCATCCTCAACGGCACGACGAACTTCATCCTGACCCGCATGTCCTCCGGCGCCCTGACGCTCGAGGCGGCGTTGGAGGAAGCGCAGGAGAAAGGCCTCGCCGAGAAGGACCCGACCCTCGACCTCAACGGGACCGACGCGGCGCACAAGGTCGCGGTGCTCGCCTCGCTGGCCACCGGCCGCTGGGTGAGGCCCGAGGCGGTGGCGCGCGAAGGCATCACGAGGGTCGCTCCCGAGGACATGGGCTTCGCCGCCCGCGAGCTCGAGCGCACGATCCGCCTGATCGGCTGCGTCGACATGGACTGGTCGGCCCGGCCCGCCCGCGTCGCCTGCCACGTGTATCCGACGCTCGTGCCCAACGACCATCCGCTCGCCTCCGTCCACGGCGAGTACAACGCCGTGCTCGTCGAAGCCTCGGCCGCCGGCGACCTGATGTTCTACGGCAAGGGCGCGGGCGCGGGGCCGGCGGCCTCCGCCGTCGTGGGCGATCTTTTCCTCCTGGCCTCCGAGATGCTCTCGGGGCCGCCGCGAGACGCCGGGATGGTCTGGAGGAAAGACGGCGAGACGAGGCTCGTCCCCGTCGACGAAACGACCTCGTCCTTCTACCTCCGCCTCGCGGTCAAGGATCGGCCTGGCGCGCTCGCGCGCATCACCGGCGCGCTCGCCGCCAAGAGGATCTCGATCTCGCGCATCCACCAAGAGACGCCGAGCGGGAAAGCCCCCGTCCCCGTCTCCCTCACGACGCACCCGGCGCGGCAGAGGGACTTCCTCGCCGCGACGGCCGCCATCCGGCGGCTCGCCGACGTCGCGCCGGGACACGCCTGGCTGCGGATGCTATGAAGCAGGGAGTCATCGAGCGGTTCCGGGCCTTCTTGCCCGTGACCGACCAAACGCCGGTTGTGACGCTCCTCGAGGGCTCGACGCCGCTGCTCAACGCGCCCCGGCTGTCGAAGGAGCTCGGCCTGCCCGAGACGGCGGTCTGGCTGAAGTTCGAGGGGATGAACCCGACCGGCTCGTTTAAGGACCGCGGCATGACGGTCGCGGTCTCGAAGGCGGTCGAGGAAGGCGCCAAGGCGGTCGTCTGCGCCTCGACCGGCAACACCGCGGCCTCGGCCTCCGCCTACGCCGCGCGCGCGGGGCTCAGATGCGTCGTGCTGCTGCCCGACGGACAGGTCGCCGCCGGCAAGCTCGCGCAATCGTTGATCCACGGCGCCGAGGTCCTGGCGGTGGCCGGCAACTTCGACCGGGCGCTCGAGCTCGCGCAGCAGGCGGCCAAGGAGCTGGGGCTCGCGCTGGTCAACTCCGTCAATCCGTACCGCCTCGAGGGCCAGAAGACCGCCGCGTTCGAGGTGGTGGAGGCGCTGGGCCGCCCGCCGGACTACCAGTTCATGCCCGTCGGCAACGCCGGCAACATCACCGCGTACTGGACCGGCTACCGCGAGGTGGCCACGCGCCAGGGACTCGGGCTGCCCAAGATGATGGGCTGGCAGGCGTGGGGCGCCGCGCCGCTGGTGCTCGGCAAGCCGGTGGCCCGCCCATCGACGGTGGCGACCGCGATCCGCATCGGCACCCCCGCCACGTGGCTCGGCGCCATGCGCGCCAAAGACGAGTCCGGCGGGACGATCGCGCGGGTCAAAGACGCGGAGATCCTCTCGGCCTACCGGCGGCTCGCCCGGCTCGAGGGCGTGTTCTGCGAGCCCTCGTCGGCCGCCGGGATCGCCGGGCTCGTGAGGGCCTCGCGCGAGGGCTTGTTCAGCCAGGCGGACCGGACCGAGCTGCGGATCGTGTGCGTCCTCACCGGCCATGGGCTCAAGGACCCCGAGACGCCCAAGACGCTGCCGCACAAGTGGAAGCGCGTCCCGGCCGATTTCCCCGCGCTCAAGCGCGCGCTGAAGACGCGATGAGCCCCAAGGCCCCGCAGACCTGGCGCGCCTGGGCGCGCGTCCCGGCGACCACCTCGAACCTCGGCCCGGGCTTCGACGTGCTCGGGATGGCGCTCACGCTCTACAACGAGCTCGAGATCGACTTCACCGTCTCCGGGACCGTCGGCGGAACGTGCGCCCTGCGGATCGAGGGCGAGGGCGCCGAGACGCTGCCCAAAGACGAGACCAACGAGGTCGCGCGCGTGCTGAAGGCCGCCGGGCACCTCTCGAGCTACAACGCTCGGGTGCGGCTCAAGAACGCGATCCCCGTCGCTCGCGGGCTCGGGTCCAGCGCCGCCGTCCGGCTGGGAGCGCTGCTGGCCTCTTCCGTCTTCGGGGACCACGATGAGGAGGAGATCGTGGCGCAGGCGTGCGAGCTGGAGGGCCACCCCGACAACGTCGTCCCCGCGTTCTACGGCGGGCTGCGCTTGAGCCTCATGGACGGGGAGCGGCTCGTGCACGTGCCGCTACGAGAGCCGAAGGATCTCGCCGTGGTCGCCTGCGTGCCCGCGTTCGAGCTCTCGACCGAGAAGGCGCGAGCCGTGCTGCCGGACAAAGTCTCGCGCGCCGACGCGATCTTCACATCCGCGCGCGTGGGACTGCTCGCCTACGCCTTCGAGCGCCGGCAGTACCACTTGTTGAGGACGGCGATGCAGGATGTCCTCCATCAGCCGTACCGCCGGCCGCTCGTGCCGGGGCTCCGGCACGTGATCGACGGGGCCAATGCCGCGGGAGCGTTCGGCGCGGCGCTTTCCGGGGCGGGACCGACCGTGTTGGCGCTTTCGCCGAAGGCGAAAGCGCCAAGGGTAGCACGCGCGATGCAGAAGGCGTTTTTGTCTTGGCGCTCCGAGAGCCGGGGGCTCGTGCTCGGCATCGACACCAAAGGCGCGCAAGCGAAGAGAGTGGAATGAGCGAGCTGATCGTCATGAAGTTCGGCGGCACGTCCGTCGCCGACCCGGAGAAGATCCAGCGCGCCGCGGAGCGCGCGATCACCCACCGCAAGAAAGGGAAGAAGGTCGTCGTCGTGGTGAGCGCACCGGGCGAGATGACCGACGAGCTCATCGCGCTGGCGCGGCGCGTGGCGCCGAGCCCGGACCCGCGCGAGCTGGACATGCTGATGGCGACCGGCGAGCAGGTCGGCATCTCGCTGTTCGCGATCGCCTGCGAGGCGCGCGGGGTCCCCGCGACGTCGCTCACGGGCCCGCAGGCCGGCATCTTCGCCGACGCCAAGCACACGAAGGCCAAGATCACGCAGATCCGGCCCGGCAAGATCCACCAGGAGCTCAAGCGCGGCAACATCGTCATCGTGGCCGGGTTCCAAGGCCTCAACCCCCGCCGCGACATCACGACGCTCGGGCGCGGCGGCTCGGACCTGACGGCGGTCGCCCTCGCCGCGGCGCTCGAGGCGCGCCAATGCGAGATCTACACCGACGTCCACGGCGTCTACACCGCGGACCCCCGCCTCGTGCCGGACGCGCGCCTCATCGCGAGGATCTCCTACGACGAGATGCTCGAGCTCGCGGGCGCGGGCGCGCAGGTCATGCAGTCGCGGTCCATCGAGGTCGCCAAGAAGTACGGCGTGCGCATCCAAGTGGCGCACGCGTTCGACAAGCACTCGCCGGGCACTTGGATCATCGAGGAGGTCCCGTCCATGGAAGAAGCCGTCGTCACGGGCGTCGCGCTCGACCGCAACCAGATCAAGGTCACCATCCGGGACGTGCCGGACAAGCCGGGCATGGCGGCCGACGTCTTCGACATGCTGGGCAAGGCCAACGTCAACGTCGACATGATCATCCAGTCGGCGGCGCGCGGGCAGTCCAACGACATCTCCTTCACGGTCCCGAAAGACGACCATGAGTCGGCGATCAAGGCGCTCGAGACCGTGCAGCGCCGCCTCAAGACGGGCTCGATCGAGCACAACGTCAACGTGGCGAAGGTCTCCGTCGTCGGCGTGGGCATGCGCTCCCACTCCGGCGTGGCGGGCAAGATGTTTAGGACGCTCGCCGACAACTCGGTCAACATCCAGATGATCGCGACCTCCGAGATCAAGATCTCCTGCATCATCGAGAACGCGGACGGCGAGAAGGCCCTTCGCGTCCTGCACAAGGCCTTCGGCCTGGAGAAGCGGCGCCCCTAAGTGGATCCGGTCACCCACACCCTCGCCGGCGTCGCCCTGGGCCACGCGCTGCTGCGCGATCGCGTGGGTCCGAAGACGACGCTCGTCATGGCGGTCGCGTCGAACCTGCCCGACCTGGACGCGCTCGTCCATCTGACGGGCGATCCGACGGCCATCCTGTGGCGCCGGACGTTCGGGCACTCGCTGTTTTTGATGCCGCTCTGGTCGGCGGGACTCGCCTGGCTCCTCAAGCGGTACTACGCGAAGAACGTGAAGATCGGGACGCTCTACGGGATGTGCCTGCTGGCGTCGCTCGCGCACGTGTTCCTAGACCTCATCAACTCGTTCGGGGTCGTCCCGCTGTGGCCTTTCAGCGACTGGCGCCCGGAGCTGTCGATCGTGTTCATCGTGGACCTGATCCTGACGGGGCTCTTGGCCGCGCCGCTCATCCTCGCCGGGCTGGGGCTCAAGCGGCGGCTCATGGGCCTCTCGCAAGCGGCGCTGGTCGGCGTCGGCGCCTACCTCATGTTCTGCGGCTCCGCGAGGAGCATGGCCCTCGTGCAGCTCTCGGAGGAAGCCTCGCGGATGGGGGTGCGGCCGGACTTTCTGTACGTCTTTCCCGAGCCCTTCGGCCCGCACCGCTGGCGCGGGGTGCTGCGAGCCGGAGACATCTACCGGCTCTACCTGATGAGGCCGTTCTCGGGCTGGCGCGAGGCGAGAGGCGAACGCGAGACGCTCCCCGACAACGATCTCGTCCGCTCGGCCCGGGGGACGCCCTTGGGCCGCCGCATCGACTGGTTCTGCAAGGCGCCAATCTGGACGGTCGTGGCCGACGGCCCCCCCGGGACTCCGCCCGAGGTGAGGGCCTCGGACCTCCGCTTCGCCAGCCTGCTCATGGACTGGGGCCGGACCCGCCGCAACCCCTTCGAGTTCACCGTCCCGGTCGAGCCCCTGTGACCAGGATGACGCAAACGCGTCGCTTGACCCTGTAACACGCCCCTGTTATAACGGTAAGTGCTGCACCCATGGAGGCTCTCGAATGACCTTAAACTGGCGGCTCCTAGCCCTGTGCCTGGCGCTCGCGACACCGGCCTTCGCGGATAACGACAAGGATAAGGGCGGGGAGAAGGCGCCCCCCTCCGGCACCGTACCTGCGGACCCCGGCGAGCCCGGCGGAGGGGCCACTCCGGCCGATCCCAGCGGTAACCCCGGCCACGGCGGCATCCCGCCCGGCCAGCGGCGCAAGGCCGACCGACTGGAGGACGTCCGAGACCGCCGGGAGGGTGTCCGCGACCGCCGCGAGAACGTCCGCGACCGCCGCGAGGACGTGCGCGACCACCGCGAGGACCACCGCGACCGGCGCGAAGACGTCCGTGATCGCCGCGAGGACGTTCGCGACCGACGCGAGGACATCCGTGACGCCCGCCACGACGGCGGACCGCGCGACCGGATGGAAGACGTCCGCGATCGCCGCGAGGACGTCCGTGACCGCCGCGAGGACCACCGCGACCGCCGCGAGGACGTGCGCGACCGCCGCGAGAACATCCGCGACGGCCGCGAGGACCACCGCGACCGCCGCGAAAACGTCCGCGACCGGCGTGAGAATCGCCGCGACCGCGGGCATCCGGCCGCTCACCGCCACGAGCGCGGCGGGCGAGGACCCGGCGGCGGACATGGCGGCGGACACGGCGGCGGAAACGGCGGCGGCGAGCGTCGGGGCGGACGCGGTCCGGGCGGCAAGCGTCACTAAGGAACCAGGCCCCGTTCGGGCCGCCGCCCGTTGAGACACGACCCCGAGCGGTTCGTCACCTTCGTGCTGGGCGCGTTCGCGCTCATGTACTACTTCGGCGTGGGGGCGCAGATCGTGCGCGTCTGGCGCCGGATCGGCCGCTCCCCCGTCATGTGGGGGACGACCCCGCTCGAGAAAGTGCGGGTCCTCGGCGCCTTCCTGTGGCCGCTGCCGGTGCTCCTGTGGGCGCATTGCCCGGAGTGCTTCCGCGGGCTGCCGCGGTTCCCGTTCCTGGAGAGCTGGCCGATCCGTTTGATCGGGCTGTTCCTCGTCTGTCTGGCGGGGGCGGTCGTGACGATCGCCTACGGCGAGCTGGGCGACTTCTGGCGGATCGGCGTGGACCCCGGCTCGGGCGACGGCTTCGTGCGCACCGGGATCTACGGCTCGGTGCGCCACCCGGTCTACGCCGGGCTCTGGGCCTGCCTGCTCGGCTTTTTCCTGCTGGCTCCTAACCTTCTCTTCGCGATCCTCTGGGCGATCGGCTCCTCGGCGGCTTCCGCGCAGGCCGACTTCGAGGACCGCCACCTCACCCAGCGTTTCGGGAAGGCCTACCGAGACTACTCCCTGATCACCGGGAAGTTCTTCCCCCTCTGGTTTTAGGCTGACACGCGCTGACTTCTCACGCCTTGCATCTCGTCGGCCGGAGTGGCAAACTCTGACCAAGTCCCCATGGCCCGCATCCTCAGCGTAGAAGACGACGTCGACCTCCAGCACATGCTGGCCATGGCCCTCCGGCTGGCGGGGCACGACGTGCTCTACGCCTACTCCGGCGAGGAGGGCATCCAGAAGGCGCTCGCGCTCGAGCCCGACATCGTGCTCTTGGACATGGCGCTCCCCATCTGCGACGGGGCCAGCGTCCTCGAGCGGCTCAAGGCGCACGCGAAAGGGAAGTACGTGCCCGTGATCGTCCTCACGGGGAACTGGAACGACCCCCGGTTCTGCGAAGAGAAGATGTCGGCGATGGGGGCGGTCGCCTACCTCAAGAAGCCCTTCCGCGTCGAGCGCCTGCGCGACGCGATCGCGAAGATCCTGAGCCACAAGAAGCGTCCGCGGGATTGACGTAACCCGGCCCTCCTGGTATAACTCGCCCGTGCTGAAAGATAGATCCATCGCCGTGCTCGGCGCCGGGCACATGGGCGGAGCCCTCATCGGCGGGCTCGTGCGCGGCAAGCTGGTCTCCCCGAAAGACATCACGGCGACCCGGCGGAACCCGGAGGCCCTCGAGGAGCTCCGGCGCAAATGGGACATCCACACCGCCTCCGACAGCCGGCGAGCGGTCAAGGGCGCCGACATCGTGATCCTGGCGGTGAAGCCGCAAGGCGCCGGCGCGACCCTCGACGAGATCGCCCCGGCCTGCCGCAAGGACCAGCTCTTCATCAGCGTGATGGCGGGCATCCAGACCTCGTTCATCAACGCGCGCCTGAAGAAGCCCTGCCCGGTCGTCCGGGCCATGCCGAACACCCCCGTGCTCGTCGACGAAGGCGCCACCGCGATCGCCGCCGGCGCCCACGCGGGCGAATCCGATCTCAAGACCGCCGAAACGATATTTAAGGCCGTCGGCCGCGTCGAGGTGCTGCCGGAGAACCTGTTGGACGCCGTCACCGGCCTCTCCGGCTCGGGGCCCGTCTACATCTACATGGTGATCGAGGCGCTCACCGACGGCGGAGTGAAGATGGGCATCCCGCGCGCGGTGGCCGCCCGCCTCGCCGCCCAGACCGTCTACGGGGCGGCGAAGCTCGTCCTGGAGACCGGCAAGCACCCGGCGATCCTCAAAGACGAGGTCACGACGCCCGGCGGCACGGCCATCGCCGCGGTCCACGAGCTGGAGTCGAAGGGCCTGCGCACCGTCTTGATCGACGCCGTCGTGACCGCCACCAAGCGCTCCAAAGAGCTGAGCGACCTCTTCGGAAAATAGGGCTTGCGGCCGGCCCTTTTGGGGCTATCCTAGGAGGAGGCCTATGCCCCCGACGGCCCTCCTGCTGGCGCTGGTTCTCTCCCCCGCCGCGGCTCAGCCGGCGCCGACTTTGGAAGAGGCCATCGCCGCGATCCGCGAGAAGGCGAAACCCGCGTACCTGGCCCCCAGCGACATCCGGCAAGCCGTCCCCGCCGCGGAGCTTTCCAGGCTCAACGACCCCGCGCTCAAGAGCGCCGATGAGCCCGGCGCCCGGCGCTCGAAGATCGAGCGTTTCCTCGAGGCCCTCGACGGCATCGAGCGCCTCCAGAACGCGACGGCGCAGGCCCCCCTGGCGCCCGCCGAGAAGCACCGGCTCGTCGTGCTCATCAAGCAGCAGCTCCGCCTCGAGGACAAGGAGCACTCGGCGGCCATCGGCGTCTACCGGCCCGGACAGCAATTGCCGGGCCCGCTGCAGCCGGGTCCGGGCCGGGCCGAACCCGCCATGCCTCCTCGCGAGGCGCGGGTCGATCTCGGAAACGCGCAGGCCGCCGTCGGCCGCGTCGGCCCCGGCGACCCCTTCGGCCCGGCTCGCGACGCCGGCGCGCTGGGATCGGCCGCTCCCGCCGCCCCCGAGGCCCTCCGGCCGGGCGCCCCTTCGGTGTCGCCGATCGCGGCCAACCTCGCGGTCGCGCGCCGCAACCGCATCGAAGGCGACCGCCTCGTCGAGGCCGAGTTCCGGAGCGCCTACCGCGAAAACGGCGGCGGGGCGATCAGCATCCAAGACGCGGTCAAGTTCTACGAAGAAGCGGGCGACCGCGACCTGCGGCCGGGCGAAGGCGCGCTGGGCTACACCGCGCGCGTGACCGGCGCGACGGTCGCGAGGCATCTGCTCGAGGGCGTGGGCGAGGTCCAGGAGACGGTCCTCAAGCAGGCCTGGGCCACCGGCTCGACCCAGATGAGCGACCAGGGCCGGCGGGGCGTGGCGATCGCCGCGATCGGCGCCGTGGGCCGATTCGCCACCGACGCGATCCCCGGAGGCGCCCAGGCGAAGACCGTGGCCAAGGTAGGCGTACAGACGCTCGAGCGGAAGGTCGCGGGGGCCGCGACGCGCGCGGCCGACGACAGCCTCGACTTCTCGGCTCTCGCCCCGCGGCCGGCGCCCGCGCCGTCGAAAGCCCCCGGCGATATCGCGGACCTCGACTTCACCGCTTCGGCCGCGGCCGGCCCCTCGCCGGCGCAGGACCTCGGCCGCTCCCTGACCGCCCAGGAACGCCGGGAGGGCCAGCTTCGCCACGCGGAGCTGCAGAAGTCCGCGGAGTACGGCAAGGTGCAGCAGGAATACCGCCGGGCGTATCTGGCCGGAGTCGAGCGGGAGCTGCGCGGCCAAGGACTGCGCCTCGACGACGTCTACGTGCACGGCACCGGGGCCCCCGCGATGCGCGGGATCGTCCGCACGCGCGGGATGATGTCGGAGACCAACGCCTACGGCCAAAACGGCGTCTGGGCCGTCGACGGCGGCCAGCTCTCCGACACCTTCGCCTACGCCTGGCGCGCCGGGCCGGGCCAAGGCGAGCGGGCCGTCACGGTGATCATCCGCAAGGACACGGGTCTCGTCCCCGAAGGGCAGATCTTCAACCGCAACCCCACGATCGACGACATCGCGGGCTTCGTGGTCACCGACGGCAAGACCTCGACGTTCCTGCCCCCCCAGCAGGTCCGCTGACAGTCTCATCTGGTGCGACGCACCAGATGAGACGATGCGTGCGGTTGACAAATCGCGCCAGGCCCGGCATAATTCAGGGACGGAGCGCGACCGGGCTCCATACTAGAGACGGAAGGGACCCGGCGCAGCACGGATAGCGGAGTCTCGCCGAGAGGCTGACGGCCCCGCTTCCCGCCGAAAGTTGAGCGTGTCGCAATTGGAAACGGAACATCCCGTCGCCGTCATCGAGACTCTTTCGGACTTGGAGCAGTTGGCGGCGCACCTCGAGGGCATGGATCGCATCGCGGTCGACCTCGAGTCCGACAGCTTCTATTCGTATCACGAGAAGGTCTGCCTGCTGCAGCTCTCCTCGGCCTCCGACGACTTCGTCATCGACCCGCTCGCCGTGCTCGACCTCTCGCCCCTGGCCGCGATCTTCCGCGATCCTAAGGTCGAGAAGGTCTTCCACGCGGGCGAGTACGACATCCTCTGCCTCAAGCGCGACTTCGGCTTCGAGGTCGCCAACGTCTTCGACACGATGATCGCGGCGCGGATCCTCGGCTCCAAGGAGCTCGGGCTCGCCTCCCTCATCCAGCGCTACTTCGACGTGACCCTGTCGAAGAAGCTCCAGCGCTCGGATTGGGGCAAGCGCCCGCTGACCGCCGCCCAGATCGAGTACGCGCGGATGGACACGCACTACCTCCTCGCGCTCCGCGACATCCTCCACGAGGAGCTCGCCAAGCGCGACCTCGACGGCGACGCCGACGACGAGTTCGCGCGCCTCGTCCGCGTGCAGCCGATCGAGCGCGTCTTCGATCCGGACTCCTTCTGGCGTCTACCGGGCGCGCGGGCGCTCAGCGCGCAGCAGCGCGCGGTGCTCAAGGACCTCTACTACTACCGGGAGAAGACCGCCGCGCAGATGGACCGGGCGGCGTTCCGCGTCCTGCCCGAGCAGCTCCTCGTCCGGCTGGCCGAGGTGCTGCCGAAAGACCTCGACGGCGTGCAGAAGGTCCGCGGCATGACGCCGTATCTCTACAACCGGTTCGGCAAGGAACTCCTCGACCTCATCGAGGCGGGTCTGAAGAAGGAGCCGATCGAGCGCGAGCCCGAGCGCCCCGTGAACCGCCGCTGGGACACGATCACGATGCACCGCTACGAGTCGCTGCGGCAGTGGCGCAAGAAGAAGGCGGAGGAGCGCGGCGTCGACACCGTCGTGATCCTCGCGACCGACGACCTCCGCGAGATCGCGCAAGCGCCGCTTCGGGCGCCCCACGACGCGGACACCTGGCTCTCCACGCTGAGCGAACGAAAGCGCGAGCTCTACGGCGAGGAGCTGCTGGCGCTGCTCACGACGCCCGTATCCGACCCTGTCCCGAGCCGCCGCCGCCGTCGCCGTCGCCGCGGAGGCGGGGCAAACGGCGCCAACGGCACGGCCTCAACACCTCCCGCCGCCTGAGCCGGATCGGATTACCGAACCTTTGTCGAGCCGCCATTCCGCCTCAATACCCGCCGGCTACCCTGCGGGGGTCCGCGAGCGATTTGGAGGAGCCATGAGAGATATCACACCGTCGCGCGTCGCGCTGATCCTGGCGGCCGCCCTGGCGACCGCGGGCGGGTCCGCCGCGGAAAGCCGGACCCCGGCGAAGCCCAGCCCGCCCGACCGCATGCGCGCGGTGGAACCGACTTCGGCGCAGCCTCCGGAGGCCGCGGAGAACGAGGAGCCGGCGCCGGCCGAAGAGACGGCGGAGCTCGAGCCGCCGGACCGGAGCGGCCAGAACGCGGACATCTGGATCAGCATCCGGGCGGTCCGGGAGGGCCGGGAGCTCCGCCTGGCTCTCCTGACCAAGAGCGGCACGCAGGCCAACTGCAAGTTCCGCTCCGCGTCCGCCAAGGCGGACCTCACCGCGAATTTCCTCCCCGCGGTCAACCCGGACAAGCCGGATCAGGTCGACTTCCAGTACCAGGTCGAGCTGGCCGACCTCGATCCGGCCAAGCGAGGTTTTTCGGTACAAGGCGAGGCGGAGGCCAAGGCTGGGCAGCCGGAGACGCTCTTCGAGGCCGAGGGAAACAGTCTCACGGTGGAGGTCCGGATCCAGGAGAACTGAGCACGTCGACGACCTGCACCTCGAAGCGCAGAGTCTTTCCCGCGAGCGGGTGGTTCAGATTCAGCACCACCGCTTCCCCCTCGACCCGCTCGACTCTCGCCTGAAACGGCCGCCCGTGGATCTCGCCTTGGACCGGCGTCCCCAGCGCGAGCTGCCGTGGGTCGGTGAAGCTCGCCCGCGCGACGCGGATGAAGGCGGCGGGGTTCTCCGGGCCGAAGGCCTCCTTCGGCGGCACGCGTACCGTGCGTTTCTCCCCCGCCTTGGCGCCCTCGAGGCGGCGCTCGAGTCCGGCGAGGATCTGCCCGGAGCCGTGCGCGTAAATCAGGGGGCCGCGCGCGGCGGTCGTATCGAGCACCTTCTTGCCGGCCAAGAGCGTGTAGTGCGCCTTCACGACGGCGCCGTGCCGGACGGTGCCCGACTCGCGCGCCGGGGCGCACGCGCCCGCCAGGAGCAGCACTAGCGCCCAAGCCATCGCGCGACCTCCTTCGGCGGGATGAAGAGCAGGAGCTGGAACGGGAACGTGAACAAGAACGTCGTCGTCGGCACATGGAGCGACAGGCCCAGCATGAGCTGGAAGAAGAGCCCCAGCCCGATCCCGAACCAGCGTAGCGCCGGGACGTAGAGCAGCACCGGCGCGGCGAGCTCCGCGGCCACCACGGAGAGCCCGATCGACTTGCACAACCCGGGCCGCGGCGCGAGGAAGGCTTTCAGGAAGAAGCCGTCCTTCACGATCCCGCCCGGCGGGTTGTTCATGAGGTAGTGATACGGGTTCGCCGCCCACCAGTTGCCCGGCTGCAGCTTGCACCAGCCGGTGTGCAGGTACGTGATCGCCAGCTGGAGCTGCAGGAGCCGAAGCAAAAACAGCGGCCGCTTCGCCGGGCGCCTCCACAGCCTCGCGTCGATGGAAAAGTGGTCGCCCGGATACGGCGTAAGCGCCATGAGGAAAAGCGTCACGAGCAGGATGTCGATCGAGAGCATCCCGTGGGGCGTGAAGTTCAGGCAGTAGAAGTAGTTCGCGCACACAAAGAGCAGGATCGCGCTCGCCTGGGTCAAAAACCCCGCGAGGAACGCGAGCCAGCTCGCGACGAAGGCCGCCGCCAGCGCCCCGACGAGCCACTCCGGGCTCGCGTCGACGCTCTGCGCGAGCCACGCGGGGAAGTACTGGAGGTTCTTCGTCTTGAACGCCCACGCCGAGTAGTTGTCCCGGAACTCGGCGAGCGTCGGGAGGAACTGCGCGCCGACGGCCGCCGCCACGGGGAAGCGGAACAGCGCCAGCGAGACGGAGGACTCCTCCTCGAGGAAAAACCGGTCGAACGCCTTCAGAACGGTCGGCATGAGTAGAGGGGCGCCTGAAGGCGCCCGGACGGATTCTCCCCGCCCAGGTCCTGGTATTGGTACCGGACGACGCTGAAATCCGGGTACTCCGGGAACTTGCGCCGGAGGAAGTTGCAGAAGTCCCACGGCCGCCCGGCGGCGGCGTAAAGCATCCCGCGGCGGATGTTGTCGAAGCCGACGTAGCGCGTCGCGAAGACGCGGTGCGGATCGATCAGCGTCGCCGTCGTCTTCGAGACGCCGTAGACCTCGAGGCCGCCGGCCGTGTCGCCCACCTCGTAGAACATGATCCAGCCGGCGGGCGGGAACAGCAGCGGCAGCTTCGGCAGGTCGACCGGACGGCCGGCGAGCCGCGCGGCGACGGGCGCGAGCTGGAACGCCCGGAGCGTCTCGTAGACGAAGAGCGCGAGCCAAGCGACGATGAACAGCCTGAGAAAGGCCCTCTTAGTGGTCTTCGAAGGACTCAACGCGGAACACCTGCAGCCTCGTGCTCGGGTCTTCGACGCAGTTCGCGGGAAGGCCCGCCTTCTGCGCGCACAGCTCGGCGAGGAACCGGTCCTTGTCCGGCAGGCTCTCCCACACCTGCGGCAGAAACAGCCCCCGGCGGCCCCGGTTCTCGAGCATCACGCCGTGGACGCGCGGCTGAATATCTTCGGCGGAGGCCACGGGCTTCGGCGGCGTGAGGATCGAGATCTCGATCCGGTGCTCGTCGATCCGCTCGCGCTCGATCGGCGGAAACCGCGCGTCGCGCAGGCCGGCCTCGAGCGCGAAGAAGCGCACGGACTCCAGCAGCATGCCTCTCGGCTCGGTCGTGCCGATGCAGCCGCGGAGCGCCGCGGGCCCCGTCTCGCCGCGGGCGAGCCAGGTCACGAACACGGCGGCGGGCAGGTTGAAGGCCGGCCGCGTCGACAGCTCGACGGGCGGCTGCGCGGTCCCGTCGAGCTCTCGGCGCAGGGTCTCGCGCGCCTCGCCGAGCAGCGCGCGCTTGTCGTCCTCGCTCAACCCGTAGGCGCCGCGCTCCGACCGCGGCCCCGCCACGAACGCGACCGCCGCGTAGCCGACCACCTCGCGGTACACCTTCTCGGTCAGGGCGTCCCCCGAGTTGTAGCGCGAGAGCACCCGAGCCTCGGTCGCGCCCAGCGCCTTCGCGGCCACGAGCACGGCCGTGGCGGCGCCCTCGCCGCAGTAGACCGTCTGGAGGTTCGGATGCCCGCGGCTCATGTGGAAGCGGTTCACCGAGTGAAAGAACGCGGGGTCGAGGCTCGCGAGCGCGTGAAGCGTCGTGGTGTCGACGCGGTCGGCGACGTCGCCCGGAGGGTAATGCGAGAGGTCGGTCGACGCGGCGATCAGCACCCGGCGGCCCTTCACGGCCTTGGCGACGGCGCGGCCCACCCGCTCCGCCGTCGCGAGGTCCTCGGCGTTCATCACGAGGGCGACGAGCCTCGCCTTCGGGAACCGCCGCTGCAGGAAAGTCACGTTGACCTCGATCGAGTGCTCCCGGTCGTGAGCCTCGGGCATGCTCCGGATCGAGCCGTCTTTCAGCAGGCGGTCGCCCAGCTTGCGGTCGTACTCGACCCGCCCGAGCGGGGTCGCGTAGGCGCCCGGGAACAGCGCGGCGCCCTCCACGGGGACGTAGTGGGCCGCGCCGATGAGCAGGACCGTGTCGAACTCCCCCGGCTCGACCGCGTTCCACGCCGTCGCCGCGGCCGGCCCGGAGAACTCGAGGCCGGCGTGGGGCACGAGCAGGGCGACGACCTTGCCCGGCCGGGCCTTCTCGGCCTTGTGCAGGAAATGGTCGACCTGGGCGGTCAGCGCCTGCGCATGGCCGGGGTAGAAGCGCCCCGCGACCGCCGCCGGGCGCTCCATGTCGGCGGCGTACGCCGCCAGCCAGGCCGCGAAAAGGAGCACCTGCATTCCCGACGTTTTATATCACTTTCACCGGGCTTTTACCGGGCCCGGCTATCCTGGGAACGACGGGGGGAAGCGATGGTCATCGAGAACGATCTCGGAGCGCCGATCGGGTACCTGACGCCGCAGGGCATCCTCTTCCTGCAGCCGCTCTGGCCCGAGACCCCGGCGAACATCTAGGCCAGCGCTCCCAAGAGCCCCAACGAACGCTGGCACAGCGGGGCTCCGCCCCGCTAGAATGTGCGGCGATGCCCGCGGTCTTCACGGACCCCTCCACCACGGGGTACCACACCCCCGGCCACCCCGAGGCGCCGTTTAGGGTCGCGAAGTCGGCCGATCGGCTGAAGGCCGCGGGGCACCGGCTGCTGGCGCCCGAGCGGCCCGGCGACGACGCGGCGATCCTCCGCGTCCACACGCAGCGCCACATCGACAGCGTCCGTTCCGGGGACTACCAGGACGCCGACACCCCGCATTACACCAGGATCGACGCGATCGCCCGCACCAGCCTCGCGGGGGCGCTGTCGGCTTCCGCCCGGGCCCTGGCGGGCGAGCCGGCGTTCTCCTTGATGCGTCCGCCGGGCCACCACGCCGCGCGCGAGCGCGTCGCGGGCTTCTGCTACTTCAACAACCTCGCGATCGCGTGCTCCGAGTTCGCGGACAAGCGCGTCGCGATCGTCGACGTCGACGTCCACCACGGGGACGGGACCGAGGACTGGGCGTTCGGGAAAGAGAACGTCTCGTTCGTGTCGCTGCACCAGGCACCGCTCTACCCCGGCACGGGACTGCAGACGCGCGGCAACTGCCGCAACGTGCCGCTCGAGCCGGGGACCGGCGAGGCGCGCTACCTCAAGGCGCTCGAGCAGGCAATCGAAGGGACGCTGTCCTTCAAGCCGGAGTTGCTCGCCGTCTCCGCCGGCTTCGACACCTATAAGGAATGCCCGCTGGCCCAGCTCCGCCTCGAGAAGGGGACGTACAAGCGGCTGGGTCGGCTGCTCGCCGAAACGAAGCTCAAGCGCTTCGCGGTGCTCGAGGGCGGCTACGCGGACGACCTGCCGCTACTCATCGAGAACTTCTTGGATGGTTTCTTCGGATAACGGAGGCTGCATGTACATCGCGGTTCGGAAATACAAGACGGAACCCAAGCTCGTCGACGCGGCGCTCAAAGAGATCGGCGACGCCTTCATGCCGGTGCTGAAGCTACAGCCCGGCTTCGTCGCCTACTACGCCTACCGCGAGGGCGAGGGCGGGATCACGTCGATCAGCGTCTTCCAGAGCCCGGAGGCCGCGGAGATGTCGACGAAGTCGGCCGCGAACCTGGTGAAGATGAGCCTGGCGAAGCTACTGCCCAACGCTCCCGACGTCTTCCATGGGCCGGTCGCCTGCCACAGCCTCGCCGACGCCCAGCCCGTACGTAAAGACTAGCTCGCCGCCGAGCTGGGCGGTGCGGAGGAGCCCGGCCCAGCCGAGCAGCCAGGCCGCGGTGATCGCGGGCTTCGACCAGCGCCCGGGCCAGGCCCGGCGCCGGAGCCAAAGCACCGCGACCCCGAGCGCGGTGTACCAGCCCGCCGTCCACGTGGCGAGCTCCTCGTGGTCGTGGAGCACCCGCCAGGCGGGCGGGACGTGGGGCGCGTGGTCCTCGGCGACGTGTCCGAAGAGCACCGCGAGCCACGCGGTCGCCGCGCCCAGCCACAACAGCCAGTCGGAGGCCTCCTCCAGCCAGACGGGAGCGCGGCGCCAGCCGGATAAAGCCCGGGCCGCGCCCCCGACCAACAGCAACGCCAGCGGGAAATGGACGACCGCCGGGTGCAGGAGGTACCAGCGGGTCACTTCGCCTTTTCCGCCCCCGTGACCATGAGCCCCGAGATGCCGCTCTTCTCGACGACGGAGCCCGTCACCTTCGCCTTCTCGCCCGCGAGCTTCTTGACCGCCGTATAGCCCTTCGGGTTCGAGTGGTTCTCCAGGAGCAGGAACACCTTCCCGTCGCCGGTCAGCAGCCCGGCCGGCATGCCCTTCACGAGGCAGGCCTGCGCGCACTTGGCGTGCTTCTCGCCCTTGCCGTCGTGGGCCATGTAGCAGGCCATGTCGATGATCTCGCCTTCGAACGTCTGCGCCGGCCCCGCCGCGTGCTTGTGGGCGTGCTCGGCCGCCTTGCCTTGACCCTCCGCCTTCCCGTGATCGTGGCCGTCATGCGCGGTCGCCCAAGGCGCCAGCGCGACCGCGGCCGCGATCGCCAGCATCCAATGCTTCATCCGTCCTCCTTGATACGCTAGTGTCAACGAATACGACATTACGAGGCGCGAACCAAACTCAGCCCCGGATGAGGCCGACAAGCAGCTTGACGAAATAGACGAGCCCGAGCGCCGCCGCCGGCAGGCCCAGGCCCCAGGCGAGGATGCTCTCCATGCGCCAGGGCACCTGGAGGCCAAGCTTCTCGGAGGCCGGGACGTCCTCGGTCTCGCGCGGCGCGAAGCTCCGGCCGGCCAGCTTCGGGCCGAAGTCGGGCGCGACCTCCGACTCCGCGGGCAGCTCCGGGAAGCCCTCCGCCCGCAGATGGGCATACGCCTCCCGGGCCTCCAGGAAACGCTTCTCGTGGAAGGCCTTGTCGCGGGGGTCGGTG
Source organism: Elusimicrobiota bacterium (assembly GCA_016207565.1). Taxonomy (GTDB): domain Bacteria; phylum Elusimicrobiota; class Elusimicrobia; order UBA1565; family JACRDR01; genus JACRDR01. The sequence goes on from JACQPK010000402.1 coordinate 33,952, forward strand.
TAGCGATCGGGGTGCGACTCGAGCGCCTTACGCCGGTACGCCTTCTTGACATCGTCGGCGCCGGCCCCCGCTCCGAGCCCCAGCACGCGGTAGGCTTCGTCGGTGTTCAACGAAGGGAGGATAGCAAAACCGCGGCTCAGCGCTGGTCGCGCGGGGCCTTGCCGCCCAGCTCGCGGCGCGGGGTGCGGTTCCAGAGGGAAAGGATCTCGGCGGCGAAGGCTTCAGCCTCCGCCGGCCCGGAGAACGTCTTGTGGCGCATGAGGTGCGCGAGCACCTGCGCGGGGTGGCTCGCCGCCTGGATCATCTCGTTGACGGTGGTCGCCTCCTCGAAGCGCGCGTCGTCGAACTGCTCGAGGTTCTTCCTCGCGGGCTCGTTGCCGGGCGCGAGGCGCAGGGCCTCCCGCCACGCGAGCACCGCCTTGACGGTGTCGCCGCGCTCGAGGTGCAGGTTGCCGAGATCGGTTTCCAGCTCCGAGCGCTCATCGACACGCTCGCGCGTGTAGCCCGCCCGCGCGCGCGCCAGCCGGGCCTCGGCCTCGTCGAGCTTGCCGGACTCCAAGAGCCCGATGCCCTTGAGGTGGTTGGCGCGCGCGTGGCCGGGCTCGCGCGCCAAGAGCGCGTCCAGCTCGCGCTCGGCCGCCGGGCCCTCGCCGAGGCGCCGCCGGAGGCTCACGCGCAGGCACACCGCCTCCGCGCCCGAGTCAGAGGGGCCGAGCTTCCGGAGCGCCCCCTCGAAGTCCCCGTCGCCCGCGAGCCGGAGCGCGTCCTCGACGGTCATCGAGGGTCCTTCGCCGTCATGAATTGGCGCGCCTGGTAGAGGAGCGCCTCGGTCCTCGTCCGCACGTTCTTGAGGTTGCGCGCCTCGCTCATGTACACGGTGAGCACCGGGAAGTCGTTCTTGCCCTCCGGCAGCCCTTCCTTGAGCCGCGGGATGAGCCCTTCGTAGACCGTGTTCGGGAGACATCCCATCGGGCCGATCATGATCGCGCCGTCGGCGCCCGCGAGCGCGAACTCCTCGATGGCGCCGAGGGTGAGAGGGCCCTCGCCCGCGGCGAAGCCGCCGGTGTGCTTGCGGCCGTGGTGGATCACCTCGCGCAAGTCCATCGCCCGCCCGAACGCGGGGCGCTTGAGGTGCTTGCGGAATGTCTTGAAGAGGCGCCGGTCGTGCCAGCGCAGGAAGCCGTTGCTCACGAAGTACGCCAACAGCGAGCGCATGCCTTTGAGGCTCATCATCTCCTTGGGGCCGAGGCGGCCGAGGGGCGAGTGGTGCTCGACGCCATTGTAGATATATTCCGCGATGGGCGACAGGAACGCCTCGCCGCCCTGGGCCTCGATCTGCCGGAGCACGTCGCCGTTGGCGTAGTCGTTCCACCGCACGTAGATCTCTCCGGTCACGCCGATCAGGGGCTTCTTGCGGCTCCGGTCCTGCGGGACCGCCGCCATGTCGCGGGCGAACCGCTCGAGCACGTCGACGAGCTTCGACTCGTCGCCGATCGCGTCGGAGGCCTCCCGGACCGCCTTCTCGTAGATCAGGTCGGCGAGCTTCACCTTCCGAGCCAGGTCGGGGTCGTTGAGGTCGAGCCGCTCCCCGAAGTCGCCGAGGGCGACGCGCCCGGCGCCGAGGAGCTCGGCCTTCGCCGCCGCCGAGGCGTCGGTGTGCACCTCGTAGGGGCGGTTCTCCAGGAGGAGCTGGTGCATGTAGTCGCCCACCAGGTACGCCTTCCAGATCCCCGTCGCGAGCTTCAAGGTCGGCGTGAAGTGGTTGTGGACGATAGGCTCCTTGGACTTCCCGGCGAGGTTCGCGACCTTCGCGCCGGGGAAGCCGGCCGAGTGCAGCGCGTCCTGCAGCGCGCGGCCGTACTGGCTGAAGCGGCACGAGCCGCTCGAGTTGGTGAACATCACGACGGCGTCCTCGGGCTTGAGGCCCGCCTTCGTCTCCGCCTCCAGGTCCCGGAGCGCCTCGCCGACCACGACGGGGTACGGCAGGCACTCCTTGCCGTTCGCGTAGCGGCGGCCGCGCTCGAGCGCGTCGTCGGTCGGGGCGCGGAAGGCGCGCGCGTCGATGCCTTGGGCCCGCAGCGCGCCGGCCAAGAGGATCGAGTGGTCCGACATCCGCGGGATGAACACCTTCTTCCGCTTGAGCTCCTCCAGCGTGATGAAGGACAGCCCGGCCGGTTCGGCCGCGCCGCCCGCGGCCAGCGCGGAGAGGGTCTCCGCCTTCTCGTGCGCGACCGCCGCGGCCTCCTGCGCGAGCTCGATCGAGGTGATGAAGGCGTCGAGGCGCGTGCGGTAGCCGGCGATGCTCGAGTGCTCGTCGAGCTCGAGCACCAGGAAGGGCTTGCCTGCCTTCCGCATCCGGGCCTCGACCTGCTTGATGATGAAGGCGTCCGGGCCGCAGCGGAAGTTGGTGATGTAGACCGGGAAGAGATCCGGGTCCTCGGCGACCACCTCGGCGGCCTGCAGGAGCTTCCCCTGGAAGTACCAGGTGTCGTTGTTGAGGTCGGCGGGGCTCCGCGTCGCCGACTCGAGCGGGAGGAAGTCGATCGGCAGGGCCTGCCATCCGCGGCGCCGCCCTTCGCGGTCGATCCCGAGGTTCAGGCCCGAGTCGAGCGCGTTGTACGGCCGGCCGAGCAGGACGATGCCTTTCTTGCCTTTGGCCTTCAGCTCGCCGAAGATCTTCGCGCCCTCCTCGCGCTGCGCGATCCGGAAGGCCTCGGACGCCTTCTCGGCCTGCGCGAAGGCGTGGCGAACGAGCTCCGCCGACAATCCGAGCTCGGCGCCGAACTTCTCGAACTGGGCCACGACCTCCTCGTGGGAGCCGCGCAGGTTGAGCTCCGGCGCGAGGAAGCGCTTGCCGTGCTCCTCGGCCTTGAACACGCCCTTGAGCGAGAACGGCACGCCTTGGACCTGCGGGCACGGCGCGGCTTTCTTCGAGCCGGGGTCGAAGGGCTTGAGCTCGACGACCGCCGGGAGGAAGACGTCGGTCACGCCTTCTTTGGCGAGCAGGTCGGCGACCATCCCGTAGATGACCTTCATCGGCAGGCAGGGGTCGATGTTGATGAAGCGCTTGGCCAGCTCGAGGGTCTCCTTGCCGGCCCGCGCCGAGACCGTGACCTCGAGCCCGGCCGACGTGAAGAAGGCGTTCCAGAAGGGGAAGCTCTCCCAGAAGTTGAGCCCGGCCGGGAATCCGATCACGCGCCCGGACGGCGCCACGACCCCGCCGTTCGCCGGGGCCGCCGCGCCGAAGGCGCGCGCCACCACACCCTTCGCCCAGGCCTTAAATCCCGCCGCCGCCGCCACGCCGCGGCCTTCCTCGCCCACCCAGTCTTTCGTGAGGAGCTTCAGGCGCGCCTCCAGGAGATCGGGCAGGTTCTCCGAGAGCTTCTTCTTCTCCTTCGGGATGCTGCGGTCGTGCAGGTCGCAGCCGCCGCCGTAGACGATCTTCTCGCCCTCGGCGGTCTTTAAGTGCATGAGCTGGCAGCGGTTCGCGCACGCGCCGCACTTGTTGGCCTCCTTGACCTCCAGCGGGATGAAGCGCCCGGACAGCCCCCGGAACTTGGTCCCGACGCGGCGCGCGGCCTCGGCGAGGTCGATGTCGCCGGCGCCCTGCGCCTCGGAGGCGAGCTTTGCCTCGAAGCGGGCCTTGGCGATGAGCGCCATGCCGACCGCGCCCATGACCTCGGCGTGCTCGGGCACCTCGACGGGCCGACCGGTGAGCGCCTCGAAGGCCGCGACCACGGCCTTGTTGTTCGACACGCCGCCTTGGAAGACCACGCTCCGGCCCACCGTCTTCGGCCCCTTCACCTTGTTCAGGTAGTTGCGGGCGATCGAGTACGCGAGCCCGGCGGCGATGTCGTCGGGCGTGTAGCCCTCGGCCTGGGCTTGGACGATCCGCGACTTCATGAAGACGGTGCAGACCTCGCCGAGGTCCGCCGGCGAGAGCGACTTCATCGCCATGTCGCCCAGGTCCGAAACCAGGACGTCGAGCACGCGCTTGGCCGCCTCGTCGAAGAAGGACCCCGTGCCCGCGGCGCAGGCCTGGTTCATCTCGAAGTCCTGCACCCTGCCCCGCATGTC
>JACQPK010000415.1 GCA_016207565.1 Elusimicrobiota bacterium
CATCACAACGCCCTCGACACGAAGATGGCGCTGCGGATCGCCACCGAGCTCCACCTCAAGCGCCTGATCGTCGGCGGCATGGACCGGGTCTTCGAGATCGGCCGCATCTTCCGCAACGAGGGCATCGACACGCGCCACAACCCCGAGTTCACCACGCTCGAGGCCTACGGCGCGTACTTCGACTACCACGGGATGGCGGAGCTGTTCGAGCAGGTGCTGGCCGACGCCGCGAAGGCGATCGGACGCGAGACGGTGGAATACCGGGGACACCTCCTGAACTTGCAGCCGCCGTTCAGGCGCCTGCACTTGCCGCAGCTCTGGAAGGACCTCTGCGGAGCCGACATCCACGATATCCTGAAAGGAAAGGGCTTCGACCGCGCCGGCCTCCTGGCCTTGGCGAGGAAGCTGAACATCGAGGCCGGCGACGCGACGCTCTCCGCCAAGATATTCGAGCGCGTCTTCGACTCCAAGATCCTGCCGGAGCTGGTGCAGCCGGCGTTCGTCCTCGATCACCCGACGGCGATCACGCCGCTGGCCAAGTGCAAGCCGGGGGACGAGTCGCTCGTCGAGCGCTTCGAGTTCTTCATCGGCACCGAGGAGCTCGCGAACGCCTACACCGAGCTCAACGACCCGCTCGACCAGCGCGAGCGCTTCGAGGAGCAGGCCCGCCAGCGCACCTCGGGCGACGAGGAGACGGACATCCTCGACGAGGACTTCGTCCAGGCGATGGAGGCCGGCATGCCGCCGACCGGCGGCATCGGGATCGGGATCGACCGGCTGGTGATGATCCTGACCGGCACGCCGTCCATCCGGGAAGTGATCCTCTTCCCGACGCTCAAGCCCGAGTAGCCAGGTCCGCGAGCGTCAGCGACTCGAACGCCTTACGCGCGAGCTCGTCCGCCCGCGCGATCGCGCCGTGCACGGCGCAGGGCGCCTCCTCCCCGCACCGGCGATTGCGCAGGGGACACAGGCGCCCGCCCGCGGGGAAGTCCTGGGACGCCCGGACGATGTCCGCGAGCTTGATCCGAGCGGCCGGCCGGGCGAGGGCGTAACCTCCCCCGGGCCCCCGGCGGGAGTCGAGCAGCCCCCGGCGGCACAGGCGCTGGAAGACCTTCGCCAGCATGTTCGCGGACACTCCGGCCCGCTGGGCCGATCGCTCGACGAGCCGGAACGCCCCGGTCCCGGGGTCCTCCGCGAGCGCCCGCATGCCGAGCAGGGCGTAGCGCGCCAACGGCTCCAGGTGCAGGAAGCGCAGGGGCTCGCCGCCCCGCTCCACCGCCGCTCGTTTTCGTGCCGCCACTAGAAGTCGACCGTCGCCTGGAGGAACGCCCAGTTCCGGTCGCCCCCGCCTCCGCTCCGCTTCACGAAGGAGCTGTTCCAGAACCGCGAGACTCCGAACCAGAGCTTCACCGCCTCGCGGACGACCAGCTTCGCGGTGAGGTCCGCCTCGTGGCCCACGTCGCGCCCGGAGGAGCCGGTGGCGTCGCGGCGGGTCTGCGCGGTCGCGGCGTCGTACCAGCCGTCGCGCGCCTGCGCGAGCCGGAAGGCGTGGTAATCGGCCCGAAGCTCCCAGGTCCCGCCGGGTTGGACTCGGCCCGTCACGGACCAGTCCTCGCCGTTCTTCCAGCCGAAAAGGTCTTGGAAGCCCTGGTACATGTGGCCGAACGGGAACAACGGGTCGAAGGTGCCGCGGCGCGCGTCGCCCGGGTCCTTGTCGCCGGAGGCGTAGGTCGCCTCGACGCCGAGCCGGGGCTTCCAGGCCGCGTCGAACGTGTAGCCCGCGGTCGCGGCGCCGGCGTAGGCCCGGACGGCGTCGCCCGCTTGGCGGCCGAACTGCCAGGCCGCCTCGGCCGAGTAGTCGGCTCGACCGGCCTTGCCCTTGAGGCGCGACCCCACCGTCCGCTCGCTCAGATTGCCTTTCCGCCCCGACTCGCCGACGAGCGTCCCGTCGCCCTGGTCTCGCGAGAAGGCGTAGGCGTCCAGCTCGTGCCCGCGGAGCCCGCGATAGGAGACGTACAGCCCGGAGAAGAGCGTGTCGCGCTTGAGGCCGCCGGTCTCCTTGAGCTTCGTCACGAAGACGTCGGCCGCCCAGCCCTCGGGCGAGGCCGCGAGCTTGACTCCGTCCCACGCGCGGCCGACGGCGGACCAATCGAGAGGGCTCACGAGGCGCCCGTCGCCGTAGGCGAGCTCCTGCCGTCCGATCCGCAGGAGCAGGGGCTTGCCCCAGAGATCGGGGAGGTCGACGTAGCCCTGGTGCAGGTCGACGTTCTTCTCGTTGGAGGCCGTGGAGGCCTCGGTGCCGGCCGTCCGCGAGTCCTGCAGCTGCGCGAACACGCGGACGCCCATCGCGGGGACCGCGTCGACGCTCAGGCGCGTGCGCAGGATGCCGAACTCCGAGGCGCGCAGCGCGCCCGGCGTCGCGTACGAGAGCGGCGACGCGGTCTCGCCTCGCGCGCGGAGCTGCCCTCCGAAACGCGGCGCCGGGCGCGCCGGAGAGGCGCCCGCCCCGGCCGTTTGGGCCCGGGCGAACCCGGCGCCGCACAGCCCGACCAACACCGCCATCTGAAACGTTTTCACGTTAACCTCCGATCCCGCACATCCAGCGGGCGGCGCCCGCGGCCCGCTCGCGCATCGAGTGCTCGGGCGGCTTCGCGCGCACGGCTTCGCGGATGAGCCGCTGAAGCTCCTCGCTACCTGCGCCGCGCCGCAGCGGCCCCGCCAGGTCCGTCCCATCGTCTCCGTCCAGGCACGGCACCAGACGCCCGCCGGAGTCCAGCCGCACGCGGTTGCACGAGGCGCAGAAGCCGCAGGACACCGCGCTGATGAAGCCCACGGTGCCGCGAGCGCCCGGGCGGCGGAAATAGGCGGCGGGTCCGCTTCCCGCGGGGCGGTCGGCCGCGGCTACGGGCGCGAGCTCGCCCGCGCGCTCCATGAGCTCCGCGAGCCCGACGCGGCGCCCGAGGGCGTAGAAGCCGGTCTCGCCCATCGGCATCAGCTCGATGAAGCGCACGTGGACCGGCGCCCGCTCGGTCCAAGCGACGAAGTCCCCGATCTCGTCCTCGTTCATCCCTCGCGCGACCACCACGTTGATCTTAACCGGCTCGAGGCCGGCCTCCAACGCCGCGTCGACTCCCGCCAACGCGTCCGGCAGCGCTCCGAAGCGCGTGATGCGCGCGAACC
>JACQPK010000040.1 GCA_016207565.1 Elusimicrobiota bacterium
CGCGACTCGCTGCGCGCCTCCAAGATCATGCAGGACCGCGCGAAGAAGAACCCCAAGATCCACTGGATCTGGAACAGCACGATCGTCGAGGTGCTCGGCAAAGAGATGGTCGAAGGCGTGCGGCTGAAGGACGTCCGCACCGGCAAGGAGACCGAGCACAAGGCGCAAGGCGTCTTCGTCGCGATCGGCCACGACCCCGCTAGCCAGCTCGTCCGCGGCCAGCTCGACTGCGACGAGACCGGCTACGTGAAGACGGACTCCCACACGCGGACCTCCGTCCCCGGGGTGTTCGCCGCGGGCGACGTGATGGACCCGCATTACCGCCAGGCGATCACGGCCGCGGGCGCCGGCTGCATGGCCGCCCTCGAGGCCGAGCGCTTCCTCGCCGCCCACGAGACCGTCGCGGCGTAAGGGTCAGCCCCGGACGCGGCGGACGGCGATGCGCCCGAGTTCCCAGAGCGTGTCGTAGTACTCCCACTCGCGCAGCATGCCCTTGAAGAGAGCGCGCAGGCAGGGGTCGCCCGGGTCGTGCAGCCAGACGACGGGCCGCGAGGGCTCGAAGCCGAACACCCAGGGGTCCGGGTAGCGGATCGACGGCGTCGAGTACAGGAGGCGCCCGCGGCCGACGGCCTCCGTCGCGAGCTGCAAGAGCGAGAGCGGCTTGCCCGTGACGCTGACGTAGACCGGCGCCTCCCACAGCGCCCGCAGGGCGGGGGAGTGGGACTCGTAGGCGTTGAGCATGGTCGCGTCCAGGCGCAGGATCGCGGCCCCGCGCAGCCACGCCGCCAGCCAGGCCTCGCGCTCGATCTTGGCCAGACGCTCGGCCCCCGGAAGGCTGACCGAGCGGGAGAACGCCATCGACAGGCGCATCCGGAGCGGGATCCCGGTCAGCCCGCTCACCGAGTCGCTGTCGCGGAGGAATGCCGCCGACTGCTCGGTCTGCTCCCGGCAGACCCGCAGCAGCAGCTCGTCGGAGTGCCGCGCCACCAGGTCCTCGAGCCACCCGAGCTTACCGTCGTCGACGACCTTGCCGTGGCTGGCGTCGAGCTTGAAGCGGTCGTCGTCTAGGTGGGCGGACAGGTAGAGCCGCGGCTCGAAGGACCGCGAGCTCACCCGCACGCCCTGACGGTAGAAGTGCAGCTCGCTCTGCGTGCCCGGCTGGTGCGCGGTCAGCGTCCCCCGGACGCCGTTCTCCTCGAAGGAGACCGAAGGCAGCGGACCCTGCGCGAGCGTCGGCACCGGCGCGCCGTCGACGACCAGCGGCACGCGGAGCATGCCGGCGGCGGCCTTCAGCCGCTCCAGCGCGCCGGAGCCGACCTCCCCGACCGCGGGCAGCCCCAGCGAGGCGAGCATGGACTCGCCCCAGACGACGCGGAGCTCGGTCTCGGTCTCGGCCGACTTCTCCTCCGCGAGCGTCTCGGGCTCCTCCAGGGAGAACACGTTCAGGGCGCGGCGCGCCGAGCCGGCGCCCGACGCCACGGTTACGAGCAGGGGCTGCAGGCGCAGCGCGGCGAGGATGCCGACCGCCAGGTGCCGGTAGCGCTCGCCGCCGTCCGCCTCCTCCTCGAAGAGCGACGAGTAAGGGTTCTTGAGGCGCTCGGGCGCGAGCGCTTCCCCGTCGAAGCGCAGGATGAGCCCGTTCTGCGTCGAGCGCGCCGAGATCGCCGTCGCCTTCGACAGCACGGCGCAGCGCGCCCACGGCAGGAGGAACGTCTTCGGGTCCTGGAACTGGTAGTCGCGAAGCCGCTTGAGCGCGCGCTCGCGATCGACGAGGAACGTCCCGCTCTGGACCAGCACCGGCTCCCCGAGCGAGGGGCTCGCCGGGCCTGACGGCCCGGGGGCGGGGGGCTTCGGGTCCTCCCCGGAGGGACGGGGGGCGTCCACGCTAGCCGAGCACGCCGAGGGGCCGCAGCTCGCGGCTGAGCCGCTGCTGCGCCTCGACGAACGCGCGCCACGCGGTCGCCAGGGCCTCGGCCTTCGCGGCGTCGATCGAGGGGCGATACATCGGCCCCTCGGCGTGGGAGACGCGCAGCTCGACGCCGGCGCCGCTCGCCGCCATCAAGGCCGCGCCGAGCGCGGTCGCCTCGCTCTCCTCGAGCACCCGGATCGGGCGCTGCAGCAGGTCGGCCTGGAACTGCAGGAGATGCTTCACGCGGGACAACCCTCCCGACGCTTGCAGCGATTCGACCGGCAGGCCCGCGGCGCGGCAGGCCGCGACGATGTCGCCCAGCATGAAGGCGAGCCCCTCCGCGGTGCCTCGCACGAGGTCCGCGCGCCGGGTCTTGGAGGTCAGCCCGAAAAAGGCGGTGTAGGTCTGGTAGTCCCATCTCGGCGCGCCGAGGCCGCCGATCGCCGGGAGCACCAGGACGCGCTCGCCCGACCGCCGGCACTCGCGGTCCACCGCGTCCGCCGACTTCAGCAGGCCGAGGTTGTCGCGCAGCCAGTGAAAAGACGTCCCGGCCGCGTGGACGGTGCCCTCCAGGAAGAACTCCAAGGCCCTTCCGGCGTGCTGCCAGGCGGCCGACGTCAGGAGCCCGGGGACGCGGTGCTGGGAGGCGCCGGTGTGCAGCAGAAAAAACGCGCCCGTGCCGTAGTTCAGCACGCCGGCCCCCGGCGCCCCGCCGCCGAGGGCGGCGGCGGCGGCCTGCTGGTCCCCCAGAAGCGCCCGCACGGGCAGGATCCGCCCGCGCCGCCGGACGACGCCCAGGTCGCCGACGGACGGGCCCAGCGCCGGGAGGCAGTCGTGGGGCACCTTGAAGAGGCGGGTGAGCTCCTCGTCCCACGCGCCCGAGCGCAGGTTATAGAGGAGAGTGCGCTGGGCGAGCGTCGGATCGGCGACGAAGCGTTCGCCGCCGCTCAGCCGCCAGAGGATGAACGTCCCCACCGGCCCCGCCCGCAGCGTGCCGGCGTCCGCGGCGTCCCTCGCCTCCGGGACGTTCTCGAGCAGCCACCGCAGCTTCGGCGCCGAGTAGTACGGGGTCAGATACAGGCCGGTCCGCTCGTGCGTCCACGCCTGGCGGTCTTGCAGGCCGGCGACGACGGCGACCGCTCGCCCGTCCTGCCAAGAAAGCGCCGGGCCCAGCGCGCGCCCGGTCCTCGCGTCCCACACGACGATGGTCGAGCGCTGCGACGCGATGCCGACGGCGGCGATCTCGACGCCTTTCGGCAGGCGGTCGAGCACCGCGTCGAGCGCGCGCTCCTGCGAGCGCGCGAGCTCGAGCGGGTCGTGCTCGACCCACCCGGCTCTCGGGTAGCGCGTGCGCACGGGCACCTGCGCGCGCGCGACCGGCCGGCCCTCCGGAGTCCACGCGATGGCCCTCGAGGAGCTCGAGCCCTGATCGAGAGCCAGCACGACGCGGCGCGTCTTCATGAGAGAGCCACCTTGAGCCGGACGAGCCAACCCACGTACCCCACGGCCAGCGCCACCGCGCGGGCGCGGCGGTAGGAGGAGAACCGGAAGATCTGCACCCAAGCGAGCAGGGTCAGAAACGCGCCCGTGGCGGCGAGCTCCCAGCGGGCCAAGGCGTCGCGCGAGGACCAGCCGAGAGCGAGCAAGGCGATCCAGGGGCCGAGGTGGCGGGCGCCCTTGATCGTGCGGTTGCCCGAGCCCGAAAGCTGCTCGATGACGAGCACCGTCAAGAGCAAGAGCAGCGCCGGGAGCGCGGGCGCCGCGTAGCGCAGCCACGCCTCGGTGGGCAGCCACCAGCCCGAGAAGGCGAACACGTAGAAGGGGATGCCCTCGATCCACGGGATCGGCGGCTTCGGCTCGCTCCGCCAGAGCTTGCGGATGCGCTCCTCGGCCCGCCGCGCGGGGGCGAGCGTCGAGTGGATCGACTCCAGCACGCGCCGCACGACCTGCGCCTCGAGCTCGCGGTCCCGGCGCCACGCGAGGCGGGCGTCCGACGCCACCACGATCGGCTCGTGGAACGTGACGCGGATCGGGCCGGGCCTCGGCAGGAACTGATGCTTCGGCCACACCGACGTGCCGCCCGTGATGGTCGCCGGGACGATCGGGGCGCCGGTGATGAGCGCCAGGCGCGCCACGCCGCTCTTGAACGGGTTCATCGCGTTCCCGGCCTTCGTCCGGCCGCCTTCCGGGAAGATGCCGAACGCCTCTCCCGCGCGAAGGCAGCGCACCGCCGCCGCAAACGACGCCTTGCCCGGCTTCTTCATGTCCACCGGCACCGCGCCGTAGGCGCGCATGAGCGAGCCGAGGAGGGGGATGCGAAACGGCTTCTCCCACGCCATGAACCGGACCGACCGGTGCAGCCCCACCATCAAAAACGCCGGATCCAGGTACGTCGGATGGTTCGACGCGACGATGACCGGGCCTTCCTGCGGCACGTGCTCCGCGCCGTGCACGCGGATGTCGTGATAGACC
>JACQPK010000414.1 GCA_016207565.1 Elusimicrobiota bacterium
CCCCCAGCTCGCGCAGCCCCTGCGGCCCGAGCCACGTCAGGTAGACCAGCCCGCCCAGCGCGAGCAGCGTCTGGTTCGTGGTGATGTTCGAGGTCGCCTTCTCGCGGCGGATGTGCTGCTCGCGCGTCTGCAGGGCGAGCCGGTACGCCGGGCGCCCCGCCGCGTCCTTCGAGACGCCGACGATGCGGCCCGGCATCTGCCGCTTGTACGCGTCCTTGGCGGCGAAGTAGGCCGCGTGCGGACCGCCGAAGCCCATCGGCACGCCGAAGCGCTGCGTGCTGCCGAGCGCGATGTCCGCGCCGAACTCGCCGGGCGGCGTCAAGAGGGTGAGCGCCAGCAGGTCGGCGGCGACGGCCACGATCGCCCCCGCGGCGTGCGCGCGATCGACGATCGCGCGGTAATCGCGGACGGCGCCGTCGGTCGCGGGATACTGGAGCAGCAGCCCGAAGACGCGCCCCTTCTCGATCGGAAGGCCCGCCTCGTCGGCGACGGCGACCTCGACGCCGAGGGCGCGGGCGCGCGTGCGCACCACCTCGATCGTCTGCGGATGGCAGGCGTCGGACACGACGAAGACGTTCGCCGACTCGTCGGAGCGGAGCGAGCGCGCGAGTCCCATCGCCTCGGCGGCGGCGGTCGCCTCGTCGAGCAGGGAGGCGTTGGCGACCTCGAGCCCGGTCAGGTCGGCGACCATCGTCTGAAAGTTCAGCAGCGCCTCGAGGCGGCCCTGGGCGATCTCGGCCTGGTACGGCGTATAGGCGGTGTACCAGCCCGGGCTCTCGAGGACGTTCCGCAGGATCACGGGCGGCGTGAACGTGTCGTGATATCCCATCCCGATGTAGGAGCGGAACACCTGGTTCTGCGAGGCCAGCCGGCGGAGCTCGGCCAGCGCCTCCTGCTCGCCCAGCGGCTTCGGCAGGTTCAGCGGACCCTTCAGCCGGATCGAACGCGGGACCACGCGGTCGGCGAGCTCCTCGAGCGACTTCAAGCCGAGCCCGGCGAGCATCCGCTGCGTCTCCTCGGGCGTCGGTCCGAGGTGGCGGGGCGCGAAGACGTCGGAGGCTTGCGGCAAGGCGGCTTGTGCGCGGCGCTCCCGGGTGGCCACGTTCATTTCGCCGCGGCCTTCAGGAAGTCCTGATACTGCGCGTGGCTCATCAGGGCGTCGAGCTGCTTGGGGTCGGAGACCTTCAACTTGAAGAACCACCCCTTGTCGTGGGGAGACTGGTTGACGAGCGAGGGGTCGGTCGTGAGCGCCTGGTTGGCCTCGACGACCTCGCCGGCGGCCGGCGCGTAGATGTCGAAGGCGGCCTTCACCGACTCGACGACGGCGCAGGCCTCGCCTTGCGCGACCTTGCGGCCCGCCTTGGGCAGGTCGACGAAGACCACGTCGGTGATCTCGTGCTGCGCGTGATCGGAGATGCCGACGACGGCGGCGCCGCCCTCGGCGAAGATCCATTCATGAGACTTGGCGTAGAGACACTTGTCGGGGTTGGCCATGTTGTCGTTTCCTAGCTGGGTTTCTTGGCTTTGTAGAAGGGGACGGCGGAGATCTCCGCGGGGATCTTGCGGCCGTGCAGCTCGACGGCCACGCGGCGCCCCGGCTCGAGACGGGGGTCGCTCAGGTAGCCGACGCCGATGCCGATCTCGAGCGTGGGCGAGTACGTCGCGCTGGCGAGCGTGCCGAGGGGCTTGGCGTCGGCGATGACCGTCGCGCCCGGACGGGGAACGCCCCGCTCGAGGAGCTTTAGGCCGGTGAGCCGCCGCTTCAGGCCCTCCTTCTTCTGGCGGACCAGCGCGTCGCGGCCGATGAACTCGCCCTTGTCGAGCTTGGCGACCCAACCGTAGTTGGCCTCGAGGGTCGTGTGCTCGTCGTCGACGTCCTGGCCGTACAGCAGGAGCCCCGCCTCGAGCCGGAGCGTGTCGCGCGCTCCCAGGCCGCAGGGCGAGATCCCGAAGGAGCGCCCTTGGGTGAGGAGGTCCTGCCAGACCCGGACCGCGGTCTCGTTGGGGATGATGAGCTCGAAGCCGTCCTCGCCGGTGTAGCCCGTGCGCGTGATGATGGTCTTCTGCCCGTAGAGCTCGCCTTCCATCGCGCCGAACCGGGGAAGGTCCACGGCCTGCACGGCGAGCTGCGAGAGGACGCGCGCCGCCTGGGGACCCTGGAGCGCGAGCATCGAGTACGCGTCGCTCTTGTCCTCGAGCCGGACGTCGAAGCCCTTGGCGTGCCGCTGGAACCACTCGAAATCCTTGTGGCGGGTCGCCGCGTTCACGACGACCAGGTACCGGTCCTTGGCGAGGCAGGAGACGATCACGTCGTCGACGAGCCCGCCGCGCTCGTTGAGCACGTGCGAGTACACCGCCTTCCCCGGAGGCGCCTTCGCGACGTCGTTGGCGTTGACCTTCTGGAGGAAGTCCAGCGCGCCCGGCCCCTCCACGAACACCTGCCCCATGTGGGACACGTCGAAGAGGCCGCAGGCCGCTCGGACCGACTGGTGCTCCCGGAGGATCGAGCTGAACTGGACGGGCAGCTCCCAGCCGTGGAAGTCGACGAAGCGGCCACCCCCTTCCTTCTGTACGTGGTAGAGAGCGGTCCGCCGGAGTTCGGTGGCGGAGGCGGTCATGGTGCCGCCAGGATACCAAAAAAGGGATGGGGAACGCTTAATCTTCCGGCAACGGCTGGTCGATGATCCGCTCGGCGTCCTTGATCGTATGGGTCCGGTTGAGGTCCTTGGGCGTGCGCTTGAGGCCCGCCTTTCGCGCCGCCCGCTGCTCAGGGGGCTCGTCCGGCACGAGGGCGTCGGGGTTCGAGCCGAAGGCCTGGTCGAGGAGCGCCCCGGCCCCGACCTCCTGCTCGACCGTGCGGTGCTTGCGCTTCGGCCCCTTGAAGGAGACGTCCCCTTCGACCTTGGGCGCGTCCATCGGCCCCCGGATGAGGACGCCGATGCTGCTCTTGCCCATGATCACGTTCGCCTTGAGGCCGACGGTGCGTTGGACGAGGTTCAGGACGCCCTCCGCGTTGATCGAGACCACGGGCCCGCGGATGTAGAGCGGCGCGAGGTTGATCGAGCCGTTCTGGAAGGAGTACTCCCCGCGAAGCTCGTTGTACGGGATCTTCAGAAGGTCCGGCAGGCCGAGCCCCCGGAACTTCGCGAGGACCTCGATGGGGTACAGCAGGAGTCCCGGCCACTTCCCCTGGCGGGCGAGATACGCCGGCCGGTTGATGTCGCCGGGAGAGCCGTCGAGCCGCACCACGCCCTTGGCGGTGGTGAGGTCCGGGCTCACGCCCTGCAGGTCCCACTCCGCGCGGACGCGCTCGGTGACGAAGCTCGGATGGCGAATCTTGTTGAGGACGAGGAACCCCGCCGTCACCACCGGGTAGTAGTTCTTGTCGAGCTCCATCCGCGCCTCGAGGCTGAACTCCATCTCCGTCGGCTGGTCCTGGATCTTGCCTTCGAGCTTGCCGTCGATGCTGACGTCGGTGCGCGTGCTCCGCGGGGTAAGGCCTTCGGCCCAGATGCTGACGCCGGTCGCCGCGAGCCGGATCCCGTTCTCGCCGTCCACGTAATCGAGCGTGCCCCGCCGGATGCGCAGGCGCTCGATGTCGACCTTCACGCGGGTCGCCGCCTCGGCGGCGGCGCCGGCGGCGAGGGCCCCCAGCTCGGCCAGCTTCTTCGGGGGGTCGTCCCAGCCCGTCGTCAGGAGCGTCATGAGGTCGTTCTTCTTCGGGCCGCCGAGATCGCCGAGCGGCTTGAGCGGAGGCAGTCCGGCCGGGGGGGCCGCCTGCCCGGGGGAAGGACCCGGCGAGCCGGGTCCGACGGGCGACGGGCTCTCCGCGACTTTCGGACCGGGGGCGTCTTTGAGAGCGGGCGCGAGCGGGTCGGCCAGGAGCGCCTTCGTCTCGTCCGGCGCGGCGGCGGGAGCGGCGGGCTTGGCCCGGGGAGCGGCCGGCGGCAGCGGGGGCAGCCCCCCTTCGCCCTGGACCGCCTTCTCGGACTCGAGCAGGCCCGTGAAGTTGAAGCGGCCGCCGGGCAGGCGGACGACGCGGAAGCGGGGGTCGGTGAGCGTGACCTCGCCGATCGCGATGCGTCCCATGAGGAGCGGCAGGAACTTCGGCTTGACCGTCAGGCGCTTCACCTCGAGGAGCGTGCCCGCGGAGAAGTCCGGGGCCTCGCTGATCTCGAGCCCCTCGACCCGGAGGCCGCGCCAGGGCCCGATGGAGATCGAGGTCATCTTGACCTGCCGCCGGAGCCGCTGCTGCAGGTTCTGGATCGAGAGCGCGCGGAGCTGATCCTTCGGCACGAGGAACTCGACGACCGTCCCGGCGATCGCCAAGATGAGCAGCAAAAAGAGCGCGAGCTTGACGACGCCGCGGACCGACTCGGTGAGACGCTCCATTACGTTCTCCCCGCGCGCGTCACGAGCCCGCGCAGCGCGGCGCCGAGGCGGTGGACGTGCACCTCGTCCTCGAGCCGCAGATCGGCCGAGATGTAGCCGTCCTCGTCGCGCTCGGCCCGCTCTACTTTGGCCCAGACGCCCTCGAATCCCGCGCCCGCGGCCTCGAAGGCGAGGCGGACGCGGTCCCCCGGCTCGAGGCGGAATCGAGTGCAGAGGCGGCCGCCGCGCGGATGCAGGCGCACCAGGCGGCCCCACCCGTCCTCGCGGCCCTCGGCCGCCTCGAAAGCGAAGCTCGCCGGCACGGTCTTTCCGCTCTGCACCCTCATGGCGCCTGCCCGGCCAGCACGTGCCGGAATATCCGCGCGGGCTTGCCCGACTCGCGGCGGTTCTCGGCGACGGTCCAGAAGCGCTCTCCGTCAAAGGCGAGGCCGACGGGGCGCCAGACGCCGTCGGCGTACTCCGGCAGCGAGGTCTTCAGGGTCACGCGCCCGGGGTGGTCGAGTCCGTGGCGGAGGAGCTCGCGGTGCCCGGCGTCGAGCGACCACAGGTCCTTGCCGTCGAACGCGAGCGCCGCCGGCTCCGAGCCGGGATACTCGTAGGAGTCGATGATCGTGAGCGAGTCGTCGAGCAGGCGCTTGTGGATGCGCTTGGCCCGCGAGTCGACGGTCCACAGGTAGAGGCCGTCGTAGGCGAGGCCCACCGTCGGGCCCGCCTTGTCCGCGACGCGATCGAGCGCGGTCAGCCGGTCGTCGAGCATGTGCCGTACGAGGACGCCGTGCGCCGCCACGGTCCACAGATAGTCCCGGGTCAGGGCCAGGGCGGCCGGCGCCTCCTTAGGATAGTGGACGGCGCGCCGCGTCGCCAGGCTCTTGGGGTCGAGCCGGTAGATCGCCTGGGAGAACCAGTCCGAGACCCAGAGCTCCCCCCCATGGAAAGCGAGGCCCGACGGATGCGAGAACGGCAGCTCCCAGACCTTCGTGGACGGAGGCGGCGGGGCGGCAGGCGCGGCCTGCGGGCGCAGCCAGCGCCACCCGCCGGCGGCCGCGAGGAAGGCGGCGACGAGGGCCATATACAGCCTCGTCGCGGCCTTGCGCTCGGGGGGCGGCGCCGCTTCGAACACGGTCCCCTTGAAGCGGAGCGCCTTCGACAGGCACGCCGAAAGGTTGTCGGCGGTCCACGGCGGCGCCACGACCTCGTAGGCGCCGGCGCGCAGGAGGTCGACCGCGCGCGAGGCGCTGCGCCGCTCGAGCGCGATCACGACCGGGAGGAGCGGCTGGACGCGGTCGACCTCGCCCAGCACGTGCTCGGCGAGCTTCGAGCCCGGGTCGCAGGCGACCACCAAGAGCTGCGGGCGGAGCTCGCCCAGGAGCTCCACGGCCTCGCGGACGGCGGCCGCCGAGGCGACGCGATGGCCGAGCTCCGAGAGCGCGAGCGACAGGTCTCGCCGCGCCTCCTCACGCTCGCCCAAGACCGCGACGGTGGCCATCAGCGAGCGCCGCCGGGAGGGGCCGGGATGAGCAGCACCTCGCCTTCTCTGGGCAGCCCGCGGTCGACCTTTCCGGAGTTCGCGTTGTAGACGACCTCCCAGAGGCTCGGGTCGCCGTAGTGCTGGGCCGCGATCGAGCGGAGCGTGTCGCCCGCGGCGACGGTGTGCTTGCGCGGGTACGGCGCCGGCGCCGCCTTCTGCGGCGACGCCGCCTTGGGCGCGGGCGCCGGCTCGGGCGGCGGAGCGGCGGCCTTCGGAGCTTCGAGCTGGTAGCGCTTCTCGTCGACCTTGATCTCGAGGGACCGGAGCTGCTCCTGGAGGCTGCGGGCCCTCGACTCCATCGAGCGAACCTGGCCGTCGAGCGACTGCCGGCTGGCCTCCGCCGCCGTCACCTGCGTGTCCAGCGTCCGCTTCTTGTCTTCGAGCTCGAGCAGTTGGCTCTTGAGGTCCTCGGCCTGGCGCGCGGCCGAGCCGACGAATCGGCCGTAGAACGGCGGCGCGTCGAACCGGTAGGACAACGACATCTGGTAGGAGCCGCCCCCGCGAGTCGAGCCGGCCCACGGCAAGGTCATCGCGAAATCGACGATGACGGGGGAGAAGTTGATGCCCGCGCCGAGCGCGACCTGGCTGCCCCCGTAGCGCAGCCCCTTGCCGGCGCGGGCCTTCAGCAGGCCCTGGAGGAAGGAGACCTCGATGCCCGGATAGAACTCGGTGAGACCCTGGCGGACCCGGAGGTCGCCCGCGAGCGTGACGCGGTCGCGGAGGAGGTACGAGAGCCCGAGGGCGATCGTCGGCGCGGGGATGCCGGCGTCCGCCATGAGGTCGACGATCGAGAAGCCGCCCTTGAGCCCGAAGTTCGTCTCCGCCAGCACGCCGGCGTCGAGGCCGAGGGTCGTCTTGGCTCCCTTGGAGC
>JACQPK010000403.1 GCA_016207565.1 Elusimicrobiota bacterium
ACGCAGAGGTACGCGAAGGGAAGTGACGGAAAGGAACGCGAAGGACGGATCGAGGGAGTTTCTCGCTTTGCGCGCCCTTGTGTCACTTCCTCTGCGCACCTCCGCGTTGCTTCGTTCGTTAGGCATAAGTTTGGAGGTGCACTTAGGAGCGCTTCGGCTTCAGGACGCTGACGTCCCCCGAGATCGAGTCCGCGCTCACCTTGAGGGGCGCGTCGTCGTCCTCCCCGAACTGGCTCCGCGTCTCGCCCGAGGTCGAGTCCAGGTCGACCCGCATCCTCGTCTCGCGGGGGAACTCGAGCTCGATATCGCCGCTGACGGTGTCGACCTTGACCCGTCCCGAGGGTGGCGCGCCGCTCCAGACGAGCCGGAGCCGGCCGCTTACCGAATCGGCCGTGACGCCGCCGGTGAGGCCGGTCAGGCGCACGTCACCGCTGACCGTCTTGATCTTCGCCCGCGCGGCCGAGACGTCTCCATCGATCTCGCCGCTCGTCGTGTTGAGCTCCAAGCTTCCGGCGATCTCCGTGAGCCTGGCGGCCCCGCTCACCGAGTGCAAGTCGAGGCCGCCCTTCATGCCCGCGACCTTGCTGTCGCCGCTCACGGTGGACAACTCGACACGCAGCGTCGCCGGCGCGGTCACCCGAAACCCGGAGCCGCACCCTTTCCCGAACCACCGGGCCTTGCGACGCTCGGCGCGAAGGACCAGCCGGCCTCCGTCCGGAGCCATCGTGACCCGGCATCTCTCGGCATCCGGCTTGGTGACCTCGACCTTGATCTCGGGGCCGCCCGCCTCGACCGCGACCTCGCCCGCCTCGGTCCCGATGATCACGGACTCGATGCCGGCGGGGCCGAATGTCTCCGCACAAACCGGGGCCGACGCCGCGGCGCCGGCCAGCCACACGATCGCGATACCTCTCATCAGTCCTCCCGTTTCCTTCCGTCTGAATGGAGAACACGGCAGGGCCGGAAAAGTTGCACTAAGCCTTCCGCCCCAGCACGCCGACCTTCGGCACCACGCCGTGGGGCAGCTGCTTGAGGATGTCGACCCCCGCGTGGCGGTACCACTCGCGCAGCTCTTCCTTGACGTGCTTGTACTGGTACGGCGGGGCCAGCCAGTCGAAGTTCTCGATCAGCCGGACGCGGAAGTCGGGGTGGACGGAGAACGTGAGATACTTCAGGACGGGGATCGCGCCGAGCATCGTCAGCGGATAGCAGAGGGCGTAGAGAATCGGGATCGGCAGCCTCGTCGTGACGACCCGCAGCAGGTCGCTGAGGATCATCCGGACCCACACGACGAGCCAGACGAGCGGGAGCAGGCTCGTCAGCCACCGGCGCCCCGTGCGCAGCGGGTTCGTCGAGAAGCTCCGCCACGAGCCGGGCCTCCCGTAGACCCACACCGACACGAGCGCCCCCTTCTTCGCGAGGGGCGCCACGCGCAGGAAGGCGTCCTCCGTGCTCGACGTGTGGTGCAGGACGCCTTGGCTGTAGATGATGTCGAACACCCCGGCCCTAAACGGCGGATGGAGCAGGTCGCCTTGGACGAGGTGGAGCCCCGGATCCTCCGTCGCCGCCGGGATCAAGCGGGTGATGCTCTCCGAAAGATCGAAGGCGACGACGGTCGCGCCCAACGATCGCGAGACGCGCGCGTAGCGGCCCATCCCGCAGCCAGCATCGAGGGTCAGCTTGCCGTTGAACTCGCGCTCCGGGATCTGGGTCTCCTCGAGGAAGATCGGCTTGTCCTCGGGCATGCTCCCCGGATAGCGCAGCCACTCGTAGGCGAAGCTCGACTGCGTCCGGCGCACGCCGGAGGCGAGGGACTCCTGCGGATAGAGGCGCGGGATGCCGTTCTCGATCGGGAACTCGCGCTTGCAGCCCGCGCACCGGAGGAGTCCGGTCTCGAGCCAGACCTCGGGCCGGGGGTGCTCGTCGAGGGAGGCGAAGCGGAGCTCGGAGGCGCAGTCGGGGCACGCCAGCCAGGCGAGCAGCCCCGTCCTCAACCGAGATTCTCCTTCGCGGCCTGCGTCAGCGAACCGAACGTGTGGCCCAGGCGGTACAGGAAGGCGATCCCGAGGAAGGTCACGACCAGGTAGAACATGAGGTGGACGATGCCCGCGTACGCGAGCGCGACGCCTTCCGAGACGCTCCAGCTCACGAGGACGTCCTGCACGAACTTCTCGAAGGTCCCGAAGGAGCCGGGGGCCGCCGGCAGCGCCGAGGCGGCGGCGGCGGTCGACAGGATCACGAGCGAGCGTCCGTAGCCGATGACCCGCTCGAGGCCCATCGCCCGCGCGAGGAGGAAGTACACGCCCGCGTCGACCATCCAGAGCGTGAGGCTCAAGAGGACGGCGGCGAGGAGCGCGAGCGGGTCCCGGAGCGCGCGGCTTCCGAGCGCGGCCTTCCTCAGGAGCGAGCTCGCCTTCTCCGGCAGGCGGTCGACCCACGCGGCGCCGCCGCCCTCGAACGCGCGGTCGAGGGCGGAGACGAACACGAGGCCGCACGCGAGACCCACGACCGCGACGATCGCGCCGGCGCGCATCGCCGCTGGGACGGTCTCCGGGAACATGCCCGCCGCGACGATGAAGAGCGAGAGCAAGGCGATCATGTCCAGGGCGCGCTCGACGAACACCGTCGCGAGAGCGTAAAAGCCGGAGACCTTCAGCTCGACGCCGGCCAGGTAAGCCCGCGTGAACTCCCCCAGCCGGAACAGGAGGATGTTGTTGAGCGCCAAGCCGATCGCCTCGAGCTGGAACAGCACCCACACGCGCGGCTTCTCGGCGCGCGCGTCGGAGGCGGGGGCTCCGGCGAGCAGTATCCTCCAGCGCAGGGCCCGCACCAGCAGATCGAAGACCACCACGGCGAGCATCGGCGCGAGATAGCGGAGGTCCATCCTCGAGGCCGCGTGCTGGACCTCGGAGAACGAGACCTTCCGGAGGGCCAGCCAGAGGAAGAAGACGGTGACGGCGACGCTGAGCACCGCCGAGAGGTACTTTTTGATCATGCCGCCGGATGCGATTTCCGGGCGCGATTGTACCAATATGCCGCGGAGGCGAGTACGGCGAGCGCCGTGATCAGGAGTCCGATCCGCCAAGAGCCGGGCCGGTAGCGCAGGTCGAGCGTCCAATCCCCCTCCGGCACGCGCAACTTCTGGAACGCGCCGAAGGCCGGCTCGGTCGCGATCACGGCGCCGTCGAGCCGAGCCTCCCAGCCCGCCGTCCTGGGCTCGGCCAGATACAGCCAGCCCTCGGGCGTGTTCCCCTGGGCGCGGACCCACGCGGCGCTGCGGTAGAGCCGGACCGGGAGCGCCCGGTCGAGGGACGGCAGCTCGACGTTGAGGTCCGCCGGGATCCTGGAGCCCTCGTCTTCGGGAAGCCAGAACGCGCCCCCGACGTGGGCCCGGCTCGCGTAGCCGTGCCAGAGCGCCCGGCCGAGGTAGCGCAGCGAGCCTTCGGGGTACGGCTCGCCGGTGAGGAGGAGCCGGGCGCCGACCCACGGCAAGAACGCCGCCGCCGCCTCCATCGAGGAGCGGGTGTAGAGAAAGTCCATCACCGCGTAGTTCGGCTGCGGCACGAGCGGCTCGCCGAACCCGGTCGCCGACGCGACGCGGAACGGCACGTTCGTGAGGCCGTAGAACCGCCGCTTGAGGTCGACGGCCGCCTCCTCCGCCGTTGCCCCCCGCCCGCGCGTCCACTCGAGGGCCTTCGGCGAGAGGAGGTAGCGCTCGCCGCGCAGCTCGCGCTGCAGCGTCCGCGCGAGCGGTCCCGCGTCGGTGAAGAAGGGACGAGGGGCGGTCGGCTGCGAGAGCAGACCGTACACGAGGAGCTCGGCCGCGATGAGCGCAGCCAGGGCTCCGCCGTACCTCCGCCGGTCGAGCCCCGCCGCCACGACCAGCGCCGCCGCGGGCAGAAGCAGGTAGGTCATGTTCCCGGGATCGCGGACGAGCTTCAGGGGCGGCAGGGTCTCCCAGAGCCAGCGCGAGAGCGGGTTCGAGGCCCCGAGCGCGAGGGCCAAGGCGGCGAGCGCGTACGCCGCGAGGAACCAGCGGGCCCGCGGGCCGAGCCGCGCGAAGCCGAACGCGCCGGCGAGGCTCGCCGCGAGGCCGAACCAGCAGGCGCGCCACCACTGCGTCGCCGCGTCGACGCCCGCGGGAGCGAGCCACGGCGCGATGAAGCCGGGCAGGTCGCGCGGCTCCAGCGCGAACTCGAGGATCTCCGACAGGGGCATGCCGGCGCCGCGGTGGGAGCCGGCGGCGAGCTCTATGGCCGGAAGCAGCAAGAGCGCGCAGAGCGCGAGGGCGAGCGCCGCGCCGGCCGCCCAGTCCGCGACGCGGGGCCTTGTTCGGCCCAACGCCCAGGTCAGCAGGAAGGCGGCCGCCGCGCCTCCGGCGAGCATCAGCGGATACCCGCTCAAGAAGGCGAGCGCGGCCGTGAGCCCGATGAGCCACGGGTGGCGCGCGAAGAGCAGCAGCCCCGGCAACAGCGCCAAGGTCGAGAGGTGGTTCAGGAACACGACGCGGCTCGCCAAAAGCCCGCACCCGGCGTAGACCGCGGCGCCTCCCAGCGCGGCGGGGCCGCCGAGGCCCACGCGGCGGAGCCACAGGTAGGCGAGGAGCCCGGCGAGTCCGAAGTGGACGGCGAGGTAGAGCGCGAGCGAGGTCTCGAAGCCGAAGAGATAAAACGGGACCGTCCCCGGATACCAGGCGGCTCCCTGCATCTGCCCGGCCAGCGGCATCCCCAGGTACACGTACGGGTTCCACAACGGCGGCCGGCCGACGGCCAGCTCCTGGGCCGCGAGCGCGCGCCAGGGGTAATGGATGTACGTGAGGTCCCCCCAGTACACCGTCCGGCCGGCCGCCCACAGCGCTCCGAAGAGGGCGGCCGCCGCCGAAGGCCAGAGCCAGGGCCTGAGCGCCGCCGGGCTCATCGGGGACGCGGGCCGAGCAAGGAGAGGATCCGCCGCTCGCGTTCGTCGTCCCAGACGGCGGCCTGCCCGCTCGACCGCCCGCGCCAGGCTCGGGCCCCCTCGAGGAGCTCCTTCGCCTCATCGCGCCGGCCGAGGGCGGCCCGGTGCTCCGCGAGGATGAGCCGCGCGCTGAGATAGGAAGGCTCGCGCTCGAGCGCCTCGCTCGCCGCGCGGGAGGCCCGGTCGAGGGCGCCGAAGGCGGCCCACAGCTCCGCGAGGCGGGCCCTATACAAAGCGTTCGCCGGCTCGGCCTCGGCGGCGCGGCGGATGCGCCGGAGCGCCTCGCCCACCCGAGCGGGCCTCGCGAGCAGGTTGTCCTGGGCGAGCCGCGCATGGATCGGGCCGTCGTCGGGGGCGATGCGGGACGCGCGCTCGAGCGCCTCGATCCTCGCCTCCGGCGTGGACGCCGCGTCCGCCCGGCTCAACGCGCGCGAGAGAGCCCAGCGCGGCACCGCCGCGGCGAACGCGAGGGCGAGCCCGATGCCGGCGAACCAGCGCTGGAGCCTGAGCGGCGTCCCATGGTCCGCCGCGCGGCTCTCGCCGAGCCGGCCGGGGGAGAGGCCCACCGCCGCGGACGCGGCGAGCGCGGCCAAGAACGCCGGGGAGGCGGGGACGTCGGCGAACGCCCCGTAGATCGTGAACGCGACGAAGGCGGCCGAAGCGCCTCGCGCGGCTCCATCGAGCCGCCGGACGCCGGGCGGCACCGAAGCCGCCGCCGCCGCCGCGAACAAAAGCAGGCCGAAGTAGCCCGTCTCGGCCCCGAGGCCGATCACGAACGATTGGGCGCTGCCGCCCCAGCCCGAGCGGGCGAGCTCGCGGACGAGCAGCCCCGGCCCGACGCCCACGACCGAGTGCTCCCGCAGGACGGAGAGAGCGGCGGACCACGCGGGCGCGGGACCCCACTCGCGCCAGCCCGCCGCGTCGAGCGCGAATCCGGCCGCGGCCGCGGCGAGCAGGCAGAGGCCCGGCCCGCGCCTCGGCGCGAGCGCGGCGCACCACGCGCCGGCGGCCGCGAGCGCCAGCCGCGCCGGCCACGGCCCGAACCAGCAGACGGCCAGCGCGCCGGCCGCCAGCCCGGTCCAGGCGACCGAGGTCCAGCCGTCGTCCTCGCCGGAGAGCCAGCCCGCCCCCGCGGCCGCGCCGGCCGCCGCCCAGATGCCCGCCGGAACCGCCAAGGCCGACGGGAACGCCCAGCCCCAGCGCGCCGCGGCGGCGCCGGCGAGGCCGACCACGCCCAGTCCCGCCAGCCACAAGCACCAGAGGCGGCGCTCGCGGCGACCCCACCAAGAGGCCGCCAGCGCCAGGACGAAGAGCATGGTCGCTCCCCGCCACCAGGCGCTCAGCGAGAGCCACGGCTCGGGCGCGACGAGGGCGCACACGCCCGCCCAGCCGAGCCACGCCGCCCACGCGGCCAGCGCGGGCCGCCACGGCAGCTCGGGGATGCACGCCAACGCGAGGGCCCACGGCACCACGCACATCGCGAGCCAGCCGGCGTCGGTCGCCGGCGCGCCCGCCGCGAACGTGCCGCCGAGGAGGCACAACAGCAGCGCGCCGGCGCGATCGGGGCTCATCGAGGCAGCACCGCCGCGGCGCGGGTCTCGACGTGGGCGGCCAACGGGGCGCGGCCCATCGCGCGGTAGACCGCCGCGAGCTCCGACCAGGTCGCGGTACGGTACGGATTGAGCGAGACGGCCTCCTCGAGAGCCGCCGCGGCCGCGAGCCACGGCCCGTGTCCCCGGGCCGGCGAGACGTCCGCGGCGCCCCGAAGCTCCACCGCCGCGGCGAGGAGCGGCCTCTCCGGGTCGAGCGGGTTGTGCCGGCGGCTCGTCTCGAGCCGCTCGCGCGCCTCGTCGAGCCGTCCCTCCTCGACCGCGGCCGCCGCCATGGCGACGGCGCGATCGGCGACCCACAGCGACCAGACGCCGCCCATCGACGCGAGGCCGACGCCGAGCGCCAGCGCCGCCGCCACGGGCTTGTAGGCGGACGGGATGTTGACCCCGCGCGGGCTGTCCGGGATCGCGGAGGCGGCGCAGTAGCAGAAGAGCCAGAACACGCCGGGGATCGCGAGGGTGTAGTCCCAGAGCGAGTGGAGCAGCATCGCGACCACCGCGAAGCGCTTGAAGCTGCCTTCGCCGACCGCGCTGCGCCAAAGCCCCGAGAACCACACCACCGCGAACGGGATCCCGAACGCCGCGAGCGTCTCGAGGAAGTACTGGTGCGCATAGAGGGAGTAGAGGCCGTAAGGGGCGAGGTGGCGGTACGCCGGGAGCACGTAGGCGTAAGTCCCCGGCCCAAATCCGGTGAGCGGTCGGTCCGCCGCCATCGCCCAGGCCGCCTTCCACCAGCCCCACCGATGGAGGACCTCCGGCGTGTCCAATCGCGCGTACAAGACGACGGCGCAGACCAGGACGACCCCCATCCCCGCTTTAGCGAGCAGCGGATGCGACCGGCGCTGGGTCAGCGCGAGCGCCCCGGCGAGGCCGAGCCAGGCCCCCGCGCTCTTCGTCCAGAGCAGGCTCCATAGGAGGCCGATGCCGAGCAGCCAGTCCCCGCGCTCGAGCGCCAACGGCAACAGCAGGAGGACGGCGCCCGCGTAGATGTTCTGGTTGAGCAGCGCCGACGCCGGCCGCTCGACGCCGAGCGACCAGTGCTCGTGGAACGCGAGGGCCATCAGGACCCACGCGCCGACGCGGATGAGCTGGTCGATGATCGTGCGCTCGTCCTTGCTCAAGGCGGCCATCGCGGCGAACATCCATAGTCCCTGGAGGAAGACGAAGAAGGCGGGGCGCGCGAATCCCGGCACGGGGCTCGACCAGGCGCTCGCGGCCGCGAGCCCGGCCAGAACGCCGGTCCACGCCATCACGCGGTTGGAAGGCAGCGGCAGGAACCCGACGACGATCCTGGAGAGGAGCCAAAGCGTGAGCCCGACGATGACGAGCAGATGGACCAGGCACTGCGCCCAGAGGTCCCAGGAGCCGCGGAGCAGCGGCCCCACCGCCGCCAGGAGCGCGACGAGCGCCGGCAGGATCACCGTCGAATCCTAGCAAAACCGGGCGCTCAGCCGACGAAGGCGAACAGCGTCACGACGAGCGCGGAAGCCGCCGGCGCGACGAGCGTCTCGCCGAGCTCGGCGAGCACCGGATCGGCTTCCGGCGCTTCTTGGAGCAGGAAGAACAGCGCGAGGAGCAGCGCCACCGCGGGGGCCGCATAGAAGGCGACGGGCATGGCCCTCCAGCCGTTGAGGCCGCTGGCGGCGAAGAGGGCCGCCGCGCCGTAGCCCACGGCCAAGAGCCAGAGCCTCGCGAACGCGCTCGAGGCCTTTCCCGCGCCCGTGGCCCACGGCAGCCGGCCGAGCGCGATCCCCCCGATGCCGTAGACGGCGAGCCCGACGACGAGGAGCCACAGGCCGCGCACGAGCCAGCGGCTCGCCTTCGTCCAAGCCGCGTTCACCGCCTGCGCGCCCAGCAGGACACGCTCCTCGAGGGTCTCGTCTTTCGCCGGCGAGAACCTCGCGAGGCTCCGCATCAGCGGATTGACCATCATCGTCTGCCCTTGCGCCCTCAGGAGATCGTCTACGATCGCGCGGCCGTCGGGCGGGAGGCGCGCGACCTCGCTTTGGAAGCGCGCAAGCTGCGCGCGATACTCTTCGGCGACGGCCCGGCCGGCGGCCTCGGCCTTCTCGGCCTCCGCGACGCAGCGGTGGTGCCACGAGCGCTGCGCGGCGCCTAAGCCGCAGAGGAGCGACAGGAGCGTGATGGAAGTCGCGAGTCGGCGGCCCACGAGGCGGCGTATACCAGGCCTCCAGCGAAGGCGCAAGGCCTACCGGAGCAGGCGCGCGGCGGGAGCGGACTCCGGATGGCGGTCGAGGGCGCGCCGCAGCCCGCGCTCCAGACGCTTCGACCACCCTCGGCTTCCGATCGCGTCGTTGGCGAGCCGGAGCTCCCCGGGCCTCGACTCGGCCAGCGCCTCGAGCAGTTGCGCCGCTTGCGCGAGGTCTTTGCGAGCCTTCGTCTCTTGCGAGATCGGGCGCTCTCCTGCCACGATGAGCTTGTGCAGCGCGAACCGGGCGGGCGACGGCACGTTGACGACGAAGCCCCCGGCGTCGATGACGGCTGCTTTGTCGGGATTCTCGATCAGGTACTCCATGAAGGGCAACGGCTGGCCGTGGGTGCCCAACCCGGGGAGCGGGACCGGCTTCTCGCCGCTTCCAGGGGTCAAAAAATCGACGCGTAGAGACTGACCGCGCACCTTGAACGAGGTGGAGGGACGCCGCGGGTCGAGGCTCGGCACCGGCAGGAACCCCATCTCGAGCCTGTCGAGCGCCGCCTCGGCGTCCGCCCTGCCTCCCGAGGACGCCAAGAGGGAGACGGCGGCCAGGTCGACGTCGTCGGTGCGCAGGCTCGCGCCGGCGAGCCGGAGGCCCAGGAGGTTGCCGATCAATCCGAAGGCGTGCGTTCCGATCAGCACGGCGCCGGCGTCGAAGACGCCGGCGTCGGCAAACGCCTTGAGCACGCGGGACGCGCGCGGGCCCATGCTCCAGCCTCCCCCGACCGAGATCTGGGCGCAGAGCCGCTCGAGATCGGCCCGCTCCCGCTCGAACTCCGGCCGCTCGCTCTTGAACCGCGCCGCGAGCGATTCGAGCGCGTCGCCCTGCCTGCCCAAGTAGAGCTGGCGGACCTTTCCTCCCGGCTCGGAGTACTGGAAGTAGGCGTACCGCTCGCCCTTGACCGCCTTCGTCGTGAACGTTCCCGGGGCCCTTCCGACGCTGCGGCGGGCGCCTTCGGCGAGCAGACGCTCCAAGAGCTCCGCGTATAGCGTCCGGGTCTCGGCGGGAAGCGGGCTGGACATAGTTATACGCAGGTTTACTATAACCTACGTATAACTACGCGTCAAGCCTCAGCCGGGCAGGATCTTCGGCGTGACGAAGATGAGCAGCTCGACGCGATTCCGGGAGACGGTCTTCTTGCGGAAGAGCCAGCCCAGGATCGGGATGTCGCCGAAGAACGGGACCTTCGCCTCGGTGTTGGACACCGAGTCGGTGATGAGGCCGCCGATGACGATCGTCTCGCCGTCTCGGAC
>JACQPK010000407.1 GCA_016207565.1 Elusimicrobiota bacterium
ACGCCCGAGCCGCTGCCGCCGGGCCTCAGGCTGAAGGAGTCCCGCTCGGGGCTCCTCGCCTACCTCGCCGCCGAGAACGACTCGCTCCGGAAGGTCTTGCTCTCCAAGAAGCGCGAAGTCTGGATCATGGCCCAGCACGCCCCGAAGCCCAAGCCCAAGGTCGAGCCGAACAAGGCAGCCGCCAAGCGCGTGACGCTCGACGCGAGGCGGACGCCGGCCCCGGCCGCCGCGGAGCGGGCCGCGCCGAAGAAGGCGCGCGTCTTCCGGTCGAACACGCGAGGCACCGGGGCCGTGATCGTCTCGGGGAGGACCGCGGTCTTCGCCTCCGAGGCGGCGGCCGCTCCGGCGATCGCCGCGGGAGGGGGCGCCGCGGTGGAGTCGGGAGCCGGCGCGGCGGTCGCCGGAGCCGCGGCCGGCCGCGCGGCGCCTCAGGCGGCGAAGGTCGGCCTGCCCGGGGGCGATGGCGTTCCCGGGGGAGTCCGGACCGACTCGTTTAAGCGCTGGGCCTCGAAGGAGGTCCTGGGAGACGCGATGCGCTCGGGCGAAGTCCAGAAGGCCCAAGAGTTCATCGGGAGTTTCAAATCGAAGCACATGTCCGTCGAGCAGGCGGCGGAGGCCGCGGAGAAGAGCGTCGCGAGCTGGAGCACGGGCCGATCCTGGAGCGGCAGCGAGTGGTTCGCGCCGGAGCTGCTCGCGGCGACGGAAGGCCGGCCGGTCTGCCGGCTGGCGGGCATGCTGTGCCGAGCGCCCGGCGGGGAGCTCTTCAGCATCGAGCCCGATGCCGTCGCCGACCGGCTGGGCTGGCCCAGGCTGAGCGAAGTCCTGGCCGCCGGGACCGTCGTGTTCCCATCGCCCCTCGTCTTGGACCTCGACGGAGACGGCGTGCGCTCGGCGGAGCGCAAGGTCCGCTACGACATCAACGGCGACGGCGTGCGCGACCGCTTCTTCGACGTGTCGTCCAAAGACGGCGTGCTCGTCTTCGACGCCGACGGCGACGCCGCGGCGGGAGAGCACGCGCGCGAGCTCTTCGGGACGGGCACCGATCTCGACGGCAACGGGCGGCCCGACGGCTTCCGGGACGGCTTCGCCGCCTTCGCCGCGTTTGTCAAGCGCGCGGGACTCGAGGCGAAAGACGGCTGGCTGGACGCCGGGCGGCTCGCCGCGGCCGGCCTCCGGATCCGCCTCGGCGGCCTGCGCGGCAAGACGGTCTCCCTAAAGGAGGCGGGGGTCGCGCGGATCCGGGTGTCCGACGCCGCTCCCGTGCGGGTCGAGGATTTCGACGGGCAAGGCAACGACACGATGAGGCAGGCCGGGGCCCGCTTCGAGCGGCTCGACGGCACCGCGGGCGACTACGAGGACGTCTGGTTCAAGGCCTCGACCGCCCGAGACCTCTTGGCTCGCCGCTAGCCGGATGCTATAATAGCAGTCAGGCGGTCGGACTGCTAATATAGCCATGAGGCAACTCAATCCCCAGGTCGTCCAGGAGCGCAAGCGAAAGCTCCTGCAGTGGGTCATCCATTCCTATATAAGGAATTCGCGGCCGATCGCCTCCCAGGACATCTCGGAGGAGGCGGGGCTCGGCCTCTCCAGCGCCAGCATCCGGAGCCTCCTCAAGGAGCTCGAGGACGAAGGCTATCTCCATCAGCCGCACACGTCGGCGGGCCGCGTCCCGACGGACAAGGGCTATCGCTTCTACGTCGACTACCTCGCGGGCGTGCAGCGCCTCGCCGCCCAAGAGAAAGAGCGGATCGAGCGCGAGTACCAGTCGCGGATCGCGGAGATGGACAACCTCCTCGCGCAGACGTCGCGCCTCCTATCCCATGTCTCGCACTCGGCGGGCCTCGTGCTCTCGCCGAAGGTCGAGCGGCAGCAGCTCCGCCGCCTCGAGCTGATCCCGCTCGGCGGCAAGCAGGTGCTGGCCGTCCTCGTGACGCAGGCCGGGCTGATCCGCCACTGGCCGATCCAGCTCACCTTCACGCCGACCGCCTCCCGGCTCAATACGCTCAACCGCTTTCTCAACGACAATATCCAGGGCAAGTCGATCCAGGAGGTGCAGGCGACCGTCGAGGCGCGGATCAAGCTGGCCTCGCGCGAGCTGGCGGAGCTCGGCGACCTCGCGCGCCAGCTCCTCGACGACGTCTCCGACGTCGCCCCGCCGCCGGAGCTCTTCCTGGAAGGCGCGACGAACATCCTGTCGCGGCCCCAGGACCTGGGCGACCCGAAGGAGCTGCAGTCGCTCATCAAGGTCATCGAGGAGAAGCATTCGCTCGCCCAGGTGCTCGACCACATCTTGGAGGAGAAGTCCGACCATGCGCTGGTGCGGATCGGGAACGAGACGCGCTTGGCCGAGCTCAAGAACGTGTCGCTTGTGGCCTCGACCTACCGCTGGCAGGGAGAGGTGATCGGCGTCCTCGGCATCCTGGGGACCAAGCGGATGGAGTACTCGCGCATGATGGGTCTGGTCGAGCACGTCTCCGGCATCGTCTCCAAGGCGCTCGAGGACTGGACCGAAGAGGGGGCGTCTCCGCGATGAGCGATCAGAAGCCCGAGGCGGAGGCCAAGACGCCGGCTGAGACGCCCAAGCCGGAGAAGAACGAGTTTTACGAGCAGCTGCTGAAGCTCAAGGCGGAGTTCGAGAACTATCGCAAGCGCGTCGATCGCGAGCGGCCCGAGTGGATCCAGACCGGGCGGTCCGGGCTGCTCAACAAGCTGCTGCCGCTCTACGACGTGCTGCTCCACGCGCACGAGCAGGTGGCGAGCGCCGAGGCCTCCGGACCGGCGAAGGAGATCGTGAAGGGGCTGGAGCTGATCTTCAAGGAGTTCACCAAGGTTTTCGAGTCGGAAGGCGTGACGCCGATCGAGACGGTCGGCAAGCCCTACCACTACGACCAGCACGAGGCGCTCGGCTTCGTGGAGACGGACGAGTGGGTCGAGGGCACGGTCGTCGAGGAGTTGCAGCGAGGCTACCTCCTCAACGGGAAGGTGCTGCGGCCCGCGCGCGTGCGCGTGGCGAAGACCAAGCAAGCGGATTTGAAATCTGAGCCCGGGAGGACAACATGAGCAAAATCATCGGAATCGATCTAGGGACGTCCAACACGGCGGCGTCGGTGCTGGAAGGCGGCAAGCCGACCATCATCCCGTCGGCCGAGGGCGCCAGCGTCGGCGGCAAGGCGTTCCCGTCGTACGTCGCGTTCACGAAGGACGCGCAGCTTCTCGTGGGCGAGCCCGCGCGCCGCCAAGCCGTCGCGAACCCCGAAGGGACCATGACCGCGTTCAAGCGGAAGATGGGCCAGGACTTCCACTACAAGCTCCACGGCAAGGAGTACACGCCGCAGCAGCTCTCGGCGTTCCTCCTCCAGAAGGTCAAGCGCGACGCGGAGGCTTTCCTGGGCGACAAGGTGGAGAAGGCGGTCATCACCGTCCCCGCCTACTTCAACGACAACCAGCGCCAGGCCACCAAGGACGCGGGCACGATCGCCGGCCTCGAGGTCGTCCGCATCATCAACGAGCCGACCGCGGCGTGCCTCGCGTACGGCGTCGACAAGAAGGGCCAGGAGGAGAAGATCCTGGTGTTCGACCTCGGCGGCGGCACGCTCGACGTCACCATCATGGACTTCGGCGGCGGCGTGTTCGAGGTCATCTCGACGTCCGGGGACACGCAGCTCGGCGGGACCGACATGGACAACGCCCTCGTGGACCACGTCTGCGGCGAGTTCCGCAAGGAGACGGGCCTCGATCTCAAGAAGGACCCCATGGCTCACCAGCGCGTCCGCGAGGCGGCCGAGAAGGCGAAGATCGAGCTCTCGAACGTCTTCGAGACCGACATCAACCTGCCGTTCATCGCGGCGCAGGACAACGTGCCGAAGCACCTCGTGCTGAAGCTCACGCGCGCGAAGCTCGAGTCGCTCGTCGACCCGATCGTCCGGCGCTGCAAGCAGTCCATGGACCAGGCGCTCACGGACGCCAAGCTCTAGACGGCCGACATCACGAAGATCATCCTGGTGGGCGGCCCCTCGCGCATGCCGATCGTCCAGTAGTTCGTCGAGGATTACGTCGGGCGCAAGGTGGAGCGCGGCGTCGACCCCATGGAG
>JACQPK010000408.1 GCA_016207565.1 Elusimicrobiota bacterium
ACGCAGAGGTACGCGAAGGGAAGTGACGGAAAGGAACGCGAAGGACGGATCGAGGGAATATTTCGCTTTGCGCGCCTTTCTGTTACTTCCTCTGCGTGCCTCCGCGTTGCTTAGTTCGTTACGCATCAGTTTGGAGGTGCACTAGTTTAGCGGAGCGCCGCGGTTCGCCGGCCGTCGCCCGCGCGGCAGGTCTCACACGAGCGCCGGCTGGCCTCGAAGCCCGTGAAGGTCAGGTCGGTCGAGAGGAAGTGCTCCTTGGCCGGCTGCTCCCTCATGAGGTCGGTGCTCAGGTACTTCTTGTTGTCGTCCGGGAACACGGTCGCGACGACGGCGTCCTCGCCCAGCTCCTCCTGGAGCAGCAGCGCTCCCAGCAGGTTGGCGCCGCTCGAGATGCCGACGGCGAGCCCGAGCTCGGCGGAGAGCTTGCGCGCGGTCTGGATGGCGTCGCCGTCATCGACCGCGACGACCCGGTCGAGACTCGCGAGCTCCACGATGGGCGGGATGAACTCGTCGGAGATCCCCTGGATCCGGTGCCGGCCGACCTTCCGACCGGCGCTGAGGGTGGGGGAGTTGGACGGCTCGAGCGGGTGCACCCGGACCTGAGGCCGCTTGGAGCGGAGATAGCGGCCGACGCCCATGATCGTCCCGCCGGTGCCGACCCCCGCGACGAAGGCGTCGGGCGCAAGGCCCAGCTCTCCCAATTGGCAGAGAAGCTCCGGTCCGGTCGTGGCCGCGTGCGCCTCGACGTTGTCGGCGTTGGAGAACTGCCTCGGCAGGAAGGCTCCGGGCAGCCCGGCCGCGAACTCCTCGCTGAGGCGGATGCTTCCGAGGAAGCCTCCCTCCTCGCGGCTGACGAGGCGCAGGCGCGCCCCCAGGCTCGTCATCAGGTCCATCCGCTCGCGGCTCATCCAGTCCGGCATGAAGACGTGGACGGGATGCCCCAGCGCTCGCCCGATCGCCGCGAAGGAGATGCCGGTGTTGCCGCTCGTCGCCTCGACGATCGGCCCTCCCGGCGCCAGCTCGCCGCGACCGTACGCCCTCCGGAGCACGTGGAGCGCCATCCGGTCCTTGATGCTGCCGGTCAGGTTGAAATGCTCGGCCTTCGCGAAGACGCGCCGCTTCTTGCCGCGGTAGCGGAGGTCGACGGCCAAAAGCGGCGTATTGCCGATCAGGACGGAAAGGCGGTGAGACGCCGGGAAGGCCGAGGACATCGTCCTCGATGCTAGGAAACATCCCGGCGGGGGCGGCTTCCCATTGGAGCCGCGGTCGACAACTTCGGATGGACCCGCGGCCGGTCGATGGAGTCGAGCGGGTACGGGTCTAAGCCGAGACGAATCTCTCGCCGTCCCATCGCGCGGCGATTCGCGCCGATGCGCCCAGCGCTTCCGGCACCCGCTGGAGCGCCAGCTTCATGTCCTCCGCGGTCATGAGGCAGCACTGGAAGGAGCCTCGTTCCCGGTGGCGCAGCCGCAGGACGCCGACGTGAGCAGGCTGCATATAGGCCATCGCCAGCCACCAGGATCGAGGCTCCAGGCTCGCCTCTTCGACATCCGTATGGGCCGCCCGGAAGCTGTGTTCGTGCTCGAAGACGAGGTCTCCCGGCTTGGACGCATCCAGTTGTCGCGCTCGCTCCTGGTTCTTCGAGGTCGGGTCGAGGGTCGCGGCGAGCGCGTATCCCAACAGGCCTCCTTGCATCGCGAACGCCTTTGACACGTCGTCGCCCGATCCCGCCCAAATGAAGAGCAGCTCTCCGGGCGCGTGGTAGACGCGGTAGAGCCGGTTGCTCGACCAAGTCATGCAGGCCAGCGCCATGAAATACGGCGGAGCCTGGACCGGACCGCCGCCGGCAGGCTGCGGCGGGGCGCCCCGAAGGGCCCACTTCTCGAAGATCACCTGGCATGCGGAGCATTCCCGCGCCCCATCCGCCTCGGCATGGCCGCAGTTAGGACATCGCATCAGGCCTCCCTCGGGCTGAATGTAACATCCGAGCTATGGTTGAGGCAAGCCACACTTCCTCAACATTAGCTCCACCAATTCTGCACCCGAGGAAAGCCGGGCCGGGGACTATACTTTGGCTCTAGCCCGAGGCGACCCCATGGGAGACGACGAGACGATCGGACGCTTGGCCGCCGAGCTCGACACCCTGCTCGGTCAGTCGATGGAGGAGCCGGGCGACTCGTGCCCCGCCACAAGCGCATCCGTCGCGTCGCGGGTCGCGGAGCGTCCTGCGCGAGTGCTGGTCATCGATGACAACCGTGACTACCGGGAGTTGGTTCGAACCGTCCTCTCGGACCAGGGCTATCAAGTCGTGCAGGCGAACGACGGCTCCGAGGGCCTGGGACTGGTCCTCGATCAGCCTCCGGACTTGATCATCGTGGACTTCAACATGCCGCGCAGGAACGGCTACGAGTTCGTGCAGGAGATGAAGAGCACGCTCGAGACGCGCGGTATCCCGATCATCATGTTCTCCGGGGCTCCCAACCGGCGCCACATCAAGGATCTGGGCCTCGACTTGGCCGACTTCTTGGACAAGCCGGTTTCCAACGCTAAGCTGCTGGCGGCGGTGCAACGAGTCCTCCCCGCGACGATGCAGGAGGAGTCCGCCGCGTCGGAGCCGCCGCCGGCTCCTACGGCGCCGGACAAGCCGGGCCTTGCGCCTCGCGCGGCCTCCGCGGCCGAGACCCCGCCTGCCGTCGAGCCGGAGGGGCTTTCCGAGTCATGGCAGGATGACGAGGCGCTTCTCGATCTGGTCAAGATCGAAAAGGAGGAGAGGCCGGAGGCCGAGGACCTGCAAGGCCTCGATCTCGAATCGAAGAACTCGCCGCTCATCAGCAAGGTCAATCAGATCCTGGTCCGTGCCGTCGGGATGAGGGCCAGCGATATCCACATCGAGCCGCAGGAAGACCAGATCCTGGTGCGGGTGCGGGTGGACGGCTCTCTGAGGAACCTCTGCACGCTTCCCGTTTCCCTGAGGGCACGGCTGGCGGCCCGGATCAAGATCATGGCCAACCTCATCATCACCGAACACCGTCTCCCGCAGGACGGACAATTCCAGGCGCAGATCAAAAACGCCCCGGTGGAGTTCCGGGTGAGCACTCTCCCGAGTTGCCACGGCGAGAAGATCGTGATGCGCATCCTGGGAGCCAGCAAGCTCAACACCGACCTCCGCTCCCTCGGTTTGAGCGACCGGGATTTCGACTGCGTCGAGAAGACCCTCAAGAGCCCCAACGGGTTGGTGTTGGTCACCGGCCCGACGGGCTCAGGGAAGACGACGACGCTCTATACCATGATGGGAGTCCTCAACAGTCCGGACGTCAACATCCTGACGGCCGAAGACCCCATCGAGTACCGCCTCAAGGGCGCGACGCAGGCGCAAATCCGCCCGGCGATCGGCCTCACGTTCGAAACGGCGCTGCGCGCCTTCCTGAGGCAAGACCCGGACATCATGTTGATCGGCGAGATCCGAGACAAGGAGACCGCCGAGATAGCCGTAAAGGCCTCGATCACCGGCCATCTCGTCTTTTCGACGCTGCACACCAACAGTGCCCCGGCCACGATCATGCGCTTGACGCACATGGGATTGGCGTCGTTCTTGGTCGCGGCCAGCGTGAGGCTCGTCGTGGCCCAGCGGCTCGTCAAGCTCCTGTGTCCGGCATGCAAGATTCCCCAGCCCCTGTCCGACGAGGACAAACGCTCGCTCACGGAGGACCAGATCGCGCGGCTCAAGACCGTGTTTCGCCCGCGGGGCTGCCCGGCGTGCCGGCAGGCTGGTTACGCGGGCCGGCGCCCGATCTTCGAGGTGATGCCGGTCGCGACCTCGGGCATGCGCCAAGCGATCCTATCGCGGGAGGGCTCTTCGGACCTGCTCACGGACCTTGCCGTCAAGGAAGGGATGACCCCGTTGGGCCACGCGGCGCTCCTGGCCGCGGCCGACGGGCTCACCTCGCTTCATGAGGCGTACCCGATCATCTTCGGAGGCTGATATGCCCGCCCCGATTCAAGAAGGACCGTCCGTCACGGCAGCCGAGACGGCCTATGCCCTCGGCAGAGAAAAGCTGCTCCTCTTCGATTGCGAGGGGTATGCCGAGGCGGTCCCTCTGCTGCGGGACGCGATCGAGGCCGATCCCCGACACGCGCTGGCCCACGCCGCCCTCGCCGAGACCTACGCCTACTGGGGCTTCCGTCGGGAGCTCAACGGACAGGAAGGACAAAGCTATTACGACCTCGCCTACGAGAGCGCCGCGACGGCCCTCGAGCTGCAGCCGCAGGTGAGCGAGCCGCACCGGGCGATGTCCGTCGCTTTGCGGCAGGGACAGCGCTGCAATCCGGGCGAGCGGCAGCGGGAAGCCAAGAGCGCCCTCGCGCTCAATCCCTACAACGGCGAGAACTGTCACGAGTCCTGGAGGGCTCTCGGCTCCGATATCGCGGACCAGGAAATCTACAGGGCGATCGCGCTTTGCCCCGGCCTCATTTCGGCGCACATCGATCTGGGCGTGGCGCTTTGCCAGCGTGACCGCCTCGACGAGGCCGCCTTCCATCTGGGACGGGCCGTCGCGCTCAACCCGCGCAACACGCTGGCCGCCTACGACCTGGCCATGGTCCAACTCCGCCAAGGACACCCGGCGCAAGCGGAGCGGCTGTTGGAGGACGCCCTGAGGCTTCACCCCGAGGACGCTTTGCTCCGGGGGGGCTCGGAGCTCGCCTCCCGCGAGCTGCGGGGGCGGCCGATATGAACGCCGAAACGCCTAACGGCGGGGCGGGGTCCAGGCTCTCGGCGGGCCGCGCCGACGGGGTGTGCCCCTACCGGCCTGCGGCTGCCGCGTTCCTGCGCGCCCTGGGACTCGCCACCCGGGCGTTCTCGCTCTACAAGCCGACCCACCCCGTCGCGCAAGCGGCTCTGGAGGAGTCCTTCAAGGCGTTCGACGAGCTGCTGCGCGTCTCGCCGGGGTCCGAGAACACCTTGACGATGACCGATGGGAGGTGGCTGTGGGACGCGACTCCCATCGCGGATTCGACGCAGAGCCCGGAGACCCTGCTGGGGTTGTTTGGGGGCGCGGGCGGCCCTCTCCGCCTGAAATTCTTGGGAGACGTACGGTGCTACGAGCTGGCCGTGCTCTGCGAGCTCGCCGCCCACCCTCCGGCGTCGTCGGAGCCGGCCGCCCTCTCCGACCTGCTGCTCCAAAAGGGGGTCAAGCACCTTCGCGTCGAGCTCGAGACGCGCGCCCCCGTGCCCGAGAGCGTTCCGGCGACGGCTCCCGCCCCAGACGCTCGGCCCGCCGCGCGGAAACGCCCGAGCGTGAACTTCTCCCAGCTGCTCCGGCAACTGGTGGAGTCGGCGGTGAAAGACCCGGAGGAGCGGACCCACCTCTATGCGGACGCCGTCGACATGGTCAAGCAGTCTCTCGATCGCCACGTCGCGGAGGCGACGGCCGCGCTGGAGGAGGACAAGCAACGGATCCTTGCCGAGCAAATCCGCACCGAACGCGTGCTTTCGACGATGGCGGACGGCAAGGTGATCGTGGATTCGACCGGCCGCGTGCTCATGATGAATCCGGCTGCGGAGGCCATCGCGGGCCAGCGCCTCGCGGAGCTGGCCGGCCGGCATGTGTCGGCGACCGTCTCGGGTCGAGACCGCGTGCTGGCGGTGTCCAAGGACATCGCGATCGATGAAGGCCGGGACCTCTCCTCCGAGGTCGACGTCGTGGCCGAGCGCGAGGTCGGGGACGCGATGAAACGCTCGCTGGCTCTGATTCAAGACGAGAGCGGCCGGGTCGTGGGCACCTATGCGGTCATGCCGGACGTGCGGAAGTTCGAGGATGCCCAAAGGCTGAAAGACGAGTTCGTCCAGCGGATCACCCACGACCTCAAGGCGCCGTTGAGCTCCATCTGCTCCGCGCTCGAGCTCATCGAGCGCAAGGCCGGGCCGAAGCTGAATGCGGAAGAAGCGAACTTCTTGGACGTCTGCGCCCGCAACGCCGCGCAGCTTGGCGAGATGATCTCGAAGATCCTGGACTTCTCCAAGCTCGAGGCGGGCGGTCTGCAGGTCTCCCCGACGCCCGTCGACGCGGAGGCGTTGATCCGCGAGGTGGTCGAGAGCCTGGCGCCGTGGGCGCTGCGTCGGGGGATCGGCTTGGAGGCCAAGGCCGGCGACCAGCGGCGTACGGTGCTGGCGGACCGCCCGCAGAGCGTCCAGATCCTGGCGAATCTCATCTCCAACTCGATCAAGGCCACTCCGCCGGGAGGGCGCATCACGATCGGCGCCGCGGCGGGTGGGGAGCTGCATCCCGGCATGGCCGTCTTCTCGGTCGCCGACACCGGTTGCGGGATCGCTCCCGAGGATCAGGAGCGCATCTTCGAGCGGTTCATGCAAGCGCCCGCGGACGGCGCTCGACGCGAAGGGGTGGGTCTGGGCTTATCGATCGTCCGGGAGCTGATCGCCCTCCACCGAGGGACGGTCTGGGTCTCGAGCGTTTTGGGCAAGGGTGCCACCTTCTCTTTCAC
Organism: Elusimicrobiota bacterium; assembly: GCA_016207565.1. GTDB lineage: Bacteria > Elusimicrobiota > Elusimicrobia > UBA1565 > JACRDR01 > JACRDR01. The sequence goes on from JACQPK010000408.1 coordinate 6,502, forward strand.
CCTGCCGCTGGCGGACGCATGACGCAGCCGCTCGAGGCGGGCGCTCCGGTCTTGGTCCTGCTCATCGAGGACAACCGAGCCGACGTGCGCCTGATCCAATACGCGATGCGGGCAAGCCCCATTCGGAAGAGACTTCAGGTGGCGCGCGATGGGGATGAGGCGCTGGCCTTGCTTCGGCGTCGCCCTCCCTTCGAGAACGCCCGGCGTCCGCGGCTGATCCTCTTGGATCTCAATCTCCCGGCCATGGACGGCCGCGATTTGCTTGCCGAGATCAAGCAAGACCCGGAGCTCAAGGCGATCCCGGTCGTCGTGCTTACGACCTCCAAGTCCGAAGAGGACATCCGCAGGAGCTACGAGGCCCACGCCAACGCCTACGTCCCCAAGCCAAGGACGTTGGAGGAGTTCGTCAAGACGATCAAGCTCATCGAGCGATTCTGGCTGGCGACCGCGCGCTTGCCCCTGGCGTGGCTGTTGTGCGGGATGCTCGCGGGCGCGAGGACGCTGCATGCCGGCGTCGGGGCGGACGACGACTACCCGCCCGGGGATGCGGCGTCGAGCGTTCCGGCCGCGTTCGACGCGGCCGGCGAGTTGCGCGACAGCCTGGCGCCTCTTTCCACGATCCCGACGTTCCTCCGGGTCTTCCACGGGAGCGACGCGGCGCGCAAGCGCCGGGCGATCCAGGGCTTGGCGCGTTCCGGGAACGTCGCGGCCATCCCGTACGTGGGCGCGGTCCTGCTCCGGCTCGACGAAGATCAAGCCACGCGGATCGCGGCCGCGCAGGCTCTAGGCACCATCGGCGAATCCAGGATCGGCGTCTACCTCTCCGAGGCGCTTCGGGACCCGGACCCCGAGGTCCGGCGGGCGGCGGTGGGGGCGCTCGGGCAAGCGGCTCCGCTGGGCGCCGAGACGCTGCTCGAGGGGAGGCTCCGGCTGGACCCCTCGTGGTGGGTTCGTTACGAGGCGGCCCTCGCGCTGGGACGGATGCGGCAGCCTTTCGCCGTCGGAGCCCTGGCGCGTGCCGCGCGGGACGATGCCAAGGCTCAGGTCAGGCTTCAGGCCGCGCTGGCCTTGGGAGAGCTCGGCGGCGAGCGCGCGGCGAGCGCGCTCATCGCGCCGCTCTTCGACGTCGATCCGGGCGTGCGCATCGGCGCCTCCGTGGGGCTCGGCGAGATCGGAGGCCCGAGAGTGATCGGGCTGCTGCGAGGGGCGCTCGACGGCGAGGAGGACGACCGGGTGCGCAAGATGCTGATTATCTCGCTGCGCCGAGCCGGGAGATGACGGCGCGCAGCGCGGGAATCCCGCCCGAGACCAGCAGGAGCAGCACGACCACGACCCCGAGCATCCCTTCGCCGGCGGTCGAGCCCGTTTCGGGGGGGCCGCCGGCGGCAAGCCGTGGAGCCGCCCGGCCCGCCGGCTCGACCGGAGCCAACAGCGCGGCCAACGGAGTCGCGGCGAGCGCCGAGCGAAGCTCCGAGCGGTCGCCGGCGGACAGGGACTCCGTCCGAATCCGCGCTACGGCGATTCCTCGGGAAGGCGCGCGTATCGATACGAAGTCGACGCCCCGCCGAGCGCGCCCCGTCACCGTCATGCGGGACAGGTCGAGCGGCGGGCGCGGAAAACCGGGCGGGCCGGCGCGCAGCAGCAGCGTCTCGTCGGGAAGGACCGTGCCCCGCCAGGCGGAAGAGACGGCCTCCGCCTCGCTCGAGAGGACTTGCGCGGCGATGCGCCCGGCCGGCTTCAGCCGGAGCGCTACGGAGCCTCCGGGGCCGAGCCGGATGCGTCCCTCCGCGAACTCGACCCGCAGGCGCGTGTCGCCCAGCGCGGCGACCCGGAGGCCCAAGTGGCCGTCATGGTCGGCGGACGCCGCCGCGAAGCGGACGCGGTCTCCGGCCCTCAGCTCGAACGTCGCCGGCAAGTCGGCCTCGATCGCCGCCGAGCCGGTGACGACGAACACCTCGGCGCCCGACCCGATGGCGCCCGCCGCGGCGCTTCCGCCGGGCCTGTGGGGCCGCTGGATGCGAACCTCGCCGGTCACCTCGGAGAGCCTCAGGTCCGGAACCTCCCCGACCTGGGGAAGGGCCTGGCCGCCCGCCAGCCCCAACCACAACGCGATGATCGCCGGTGAATCCGCCATGGGGACCTCCCTACTGCGCGCCGCGGGCCGGCGCGAACGCCGGCGTAACGATGTGTCCGATCTGGCACTCGAGCGCGGCCTCAGGCTCGCGGATGGAATGCACGCTGACGACGCGAGCTCCGCTCGCGAGCCCGGTCTTCCGGCGGCGATGCAATGCGGCCAGAGCCTTCTCGAACCGCCGGGCGATGACCTGGGCGGCCGCCTCGCCGCCGCGAACGGCGACGTGGCGGACCCCGGGGACTCCCTCGGGCGACAGGTCCGGGAGGAGTTGGCCCTCTGGGCCGGTCCCGGTTCGCAGCAGCTCCTCGGCCTCGGCCGCGAGCTGCGACGCGGAGACCGGGTCCATGCCGTGTTCCTCGGGCAGGACGCTGCACTCGATGAGCGATAGCGACTCGTCCGGGTGATCGAACCTGAGCAGGCGCTCCAGCAGCTTCGTGAAGGAGAACCGCGGCACCGTGAAGCAGAAGCGGCTGCCGCCGTCGGCCGAGCCCTCGACCCAGATGCGCCCTCCCTGCCGAGCCGCGAGCTCATGGCAGATGAAAAGGCCCAATCCCAGACCCTTCGGCGCCTCTCGCGCGCGGGAGCGCGCCTGATACAGCCGCTCGAATATCCGGTCGCGCGCCTCCTCGGGCACTCCCGAGCCCGTGTCCGCGACGCAGACGCTCAGCAGGTTGGGATCGCTCGCCAAGGCCTTCGCCTCCAGGGCCACTCGACCGCCGCGCGGCGTGAACTTGAACGCGTTCGAGATGAGGTTGAACAGGATCTGGCGGCAGCGCTTGGGGTCCGCCAGGGCTCGAGGAAGGCCGGGCGATGCCTTGACCGACAGCGTGATGCCGGCGTCCTTGGCGGCGATGCCGAACTCCTCCGCCGTGCGGAGCATGAGCGCCTCGAGGTCGACCCGCCGGACGGAAACGGTGAGCTTGCCGGTCCCGGCCCGCGTCGCCTCGGCGAGCTCTTCGACCATCTGGGTGAGATAGGCGATATTGCGGAGGATGATGTCGAGGGTCCTCCGCTCTTCGGCGCGCGCCGTTCCCTGGGCGTTTTCGAGGAGGCAGTGCAGGAAGCCGGAAGCCACGGTCAACGGCGTCCGGAGCTCGTGGTTCACGTTTTCGAGGAACGTCTCCTGGAAGCGGGCGCGCTCGTTTCGTTCGACGGCGTACGCCAGGAGCCGCGGCAGGCGTTTCGGGTCGAGCGTCTGCTTGTCGAGGAAGTCTTGCGCGCCGTCGCCTACGGCCTGTTGGCCCGAGGCTTGCTCCTGGTACGAGCCGGTCAGCACCACCACGGGGAGATGACGCGCCAGCTCCTTGAGGGCCCCGAGGGTGTCGAGGCCCGCGCTCGAGGGAAGGTTGAGATCCGTCACGATGAGGTCGACCCCGCGCTCCGAGAGGCGTGCGAGGGCGGCCGGGATGTCCCGCACCCAATCCACCTCGAAGGCCGGGTGGCGCGCGTCTTCGAGGGCCAACTGGACCAGCTTGGCGTCGGCGGGATTGTCCTCGATGAGCAGCAGCGTGAGCTTTTCCTTTAGCATGGAGGAGGGCCTCCTGGGCCCTGAACTACCTCGTCTTCGCTGGATGCGGCTCGTGGTCTCGCGCCACGCCGGGGATCGTGAAGTGGAAGGCCGCCCCGCGACCGGCCTCCGACTCCACCCAGATGCGGCCGCCGTGGATCTCGGCGATCTTCTTGCAGACGGAGAGCCCGATGCCGATCCCGGGATACGCGTCTTGTGGATGGAGTCGCTGGAAGATGACAAAGACGCGTTGGTGGTGGGCCGGGTCGATCCCGATGCCGTTGTCGCGCACGGCGAAGCGCCAGAGCCAGCCGTCGGCGACGGCCGAGACGCGGATCCGCGGCCGCAGGCGGCTGCGGTACTTCAGGGCGTTGGCGATCAGGTTCTGAAACAGCTCGGCCAGCAGCGCCGGATCCGCCTCGACGAGGGGCAGGGCCGAGGCGGTGACTCTCGCGCCCGTCTCCGAGATCCTCGCGTGGAGATTGGCGACCGCTTCCCGGAACACCTCGCGCGAGTCGACGAGCCGCCAGTTGAGGGCGCGGCGCTCGACGCGGCAATAGGTCAGGAGGCCGTCGAGAAGGGCTTGCATGCGCTGGGTCCCGTTGACGATGAACTCGATCATGTCGTCGGCATCCCCGTCGAGGCGGCCGGCGTAGCGCTTGTCCAGCAGGCGCGTGAACGCGGCGATCGTGCGCAGCGGCTCCTGCAGATCGTGTGAGACCACGTGGGCGAACTGCCGAAGCTCGACGTTGGAGCGCTCGGCTTGCCTGGCCTGATAGGCCAGCGTCTTCTCGAGGGCGACACGGTCCGTGACGTCCTGGCACGTGCCCGTCACGCGGACGGGCGTTCCCGCCGATGTCGCCACCGTTTCGCCGCGGCCGTGGATCGTCCGGGTCGTGCCGTCGGGGAGCAGTATCCTCGCGTAGTAGCTGAACGGCTCTAGGGTCTCGCGGGAGGCCAAGATCGCGACGCTGGTCGGTCCGCGGTCCGCCGGGTGGAGAGGCTCGAGGAACGCTTGGAACGAGGGGTAGCCTCCATTGGCCGACAGCCTTTGGATGCGGTTGAGCTCTCGCGTGCAGTGGATGCGATCGGTGGCCAGATCCCATTCCCAGCTTCCCGTGCCCGCGATCGCCTGAGCGGAGGCGAGGTGAGCCTTCTGTTCGAGCAGATGATGCGCGGTGCGCCGGACCTTTAGGAACCTCGCTTCCAGAGCCGCCGTCCGCTTGCGGACGAGGCTCTCGACGCTCGTGGCGCTGGTCCCGTTCCGGGACGCTTCCGCCTCCCGACCCGCGTGGGGGCCTTTGAATGTGTTCGGCGTCTTCATCGGGCGTCCTCCGTGTCGGGAGTCGTTTGCCGTTCCGCATGGCAGGTGGCGCGAGGCCGCCAGGGTTCCGATGGAGTCTGGGTCTCGCCTCGCGCGCCCAGAGGACGAGGGCGCGCGAGGCGTTTGCGTCGATCGCAGCCCCGGCAGAAGGGACCCGGAGTCCAGGAGGCCGTCAGGAAGCCGCGCTCGGCTCCGAGCCTCTCGACGTGATCCATGGTGCCTCCGTGGGCGCCGACCCGTGCGCATGCGCGGCTCCGGCCGGGGGCGTCCAAGGCACATGGTAGCCGCAGAAGGGACGCGACGCCGCGGAAGAATGTGTGGAGCTTTTGTTGAGAATGTGTATCAGCGATCGCCTGATATAAGTCAGGCGAACCCTGATGGCGGTAGGGGCGGACGCGTCAGAGGCGGATCTTATAGCCGAGCGTCGGAACCGTCACGATCCTGCGGCCTTCGCTCTTGAGCTTCCGGCGGATGCGAGACATGTATTGGTCCACCATGCGGGTGTCCATGCCCAAGTCCTTGTCGTAGCCCCAGACCTCGAGCAGGAGCTCGCGACGGTTGACGACCCTGCCATGGGCCTCGAGGAGAAGCCGGAGAATATGGAACTCCTTGGGGGCCAAGAGCAAGGCCTTCCCGTGCACGATCAGCTCGTGGCTCCTGGAGTCGAGGCGCAGGGAGCCGCGCCTCTCGCGCGAGCCGGGGTCCGGGGCTCGGGACGGCACTCGTCGCAAGATGGCTTCGACGCGTGCCGCGAGCACTTGCATGGAGACCGGCTTGATCAAGAAGTCGTCGGCGCCCAGCTTGAGGCCCACGACGCAGTCAGCCTCGGCCGTGCTGCCGGTGAGGACGATCACTGGGATGCGACCCATGGCGCGGATGGCGCTGAGGACGGCGAACCCGTCCATTCCGGGAAGGCCGATATCGAGCACGATCAAGTCGGGACGAAGCGAGCGCGCGAGTTTGAGTCCGGTCTCTCCATCCTTCGCGTGGATGGCTCGGTAGCGCGCTTTCTTGAGCGTCTTCCGGATGAGCCGGCCGAGATCGGGCGAGTCGTCGATGACCAGCACGCAGCCGGCCGAGGCGCCGGCGCGGTCCTTGGAACGCCGCGGCGCGCCGACAGAGCGGGTCGCAGGGCTAGACATCGTCTTGGACGGTCTGATTGGCAAGTGTAGCAAAATGGATCGTTGCGCGGCGGCGCCCGGTAGGCTATCCTGAGGAGATCATCCGGCTCGCGATGAAGCCTGCGACGATCGCCGCGCTGGTGGCCTGGGCCGGCGTACTCTATGCCCTCCGTGAGTGGGCGGCCGCGGTCCGGACACGCCGCCCAATCGATCGTCCGGCCGGACGTTATCCAGCCGTTCTGGTCCTGGCGGCGATGCTCGCGGCCTGGGCGGTGGCGGCGGGCGCGGTCCTCGGTGCCGTTCGCGCCCAGCGGCCGCTCCTGACGGGCGCCGGGACGCTGCTGTTTGTCTCCCCCTTCTCGGTTCCGGCGGCGGCGCTTCCCGCCTTCTTGATCGGTCTGGCCGCCGGCGGGCTCGTCTACGCCGCCATCGAGCCCTACCACGAGCGCCGGGGGGGCCGATTCCCCGAGCGTGCCGCGCGCGCGGAGAGCTCCCGTTGGCTGTCGCTCGCGACGTTCCTCTGGGGGGCGGTCGGCCTGGGCCTCATTTTGGGCTTCGACGACTACATCGAGGTCCGGCCGGATGGCGTCGCGGTCAATGGACTCTTCGGCCTTAGAGAAAGGCGCTACGGCTGGGCCGATGTCGAGTCGGCGCGCTTGTATCCTTCCACCTACACCTGGCACCACCCGGACGCCCCGCCGGAGGACGAACTCAGTCCGCGCTTCGACCTGCGGATCCGGGGAGGCGAGACGGTCGCCTTGTGGGAATATCCCGTTTGGCCCGCGCCCGAGCCGCGCGAGCTCGAGCGAGTGGCCGCCGCGCTGCGGGCCCGCGGCGTCGCGGTCGAGCTTGAGGTCCCGAACCGCCTCAGCGGAAGCCAAGCCGCGGCGTTCTACGACGCGGCGAGACGGCTCCAAGGCGAATAGGAGACGGACTTCAGCCGCGCATTTTCCTGAGCGCTGGAAGCGGTAGAAAATCGATATTCAACTCTAGGAACTGAAGCGCCCTTTGTCGACCCGCGCGCCAAAACACGATGCCCGGCGCCAGGACCGTGAAGACCGTGCCGTGGAGCAGGAACATCACGCGACGGGTGTCGTCGGCGCTCCGCGCTCCCGACATGAAGAGCGCGAGCATATCCAATTGGATCAGGGGAAGCAGGAACCACAGCGCGCAGGCGACGGGTACGAACCACAGACCGCCGATCAGGATCGCGATCAAGCGGCTCAGCCGTGCAGGTTGATGCGGCTCCAGCTCCGAGTTCGCCAGCGACAGCGGCGCGAAGCAGAGCACGAACTGGAGCGCCGAAACACTCAATGCCATGGTTGACAACAGCACGCACGCGACGCCCCTCGAACTTGCCTCCGCGGCGGCAAGAACCGGCGCGGGCAAGAGAGCGGCTAGCGCGGCGATGGCTGCGGCCGCGCGCCAAACCGGCATAAGCAAGGAGGACGCGTTTCGGGATATCGAGGAATGAGGAGTCTGATCCCAATCGAGAAGGCGGACGAGCATCGCCCCCAGCAGGTTGGGCAACATGATGATGACCACGACGGCGATATCGCCTAGCGGGCGGCGCGGTATCGTCGCGGCCTCGAGCGCTGGAAAAAGCTCGGCATTCAGGCTCAGGAGATTAGCCGGGATCTTCCAGGCGAAGATGCACCAGAGCGACGCGGTCGCGATCCACAGGGGAGCTCGCATCAATTCTGGCGACGCATAGGGCTGGGAATTTTATCACTTCGGACTCCCCGGCGTTCCGAACGGGAACGGTTGGAGCGCCTGGCCGTCTTCCGTTCCCTCGGCCTGGCCCAAAATCCTAGAATGCCTGTCGGATGCAAAGCGCCCGGACGACAGGCCCCGGAGTACTTGATCCTGTTGCTCGTTTTCGGCGCTGCCTTCGCGGTCGTCCTGCCATGGCTAAGAAGACGCGGCCGACGTGAGCGTTGTTTTTGCCTCGCGCGGCTCGATCGTGAACCGCTTCGCCGCGCTGCCACGCGCCGTCGTGGCGCTCGCCGGCCTGGCCGCCATGGCAGCGGTCTGGTTCCTCGACCGCCTCACCGGCGCTGAGATCAGTTTTTCCATCTTCTATCTCGGACCGATCACTTATCTCGTGTGGTTGTTGGGCCGGGCCTGGGTCTTGCCCTCCGCGGCGCTCGGCGCCGCGCTTTGGCTCGGCGCGGACTTGACCGGTGGGAGAGAGTACAGCCATCCCGGGACGCCCTACTGGAACGCGCTGGTCCGCTTAGGCTTCTTCTCCATCGTCGGCTCCTTGCTGTGGCGCGTCCGTGGCAGCTATCGGGTTCACGCGGAGGCCTCCCGGCTGAAGTCGTCGATGCTCTCCATCGTGACGCACGAGTTCGGCAACGCCCTCAACGCGCTGGCGATGGCAACCGCGATGCTCAAGGAGTCCGAGCCGAGCGAAAGCTCGGTCGCGCGGCAACACTGCTACGGGGTCCTGGACCGGACGATCGTCCATTTAACCTCGGCCACGGCGAATTTCCTGAACTTGGGCCGAATGGAGACCGGTCGCTTCGAGCTCGCCGTGAGGCCCACGGCCGTGCGCAAAGTGGTGGAGGACGTGCTGGAATTGCTCAAGCCGCTCGCCGACCAGAAGCATGTCGGTCTTATCCTCGACTATCCCGCCGAGATCATCCCCGTCCACGCCGACCCGGACGCCTTGGCCCTCATCCTGAGCAACCTGGTCGGCAATGGGATCAAGTACACGCCGGCCGGCGGCGAGGTGCGGGTCCGAGTTGCCGTGGGCGCGCCCCAAAGCGTTCAGGTGTCCGTGCAGGACACCGGCATCGGCATTCCAGTCCCCGACCGGGAACGCATTTTCTCGGGAGGCTTCCGCTCCGCCGAGGCGGCCAACTACGCGAAGGGGTACGGGGTTGGGCTGAGGGTGACCCGGGAGCTGGTGGAAAGCCACGGCAGCCGCCTGGAGGTCGAGAGCCAGCCCGGGAAAGGCTCCTGCTTCGCCTTCTCGCTGCGGATGGCGGCCTAGACTCGCGGAATCGAGCGCCCGTTGCCAAGCCTGTGTGGCGGAGTGGGCTCTCCGGTCCTCTAAAGTCGGCGCATTGCATACAGGCTACCTAGGGCAACGGGACAGATCAGGATGCCGAGGAGCGGGAGAAGCCATGGCGGAGACTCCGTAGATCCTGCGATCCAGGTGATGAGCGCGTGGGCCAGCCACACTGACCCCACCCACGCCAAACGATTCCTCCTCCTGTGCCGCCAAAGCTTCAGCACCGGGACCCAGTCAGGATGGGATTGGGCGAAAATGGGCTCTAGGGCTCGGGACAGAGACCTCCCCAGCTCTGTGCTCCCTTTCCATAGGATTCCCCGTGAGGAGAGGGACGCCATGCGGGGCCTCCCTGCCGCATCGAAATACAGGATGCCTCTCAATGATCTGCAGCCCTCGCTCATAGGCGGCAGGGGTGGCAGGGGGGGGCGGATGCTCGGTGGGAGCGCTTTCGCGAACTCCTCGTAGCGCCTGTGTTTCCAATCGACGGGTATCAGAATCAGGACCTGGTTCGGTCGCAAGAGCTCGAATGAGCGTTGGACCTCCCACATGAAGCCAGGAGTGGATGCGGCGCGCAAGACGACCAAAGCGCAGCGACGCAGCAACTCCTCTACTTTCGCTTGCCAGTCCGCGTGATCCACATACAGGCGAGCGGCTCCAAGGTCCGGGAGTTCGTCGCTCGGATCTCCAATCGCCACGAACGGCCCCAACGATCCAAGTAGGGTCGCGATCTGCTCTTCTTCCGTCCCTTCCCCCACCTCCAGCAACGTGCTGAGGACTAGGTGATCCTTCAGCTGCGGCGCTTTGACGGCGGTCTCGTCGTCGGCAAACGAACGCAGATAGACAATCGGCGGTCGTGGGTCGTCTGTCAGCGCCTCCGCGCCCGTCCTGGCGAGCGTTTTGAACGCGGACCTGCAACAGCCGACTCCAACAAGAAGGAGGATTCCAAAGATCAACAGCCCTAGTTGCAAGGAGTTCAGCCCCACACCGGCCAAGAGTCCGAGAACCGGCCCGGCCGAGAGCAGAGTCAGCCCGACGAGAAGGTAGGCGATCCCCTGCAGTCTGGAGTGTCGCTTGGCCGAGCGCGCTTTCTTGGCGGGCCGCGGGTTCCCCGTCGGCTTGGGTGCCGGGCCGGAGCCCGTCGGGTCCGTCGACGCCTTCGCCTCCCCCCGGGGCGCGGGCGCAGCCCGCGCCCGCGGCGCGTTGCTGGCGCGCCGCGAGTCGGCCTTTGACACCGCTGCGGCTGCGTCGACGAGAAGCGCTAGTCCAGGGAAGGACCAACGGGCGAATTCACCGGTCATACCGCCCAGTGACCCCACCCACGTCGCGCCTGCGTCCACCTCGGGGGAGGAGTCCTGGCTAGAGGAGAATCCAGGCTGCAGCCCGACTACTTCTTTGGAGCCAGAATACTCCCGCAGCGCCAGGACTTCACCTGCATCGAACCAGATACCGCCGCAGTCATCGCAGCGTTCAAGCTCGAGCTTGCCCTGGAAGTACGACCCTGGGTGCAGAGTCCCTTCTCCGCAGGGGCAGGGGAGATACGGGCTCGGTGTCGCCTCAGGAGTTGGAAGGTGGACGAGAACTTCATGTGGCTCAAAGAACGCCCCGCGACATGACTGGCAGAAGTCGACGGTGACGCTCCCCGGGAGCGGCATTGAAGTGAGCTCCGGGGAGTGCTTGCACTTAGGGCAATGCAAGGCCCCTCCTGAGATGCCACCGGCGAGTGGGAGGCACGCTATCCATTGCGATCAAGCTCCGGTGTCCGCGGGCGCCATATCGCGCAGGTCGATGGGCTCCGGGCCACCCAGGTTCCGGAGCAGGCCACGCCGATAGGCCGCCATGGGTCCTCGTCCGCCAGTTTGCGCCGTAACCGCCAGAGTGTCAAGCGGCCGTCGCCCCAAGTTTCCCCGGTAGCAGGGAAAACGGAATAACGC
>JACQPK010000442.1 GCA_016207565.1 Elusimicrobiota bacterium
CTACCTGGCCAGCCTCCGTTAAAAAAGTAAACCCTGGGGACTGTCCCCAGGGTTTACTTTTTTTGCATTTTCGGCTGTTTCGTTGCGCCTCCCACCGACAGGATGAATCTGCTCGACATGCTGCGCGCGGAGCATCGCGAGTTCCTGCGCCTGTTGGACCGCCTCGACAAGTCGGTGACCAAGGGGTCCCCCGACGCCCCAGCCTTGATCGGCGAGCTCGTCAGCCGCCTCGAGAGGCACGAGGAGATCGAGGAGAAGCTCCTTTGGCCTTCGATCCGGCACTACGCGCCCGAGTCGACCCCCGCCCTGGACGTCATCGACGCCGACCACGAAGGGATCATGCGGGTCATGGCGGTCTTCAAGTCGGAGCTGTTTTCCGCGGGCCGCTCGCCCGCCTGGCTGATCCTGGGCTGCTCGCGCTTGGCCAATATGGTGCGGAGCCATATCGCGCGCGAGGAGGCGGATCTCTTCTCCATCGCGTCAAAGCGGATCCCGGCCGCCGACCTGGAGCGCCTGGGCCTGCAGGCGGAGTCCGCCAAGGAGGTGCCATGATCGCACGCGAGGTGATGCGGACGCGGGTGCTGACCGCGCGGCCGGACATGACGGTCCGCGAGCTGGCCCGGCTCCTGGTCGAGCACCGGATCTCCGGAGTCCCGGTGGTCGACGAACACGGACGGCTCGTCGGCGTCGTATCGCAGACCGATCTCGTGCGCCACGAGCTCGAGCCCGCCGAGGGCGGGCGCGACGAGACGCCGGCCTTCTACCGCGACCCGGAGCACGCCCTGCCTCGGGGATTTCACTCCGAGGCGCCCGACTACACGCGCGTCAGCGAGGTGATGACCCCTGCGGTGATCGCCGGCACCGAGGACACGCCCGTGGTCGAGCTCGCCAGACTCATGCAGCGGCGGCACGTCCACCGCGTCATCATCACCCATCGGGGGGCGCTGCGCGGCATCGTCACCTCGACCGATCTCCTGAAAGTGCTGGTCCGGCTCCTGGGCAAGGGAGGGGGCTGATGGAGCTGCGGTTCCACGGGCGCGGCGGCCAAGGCACCGTGCTCGCGGCCAAGATCCTCGCCGACGCGGTGCTGCGGGCCGGGCGCGGCTGGTGCACCGCGACCCCGGAGTTCGGCGTCGAGCGCCGCGGCGCGCCGGTACTCGCCTACGCGCGCATCCAGGACCGGCCTGTGCGGCTGCGCAGCCGCGTCTACCGCCCCGACGCCGTCGTGATCCTCGATCCCGCGGCCGCGCGCGGACAGGCCGCCGTGGCGGGGCTGACGCCCGAGGGCCTCGTCGTCGTCAACAGCGAGCTGAGCGCGGCCGAGGCGCAGCGGCGCTGGCCCGGCCGCCGGGTCGCGGCCATCCCCGCGCGCTCCATCGCGCTCAAGCACCGGCTCGGACCGGCCGCCAGCCCGCTCGTCAACACGGCGATGGCCGGAGCCGTCTGCGCGCTGTTCGAGCTGGCGGACGAGGAGTCGGTCGCCGCGGCGGTGCGCGAGGCCGTCCCGGCCAAACGCGAGGCGAACGAGTCCGCGGCGCGCGAGGCGTACGCGTTCGCGGCCGAGCTGCGCCGGACGGAGGCTGCCCATGCCGCGTCTCGCTGAGGACCCGCTTTCGACGCCGATGGTGCTGCGGGCGGACCGCCCGCAGCGCGAGAACCTCACCGGGAACTGGCGCTCGCTGAGGCCGCGCATCGAGCTCGAGCGCTGCACGCGCTGCCTGCTCTGCTGGAAGTTCTGCCCGGAGGCCTGCGTGGAGCTCGGCGGCGGGCTGCCGGCCATCGATCTCGCCTACTGCAAGGGCTGCGGCATCTGCGCCGTCGAGTGCCCGCCGAAGTGCATCGTGCTCGAGACCGAGCCGGAGGAGGAGCCGTGCGCAAGGTCCTGACCGGCAACCAGGCCGCGGCCTGGGCCGCGGCGCTGGCGCGCGTCGACGTCGCGGCCGCCTACCCGATCACCCCGGCCACCCAGGTCTGCGAGACGCTCGCCGAGCTGCAGGAGACGGGCGATTTCTCGGGCCGCTACGTCAAGGTCGAGTCCGAGCACTCCGCCATGTCGGCGCTGCTCGGGGCGGCCAGCGCCGGGGCGCGGACGTTCACCGCGACCTCGTCGCAGGGCCTCGCCTACATGCACGAGATGCTGCACTGGGTCGCCGGCGCCCGGCTGCCCGTCGTGATGGTCGACGTGAACCGCGCCCTCGCCGCGCCGTGGGTGCTCTGGTCGGACCAGAGCGACTCGCTGTCCCAGCGCGACACCGGCTGGCTCCAGTTCTACTGCGCCTCCAACCAGGAGGTGCTCGACACGACGCTGATGGCCTTCCGCGTCTCGGAGCGCCTACGCCTGCCGTCGATGGTCGTGTTGGACGGATTCACGCTCTCGCACACCTACGAGCCCGTCGACGTGCCGGACGCCGCGGAGGTCGCCAGGTTCTTGCCCCCGTGGCGGGAGCCCGCGTCTCTCGACGTCCTGCGGCCCGCCTCCTACGGGGCGCTCGCGCTCCCCAAGGAGTTCACGCGGCTCCGCCGCCGGCTCGAGGCGGACATGGATCGCGCGCTCGAGACGATACTCAAGGTGTGCCTCGAGTTCGAGGAGGCGTTCGGCCGCCCCTACGGGCTGGTCGAGCCGTACCGGGCGGGCGACGCCGAGGCGTTCCTCGTCTGCGCCGGCGCGGCCGCCTCGACGGCGCAGGAGGCGGTCGACGCGCTTCGGGAGTCCGGCCGCGCGGCCGGCGCGATCCGCTTGCGGGTCGCGCGCCCGTTCCCGGCGTCCACGCTCCGCGCGCTGGCCCGGCCCGGCGTCCCGTGGGCCGTCATCGACCGCGCGGTGTCCCCCGGAGGCAACGGCGTGTTCCGGCAGGAGATCGAGTCGGCTCTCTACCCGCTCGCCGAGCACCCGCCCGTCCGCGGCTACATCGCGGGCCTGGGCGGCACCGACATCACCGTGGAGCTCCTGACCGAGATCTACGACGACGCCGTGCGCGACCGGACCTCCACCGAGGCGGCGTGGATGGAGGACTCGAGGTGACCGTCCCCGTGAAGCCTCTCAAGACGTCGATCCCCGAGCCCGAGCTCGTCTCCGCGGGCCACACGGCGTGCCAGGGCTGCGCCGCGACGATCAGCATGCGCTACGCTCTCAAGGGGCTGGGACGAGAGACGATCGTCGTGATCCCGGCCTGCTGCTGGACCGTCCTCGCCGGCGCCTCCAAGCGGAGCACGCTCGGCGTCCCGGTGCTGCACGCTCCCTTTGCGGGCGCGGCCGCCACCGCGACGGGCGTCAAGCACGGGCTCCTGGCGCGCGGCGACGAGACTACGCTCGTGATGGCCTGGGCGGGCGACGGCGGCACCTACGACATCGGGATCCAGGCGCTTTCCGGCGCCGCGGACCGCGACGAGGACATCCTGTACGTCTGCTACGACAACGAGGCGTACATGAACACCGGCATCCAGCGCTCGGGCGGCACGCCGAGGGGCGCCTGGACGATGACGACGCCGGCGGGCGCCGAGCGGCCGAAGAAAGACCTCGAGGCGATCCTCGAGGCGCATCACATCCCGTACCTCGCCACCGTCACGCCGGCGTTCGCCGAGGACATGGTCCGCAAGTTCAAAAAGGCGCGGGGGATCCGGGGCTTCCGGTTCATTCGCGTGCTGTCGCCTTGCCCGCCGGGCTGGAAGTACGACCCGGAGCAGACGGTCCGTTACTCGCGTCTGGCCGTCGCGACGGGCCTGTTTCCGCTCTACGAGGTGGAGGAGGGGCGCCTCCGCCTGAACCGTCCGCTCACGCCGCGCAAGCCCGTGGCGGAGTACATCCAGGGCCAGGGCCGCTACCGCCGGCTCACCGCCGAGGCGATCGCCGCGATCCAGGCCGAGATCGACGCCCGCTGCGCCGCCCTCGAGAAACGGGCAGGCTGATCCGTTGCGGGAGAGAACGGCGTGAGCTTGTTTCCGAATTCCGGAAAAACAGCGCCGGAAATCGCCTTCGCGCTTTTGGCCGTGGCCCTCGCGGCGGCCCCGGGACAGGCCGCGTGCGGGGCCTCCTCGTGCGAGCCCGAGGCGCCGGGTCCCCGTCCCATCGCTTCCCGTACGCTGCGGCTCGGCTACGAGTTCGCCCGCGGCGGCCCGAGCGACGACGCGTACGCGGCGACCCGCCCCCATCGCATGACCGCCGCCCTCGGGCTCTCGCCGCGGTGGAGCGCCGCGCTGCAGCTCGGCGGCGTGGAGGATCTCTTCGCCGAGGCGCGCTACGCCTTCCGGCGGAGCGCGCGAGGCTCGACGTGGTCGCTCGGCGTAGGCGGTGAGTTCCCGGCCGCGCGCGCCCACGCCTCCGCGGGCGCCGGCTCGACCGACGCCACGACCGGGCTCATCTGGCAGCGCCCGGTCGGCGGCGGCGGACTGTGGGCGAGCGTCATGAGGCGCTTCAACGGTCCCGGCGGGCTAGGGTATCGCGCGGGCGACGCCTGGATGGCCCACGTGGGGGGAGCCATGCGAATCGCGGCCCGCCTCACCGGCACGCTCCAGCTCAGCGCCTTGTCGCGGGAGCGCGACTGGGCGGGCCGCTCCGCGGAGGACACGCGGGGCACGGGCGGAGACGCGTTGTTCGCGGCTCCCGGCCTCGAGCTGTCCTTCGGCGACGCGAGCGTCGCGGCCGCGATCCAGTGGCCCCTCTACGAGCGCACCGCGGGACACCGGCACTCCGCGCTCGGCTTTCGCGCGGGGCTGGGGTATCGGATCGGCTGGTAACCATGGCAACAACGTTGCAAGATAATGATGTGATGTCACGCGATTCCGGAAATAACGCTGCGGAACTACGGTTCTTGTACCTCAGCCCGGCGACGCGCCAGGCGCTCATGGGCATGCGCGTCCTCGGGAAATCGCCCTTCGGCACGTTTCGGCTGGCGGGCCAGATCGCGCGCGACGCGAGGCTCCCGGTCAACGCGACCGCGAAAATCTTCCAGCGGCTGTCGCGCCGCGGGCTGCTCGTCTCCCAGCGCGGCCCCGGCGGCGGCGACGCGCTGGCCAAGCCTGCGGAGGCCACGCGCCTCTCCGAGATCATGCAGGCGGTCGAGGACATCATCCCCGGCGGCCGGCACTGCCTGCTGGGAAACGCGGAGTGCGACGGCGGACCGTTTTGCCTCATTCACCAGGTGATCGCGAAGGCCGACCGGCTCGTGCTCGAGGGATTTCAGGCGTTGACGTTGCGGCAATTGAGCGACAGCACCGGATGGTAAGGAGGATTCGGATGAACAGGCTATGGACGTTCGCTCTGATCGGCGCGCTGGCGGCGTCGGCCGGCGCCACGGAGAAGAAGGAGAAGGGCGGCGCGCCGGAGTCGTCGACGGCGTCGTCCGATCTCTACCCCAACGACTTCGGCCCGGCGGAGCTCGACGTCTCGGAGTACCCGAAGGCGATCCGCGAGGGCTACAAGCTGACCGTCTTCAAGTGCGCCGCGTGCCACACCGCCGCGCGTCCGCTGAACTCGCAGTTCCTCGAGCTGACGAAGGAAGAGGAGGAGCAGTTCAAGAAGGACAACCCGGACGTCTACAAAGACAAGCGCCTCGTGCACATCGAGGACCAGATCTGGAAGCGCTACGTGAAGCGCATGATGTCCAAGCCCGGCTGCCCCGTGAAAGGCGACGACGGCAAGAAGATCTGGCAGTTCCTCGCCCACGACTCGAAGTCCCGCAAGACCGGCAAGAACGCGGGTGAGTGGGCGGCGCACCGCAAGAAGCTTCTCGACGACTTCAAGAAGAACCACAAGGACGCGTACCAGAGGCTGTTCCCCAAGGAGTAGGCGACCATGAATAAAATCCCGAAGATCCTGACATTGACCGCCGCGGCCGCGCTGGGCGTGTTCGCCTTGGCGCAGCTGCCGGCGCGGTCGGTCCTCGCCCAGCTGGGCGGAGGCCTGCCCGCGAGCCTGTCCGCGATCATCCAGGCCCGCGAGCTGAGCCCCGACGACGTCGAGGCCGCGCTCAAGACGTACGTGCCGCCGGGCTCCACCGACGAGTTCCTCCTGTTCGCCTCGGGCGGGCAGGCCGGAAACATCAAGGTGTTCGGCGTGCCGTCCATGCGCCTCATCAAGGACATCCCGATCTTCTCCCAGGACTCGTGGCAGGGCTTCGGGATCGGCGACGACGACTCGAAGCGCCTGTTCAAGCAGGGCGCGGCGGCCGGGAAGCTGCAGCAGTGGGGCGACGTCCACCATCCCGCGCTGTCCTTGACCAACGGCAAGTACGACGGGCAGTTCCTGTTCGCCAACGACAAGGCCAACGCCCGCGTCGGCGTCGTCGATCTCCGCGACTTCAAGGTCCGGCAGATCATCAAGAACCCCCTGATCGCGACGAACCACTGCGGCGCGAAGCTGACGGAGAACTCGGAGTACTACGTCGAGGGCGCGCAGTTCGGCAACCCGATGCCCTTCACCGAGTTCTCTCCGATGGGGAAGTACAAGGAGACCTACCGAGGCTCGGCGACCTTCTGGCCGTTCGACCGCGCCCAAGGCAAGTTCGTGACGGGACGGGCCTTCACGCTCGAGCTCCCGCCGTACTACCAGGACCTGGGCGGCATGGGCAAGAAGGTCAGCCACGGCTGGGTCTTCATCAACACCTACAACTCGGAGCTGGCGACGC